>JAYTRM010000319.1:0-22284 GCA_043746165.1 Bdellovibrionales bacterium | reverse complement strand
CATTGAAAATCAAAAGTCCGGGCAAAACCCACACGACCATCTTTCGCCGCATATGTCGAAGACCATCCTCATCGCCCACGTTAAAGATGGAGTTGAGCTCGGACTTCAATACAAGCTGGGCGCGCCGATCATAGACGGAATCGTTCAGCATCACGGCACGACGCTGATTGCGTTCTTTTACAATCGCGCGCTTGAAATGCAAAATGCCGACATCGATGAAGTTTCTGAAGAAGACTTTCGGTACCCAGGACCTAAGCCGCAGTTTCGCGAGGCCGCGCTCATCATGCTGGCTGATTCGATCGAAGCGGCTTCACGCTCCCTGGATGAACCAACGCCGATTCGTTTGCAAAACATCGTGAAAAATATTATCCAGCGCAAATTCATGGACGGGCAACTAGAACAATGCAATTTGACGTTGCGCGATCTTTCAGTCATCGAAGAATCGTTTATCAAAGTTCTCAATGGAATTTACCATCAGAGAATCGATTATCCGCGCAAGGCGGGTGGTGGTGCGAGCGAAGCGCCTGTTGCGTCGGCTAGTGGCGCATTAGGTGGCGGTTCTGGCGGTGGCTCGACCGGCGGACAACGGCGCACTTCTCCGGCAGTCGCGACCGGCGGCGCACAGGCTACGAACGTTATTCCTGGACCTGGATCAAAGTCATGAGCAAATCTACAAAACCTACGGGAGTAACTCTTAATCTCATCAATAAATCGGGCGTCGCTGTACCCCAGAAGTTCATTGAACGATGGGTTCAGGAGATGGTCCGTCTGCTGGTTTCTGAAATTAAAGATTCTGGACGTTTAAAAGACACCGAACTAGTCGTCGCGTTTCTCGACGTGAAAGAGGCCCGTCGAATCAATTCGACATTTCGCGGCCATGATTATCCGACCGATGTTTTGAGTTTTGCTTCCACCGCTCCGAACATCATCGGAGAACTCGTGCTTTGTCCCACCGTGGTTTCACGTCAAGCCAAGGAGCACGGGCTTTTAGTGCGCGAGGAATTTGGTCATCTCATCCTCCACGGTCTTTTGCACCTGCTTGGGTACGATCACGAGAGTGCACCCGCAAATGCCAAAAAGATGTACGATCTTCAGGATCGGGTTTTTGCCGAGCTCCTTGAATTCGGAAAAAAGCAGTCTGACGATTGAGACTTACACGCACCGCTTTTTGTGCAGGCGTATTCTGCACGAGTGCTCCTTCAATTATCGCTCCTTGCTTTCGTGACGCGCCCAATAACGAGGCCCATGCCCTTGTGTCATCCCGCCGAACAATGCTAACGATAAGCATCGCGCAGCTCTAAAAGTAGCCGACAAGTAGCCGACAAGTAGCCGACAAAGAGCCGGCAAAAAGGCAAAAAAAGGGAAGAGAACATGGGTCTCGTCACAGAATCATCCGACATCAAATCTCGACTCAATTCGCTGTCTGCTAAGTCCTCCGAACTTCGGGGGTATCTTTGACATCCCTGTAAAGGAAAAAAGGCTCGCCGAGCTCGCCATGCAGTCGGAAAACCCCGACATCTGGAACAAGCCGACTGAGATGCAAAAGCTCAACAAAGAAAAAGCGCTCCTCGAGAAAGCATTGGGATCCTGGCGTGAACTTCATTCGCGCGTGGAAGACGCCAAAACACTACTTGAAATGGCTCTCGAGGCAACGGATGAAGCGACGTTCGAAGAGAGCAAAGCTGAAACCGCCCAGCTCGAAACCCTCGTCCATGAGCTCGAAATTAAGAAAATGCTCTCGGGCGACCTTGACGGCAACGGCACGTATCTTTCGATCAACGCTGGCGCCGGTGGAACCGAAGCGCAGGATTGGGCCGACATGCTTTACCGCATGTACATGCGCTACGCCGATCAGCATGGCTACAAAATGGAAACCATGGAATACAACGCGGGTGATAGCGCTGGAATTAAATCGGCGACGCTCCTCATCCAGGGGCCATATGCGTATGGCTATCTCAAGGCCGAAAGCGGCGTGCACCGTCTGGTGAGAATTTCTCCGTACGACTCCAATGCCCGCAGGCACACGAGCTTTGCCAGCGTGTTCGCTTGGGCGGAAGTTGACGATGATATCAATATCGAAGTCAATCCGGTCGACATCGTGGTCGAAACCTACCGTTCGAGTGGCGCGGGCGGACAGCACGTCAACAAGACTGATTCGGCGGTTCGCATGCGCCACCTTCCCTCCGGTATCGTTGTGCAATGTCAGAACCAACGTTCGCAGCACGCCAACCGCGATCAAGCTATGAAGATGTTGAAGGCGGCCCTGTACGAAAAAGAAGTCGAGCGGCAAAACGCCGAAAAGGACGTTCTGAACTCAACCAAGAAAGCCAACGAATGGGGCTCGCAGATTCGCTCCTACGTCATGCATCCCTATCAGTTGGTCAAAGATCACCGAACTCAATTCGAGACCAGCCAAGTGCAATCCGTTATGGATGGGGGGCTGGATGATTTCATTTATGCTTATTTGCGCGGCGGAGAAAAGCCACGTAACGTTTCGGGTTCGTCGAGCGGGGACGATCTTTGATCACCTCTCGCACTCAGTTTCAACTTTGGCTGGCCACCAGGTTCGTGACGGCCGGTCGGCAGCTGCTGACACTGCCGGCGATGCTCTCGCTCGTGGGTATGGCGGTCGGTGTGGCCTGTCTGACCGTGGCAATGGCGGTGGTGAGCGGTTATGAAGCGACGCTGAGAACTGCGATCATCGACGTGTTCGGACACATTCAGCTCGTGCGCCGAGGCGAAAAAACGCAAAACGTAGAAGCGATTCTATCTGACATCAAACAAATTGCACCCGAAGCTGAATCCTTCACGCCATTTGTCGACATCGAAGGCATGATTGTCGGCGGCGGGCAGTTGTCGGGCGTGCTTGTGCAGGGAATTGATTCAAAGAGCGTCGAAAAAGTGTTGAATATCCGCAGCCGCTTGATTCAGGGTACCTTCACGTTCGAACCGAAGGGCAACCTTCCGTCGGCCTTGGTCGGAAAAGCGCTAGCGAAGAAATATAAGCTTAAAATCGGTGAGCCGTTTAAGGTTGTGATTCCGACAGTGACAAAGAGCGACTCGACGAGTTTTCAACCGAAAATCCAAACCTACAATTTGGCAGGAATTCTCGATCTCGGAAAAGCCGAGTACGACGAGCGCACAATTTTAACGGATTTACATTCAGCCCAGAAGTTTGCGGGCGTCGGCGAGAATTTCAGCGGAATTCGTATTCGACTTAAAGAAGCAAATAAAGCTCACGACGTCGCTTTTCGCCTGCAGAGAAAGCTAGGTCCGCAGTTTTGGACGATGGATTGGACCGAGGTGAATAAAAATCTCTTTCAGGCCATTAACATTGAACGACTGGCGATCTTTTTTGTGATCCTCATTATGGTGATCGCCGCATGTTTCAATATTTCGTCGGGGCTCTTCGTGAGTGTTTTGCAACGCTACGGTGACATCAGTATCCTGAGGGCGATGGGATTTTCGCGCAAAGATGTAGCGCGAGTTTTTATCTATCAAGGATTATTTTTCGGCGTCGTCGGAACAGTTTTAGGTTTGATTCTCGGAGTGATCCTGGGTGTCGCGTTTGTGATCATACAGAAGTTTGTCGTCCTTCTGCCCGTTGAAGCTTATCGACTCGATCACGTCGGAATTGAGCTCCGTTTCTGGGATGGGGCGGCGATTGTTGGGGCGGCGACACTGATTTGTCTGCTTTCGACGCTCGTTCCGGCCCGAAGGGGAGCAAGCTTGGATCCAGTAGAGGGGTTGCGTTATGAGTAACTTGATCTCGGCTTCGTGCGTGACCAAATCCTATCCGATGGGCGCCTCTCGTCTTGAGGTGCTGCGCGGGGTTGATCTCAATATTCGCGCGAGCGAAGCCGTTTGCATCGTTGGCTCGTCGGGCGCCGGCAAAAGCACGCTCCTGCATATTCTTGGCACGTTGGACCGGCCGACGCTCGGCAAAGTTTATTTCAAGGGCATCGATCTTACTCGCGAAAGCGACGAGCGCCTCGCTGATTTTCGCAATAAAGCGATGGGATTCGTTTTTCAGTTCCACCACTTAATGAGCGAGTTTACCGCTCTTGAAAACGTCATGATGCCTTGCCGCATCGGTGGGCTTTCACCCCGCGAGGCGCGGAAAGAGTCTGAACTCTTGCTGGATCGTCTGGGCTTAAGTGATCGTCTCGAGCATTTTCCATCAGAGATGAGCGGAGGCGAGCAGCAGCGAGTGGCGATCGCGCGGGCCTTGGTGCGAAAGCCGGAAATTCTTTTTGCCGATGAGCCGACTGGAAATCTCGACACCTTGAATGCCGCGAAAATTCAAAAATTGTTTTTCGAACTCAAAGAGCAAATGAATTTGACTCTTGTCGTAGTGACCCATGACCTTGCGTTTGCCACGCAATTTCCTCGAGTTTTGCGGATGCGCGACGGTTTGTGGGATCCTGAAAAGAACTGAGCTTTTTGATCGAACTGGCGTTAGCGATTGAATATTTTAGCGTCTGCCAAATGGATGGAGTGAATATGGTCGGGACAAGTATGACAACTGCCTTAGTTTTGCTGGCTCTCGCTTTCAACCTGCAGGGCCCTTTTGCTCTTGCTGACGAAGCCAAGCTGAGTCCCCATGAAATTGTCCGACGTGCTGATTCGCACCGAATGCCAGAGGGAATGATTTCTTTTTTAGCCACAGTCCATGAATACAATGGCAGCAAACTCACTCATGATACTCGGTACAAGGTGTTGAGTCGCAGCGAGCGCCGCGAAGCCGCAGCTCTTTGCGAAACGATTTATCCTGAGCGCCAACGCGGCCGAAAACTATTGATGGAAAAAGATGATTTATGGTTGTATACGCCCGATACGAAACGACCGGTACGCGTGAGCCGTCAGCAAAGATTGACCGGCGAAATTGCCAACGGGGATTTGGTGAGCACGAATCTGCAGGATGACTATGATGCTACCCTCGAGGGTCATGAAAAAATTGAGGACGAGCCGGTGTTTCACCTCAAGCTTTCGGCGAATCGTTCAAGTGTCACCTACGAAAAGATCGATTACTGGGTCAGTGAAAAAGATTTTTTACCGGTTCGAGCGATTTTCTATGCAGTGAGCGGAAAGGCGTTGAAAGAGGGTGTTTACCTGAAGCCCAAAAAGATATTGGGAAAGCTTACGATTACGGAGGTCAAATTCACCGATGCTTTAAATAAAGAACACCAGTCCGTCTTGATTTATTCGGAGCAGAAAAAAGTCAATATACCTGATCAAGCATTCAATAAAGAAAACCTGGGTTGATTTGCATCAAATATTTTGTCTCAAGGCACCGACAATGTTCATTTTAGACGCGCGGTAGGCGGGAATGAGCGTGGCGGCGATTGCGACAAAGCAGCTCGCGATAAAAGAACCTACGTAGGCCGTCAGAACGAAGTCAATCTGAATGGGCATGGCGCCGACAGAACCTGGAATGTCGATTGGAATCTTGAGGGCGCTCAGAAAGTGAGAGCCGATTACCCCCAACACGCAGCCGCATGCCCCGCCTATTATCCCAAGTATTAGACCCTCAGATAAGAATTGAACAAACACGTCGGTTTGGGTATCGCCGATCGCGCGAACTGTGCCAATTTCGCCGGTTCTTTCGGAGATCGACATTCCGACCGTACTTGCAATGGCTAAAAGCACGAGCGAAAACAAAATGCTATCTGCAAAATTCTGAATGAACTTCGAGTAACTGGCGATTTGGCGATAATAGAGCGAGAGCTCCACCCAGGTGCGCGACTCAAGTCCCGGCGGCAGGACTTTTTTAATCGCCAAGTTGGTGGCATCGGTCGCATCTGTGCTTTTGAGTAGTACGATGAATCGTTCTACTAGGTCTGTGTCGAGTAATTTATGGACGAGAGAAATCGGCGCGTAGAACGTCGTATTGTCGAGTTCGACAAAACCGGTTTTAAATATGCCGATGACTTCTGCGTCGATGGCGTTGACTGAGCCGTCATAGGTGTAGGTCAAGATCGTCAATGACTTTCCGACCTTGACGTCAAGCTGTGTCTGTAGACCTGCGCCAATCACGATTTGAAATCCGGGAGATTTGTCGAAGTTTCGCCCTGATGTGATCGGGAGATTTTCCAAAAATTGATGTTCGCGACCCGGGTCCAAGCCGATTCCCATGACACTAATGGATTGGACGCCGTCGTTTAAAAGTCCGTAAAACGAGTTGCGAGGCGAGATAAAATCGACAGCCGGAAGCGCTGAAACTGAATCCATTAATTTACTGTCGGGCGCGAAAGCCCGATCTTCGGGAGTTTCACCGGCGCGTGGATTCCAAGTTTTATCCGAGGCAATTTGCAGGTGCCCGTACTGCGATTGAATGGTGATGTTTTGTAGCTGCTGCAGAATATTGTGGGCGAGGCCGCGAAAGATCACGATCGCCATGATTCCGCCGGCGATCATGAGAACGTTGAGCGCCGTTCTCCGGCGATTTCGCAGAACATTACGGAAACCAATCTGAAAACGCGACAAAAAGATCATCGCCCCACTTTCACTTTCAAAAGACCAACTTTCAGCATTCTAACGCATTAATGCATTTTTTGATCCTTTGGCGCATGCCGACATCAAAAACAGGTCAGCACGAAGAATTCTAGCCCAAAGCTTCAACCCGTTTGGACCGTCACTTCAACTTATAAATTCGCTGCCTGCGGAGCGAACGCAAACAATCGATTTTGACAACGCTTTGGTTTCGTAATAGTCTTGCCGCTTAATTTTGATAACTATTTAAAACTACTAATCTTTTGCATGTTTTTCGGTGCCTCTGCTGAGAGCGAAGTTAGGAACTGAGACTGAAACTGTCGGATAAACATCGAGCATTTATCATCTTGCTCACGGTTAGCCTATGGCTTTCAACGGCTCTCGCCGTGAGTGACCAGCAGTCGGCGAGTGATCAGGCCCGCGAGCCTGCGACACGCCATAAAGCCAAAGCGGTGCCGCCGGCCGTCGTGCATTCTGCGACTCCGACACCGGCGCCAGCGGCGATCACGGACACGAGTCTTCGCATCACCAAAATTGAGATCAAGGGCAACAAGAAAATTGAAACCGACGCGATCACCGCGCGTTTAGTGAGCAAAATCGATGCGCCGTATTCTGCTGAGCGGGTGAGACAAGACGTCGAGGCGCTCTTTAAATCTGGATACTTCTACGACGTGCGAGTTGATCGTACGATCAACGGCAGTGACGCCACTCTTTTGTACACAGTTGTCGAGAAGCCGTCCTTAGCGGAGGTTCATTTCAGTGGTAACCACGAGGTTGAAACTGATGACTTAAAGGAAGCGACCGGTCTTAAGCCCTTTGAAATTCTCAACATGAGCAAGGTGCACGATGCGACTGAAAAGTTGCAAAAGCTCTACGAGGATAAGGGTTTCTTCCTCGCGAAAGTCACGACCCGCGTTGAGCCCATGATCGAAGGCGATAGCGTCAAGATCATCTTCGACATTCAAGAAAACGACAAAGTGAAGGTCAAGCGCATCACGTTCTTGGGAAACAAGAATCTTCTCGATGCGCGCCTTAAGGGCGTCATGGCCACTCAGGAAGGTGGCTTCTTTAGTTTCGTTTCAGGTTCCGGCGCCTACAAACAAGATGCCTTCGACCACGACATTCAGGTTCTCAACTACAGCTATTTTAATGAAGGCTACGTTCAAGTCAAAATTGATCGACCACAGGTTTATGTGACACCTGACAAAAAAGGTATTTACATCACGATCCGGATCGACGAAGGCGAACGTTTCAAAGTTGGCACCGTCGATTTTGCAGGTGATCTGCTCTTTGACAAAGACGATCTCTATAAGTCAATCGAGATCAACAACAAAGAAAAAACCAACGGCGGTTGGTACGTACACGAAACTCTGCTGAAAGACTTGCGTACGCTGCAAGCCAAGTATGGTGACTTGGGCTACGCCTATGCCAACATCATTCCCCGCACGCGCATTCGAGAAAAAGATCGCGAAATCGACATCACCTTTGAAATCGACAAAGGCAACAAAGTGTACTTTGGCCGCATCAACGTCGTGGGTAACTCCCGCACGCGTGATAAAGTGGTGCGTCGTGAACTCACAGTTCGCGAAGGAGAGCTCTATAACGAAACGCGCAAGCGTGAGTCGATCGAAAACGTCAAGCGCCTCGGCTATTTTGAAGAAGTTAACTTCAATTCGAAAACGCCCACTGATAATCAGGATCTCATGGATATCGACATTGTTGTGAAGGAACGCAACACCGGTACGATTCAGGTCGGTGCCGGGTACTCGACCTACTCGCAGTTTATTTTCAACGGTCAAGTCAACCAAATAAATTTATTCGGCCGCGGTCAGAAGCTCGGTGTGCAAATTGACTTGAGCTCAAACATGTCAAATTTCAATATCAACTTCACTGAGCCATATTTCTACGACAGCTTGTGGTCCGTTGGCGGTGACATCTACGCTTCGAACAGAATTCTGCTTGCCTATAACGAGCAAAAAACCGGCGCAGACTTGCGTATCGGTCATCCATTGCTTCCTTATCTGCGGGGCTTCGTTCGCTACAAATTTGAGTCGGTCGAAATCGATCTCAACCCGGTCAACGGCGACCCGACAATTTTTCCTACCAATCCCTCGCAGCCGTGGCTCGGCTATCCAAACGGAATGGCCTCGACGATCACAGGCTCGCTCGAATACGACAAGCGAAACGATCGGTTCATGCCGACCAACGGTGTGTTCGCCTCAACATCGCTTGAATTTGCGGGGCTCGGTGGCGATATCGGCTACACCAAAGGTTCGGCTTCGCTTCGCTACTACAAAAAGTTTTTGTGGGAGCTCGTGTTCCGCAATAATCTCTCATATGGTTTCGTGAGTGCGAATCAACCGAACTGGACACCTCCCTACAACGAACTTTACCTTCTTGGTGGTGCCAACAGCTTGCGGGGCTATAACTGGTACCAGGTCGGAAAGCGAAAATTTTCGCAAAAACGTTACAACTGCTGGACGACCGGAAACTCGCAAGGGTACCCGCTTGCGCCCGGGATGCCTTTTGACGCCTCATGCGGCGCGCTCCAGGCCCAATATCCTAACGGAGGCCCGACGGCGGTCGATCAGTCTTACGTTCCATTCGGCGGAGTGCAGGAGGCCTATTATCAGGCAGAAATTGAGTTTCCGCTGATTTCCGAAGCTGGCATTAAAGGTGTCGTTTTTTATGACATCGGAGCAGCAAACGATTTGCTGAGGGCAGATCAGTTCCGTCAAGACGTCGGCTTTGGCTTCCGCTGGCTCTCACCCATTGGTCCTCTGCGCTTTGAGTGGGGCTTCCCGTTCAATCGTTATTACGACGATCCCGCTTCGACCTTCCAGTTTGCGATCGGGTCGCCGTTTTAGCCCGCTCTTGTTTGTGTGATGAGCAACGCGTCGCCAGACCTGACCAGGCCAAAATTCGAGTGCCAGGCGCGTGACAAGGTGGTTTATTCAGACGAAGTCTGATGGAGAGTTAGAGACGAAGTCTGATGTGAATAAGACGTCTGTTGAACCCCGGCGCATAAGCGTCGGGTCCGAAATTCCTGTCGAGGAGGAAAGTTGAATATGGATAAGACTATTAAGTGTATTGCAAGTTTGTTAATGGCCGGATTTGTGATTGCCCACTCGTTGCCCGCCAAAGCGGCCGACGAAGAAAAAATTGGCTACATCGATATGCAGAAGGCGATTCAAGAGACTTCACTTGGCAAAAAAGCAAAGAGTGATCTCGAGAAAGAATTCAATGCAAAGAAAGCTGAGCTTCAGAAGAAAGAAGCGGACTTAAAGAAAATGGACGAGGACTTACGTAAAAAAGCTTCGGCCCTGTCGGATGAAGTTCGCAATAAGAAAATGCAGGAGCTGCAAACTGAAGCCATGAAGTTCCAACGCGAAGTGAGCGAGAGCCAACAGAACATTCAAACTAAAGAGCGCGAACTCACCAAGCCGATTCTCGAAAAACTGCAAAAGTCTCTCGAGTCTGTTGCCACATCTGGTGGCTATACGATGGTTTTGGAAAAGGGCGAGCAGAGCGTGCTCTTTGCCAAAAAATCTTTAGATTTAACCGAGCAAGTTGTTGCCGATTTCGAAAAGAACGCACCCAAAGCGAAATAAGTGCAAATTAAGAGAGCCAGCATATGAGCGAAGAAAGACCACCGCTGTATACCGCAACCGAGATCATGCAGATCTTGCCGCACCGTTTTCCATTCCTCCTCGTCGACCGGGTTGAGGAGATCACGAAGCCCGAGGGCAGCTCAAGAGTTGGTCGGAAAATTCGTGCGATAAAAAACGTCACAATCAACGAGCCTTTTTTTCCAGGTCATTTTCCGCATCGTCCGGTCATGCCGGGCGTCTTGCAAATCGAAGCGATGGCTCAGGTTGCTGCCATTTCCTGCGTCGAGTTGCACGGCGAAAAAATGGACGTAGCGATTTGCGGAATTGATGGCGCGAGATTTCGCAGACCGGTCATTCCGGGCGATACTCTTGAGATGACCGCGGTCGTGACCAAAGACCGTAGCCCGATGCTAGTCGTGAAATGCGAAGCGCGCGTGCGTGGGCATGTCGTTTGTGAGGCGGAGATACTCGCGAAGCTTTTCCCGCTCAAGGAGACCTGAAATCCATGGCTATCCATCCCTCAAGTGTGATCTCAAAAGAGGCGCAGGTTTCGCCTAGCGCTGACATTGGACCGTTTTGTGTCGTCAAAGGTAAAGTAAAAATTGGTGATGGCTGTGTTCTCGAATCGCACGTGAGCATCGGTAACGAATGGGGTTCGGTTGAGCTCGGAAAAAACAATCGACTCCATTCGGGTGCGTTTATCGGCGGACCTCCACAGGACCTCAGCTACAAGGGAGAACCGACTCAGCTTGTCGTAGGTGACAACTGCGCGGTCCGCGAATTTGCCACAATCAATTGCGGAACGGCCAAAGGTGGCGGAGTGACCCGGGTCGGCAACAACTGCTTGATCATGTCCTACGTTCATATTGCTCACGACTGCCAGATTGGTAGCCATGTGGTGATCGCCAATTCAACGCAACTCGCCGGTCACGTGACCTTTGAAGACCACGTGAAAGTGAACGGGCTGTGCGGCTTTAACCAATTTGTCCACGTCGGAGCCTACGCGTTCATTGCGGGCGATTCAGCAGTCAACAAAGATGTGCTTCCTTACACCATTGCCCAAGGCAAGTATGCCATCATGCGCGCGCTCAACAGCGTGGGTCTCGAACGAGCCGGTTACCCGAAAATAGAAATTGAATCCGTCCATCGCGCGGTCAGAATTCTCACCAAGGGTGAGGGCACCGTTGATGAGCGCTTGGCGCGAATCATCGCCGAGTGCGATGACAATCAATTGACTCGACATTTTGTCGGTTCAATCAAAGCTTCTGTGGCGGGTCCTCGAGGACTCGCGATCTAACGAGAGGTCGAGTATGAAGAAAGTGCGTGCGGCGGTTGTCGGGGTCGGTTACCTGGGGCGCTTTCACGCTCAGAAGTACAAGGCTCTCGAGACGGTTGAGTTTGTCGGTGTTTGCGATGCCTCTTCTGAGCGCGCTGCCCAAGTTGCGGCCGAGCTTCAAGTTGCTTCTTTCGCCGATTATCGACAGCTCAAGGGTCATGTGGACGCCGTAACCATCGCGTCGACGACGCGGACTCATTTTGATATTGCGAAGTTTTTTCTCGAAAACGGCGTTCACGTTAATGTTGAAAAGCCGATGACGGTGACAATTGCCGAAGCGGAAGAATTGGTTCAGATCGCCAAAAATAAAAATTTGAAACTTCAGGTTGGCCATGTTGAGAGATTCAATCCAGCTCTCAAGTCAGCGCAGGAAAAACTAGGCGTGCCGCTCTTTATCGAGTGTCATCGCCTAGCTGCCTTTAAGCCTCGTGGAGTCGACGTCGATGTGGTGCTCGATCTGATGATTCACGATCTCGACGTGATATTATCTCTAGTGAAGTCGCCGGTGAAGTCGGTTGCAGCCGTGGGCGCTCCGGTATTAACAAAGTTTGTTGATATAGCCAATGCTCGACTCGAGTTTGAATCTGGCACCGTAGCCAATGTCACCGCAAGTCGGGTGTCGCAAAACGCGACTCGCAAGTTTCGGGTTTTTCAGCACGATCAGTACCTGTCCATCGATTTTGGATCTGGTGAACTGAATTTGACGACAAAAAAGGGCGAGTGGAAAGACGATCAAATTCCGCTCGACTTCGAAAGCTGGAATTTGGAAAAAGCCGATGCTCTTTTGGAAGAGACTCGCGCCTTCATTCAATCTGTGCAAACAGGCGCTCCCCTCGTCGTTTCGGGAACAGACGGACTGGTCGCGATGCGAGTTGCGACTCAAGTGCAAAAAGAAATTGCGGCTCGTCTCAAGCATTTCAATTCGAGCGGCAATCCTCTCTCGCTGCAGCTCTAAAGCGGAGGTTCGGCGTGGACTCAGTTCTGATCATCGCCGCAGAAGCGTCATCGAGCCTGTATGCGCAACGCCTGCTTGAACACTGGCAGGCGCAGGGTCGCCATATTAAAGCATTTGGCATCGGCAGCCGCACGATGGAAAAAACCGGCTTTGAATGTCTTGGTCGCTCCGAAGACCTAGCCGTCGTTGGCCTTCAGGAAGTCATAAAGCACCTTCCGCAAATTCGTGAAGTCTACAATAAACTCATCGCGGAGGCGAAAGCTCGCAGACCCAAGTTCGCTTTGCTGATGGATTATCCTGACTTCAATTTGCGCCTCGCGAAAAAATTAAAAAAAATGGGCGTGGTAGTTATCTATTACATTTCACCGCAAATCTGGGCCTGGCGAACGGGTCGAATTAAAATCATCAAGCGTGTCGTCGATCACATGCTGGTGCTTTTTCCCTTTGAAGAGCCGTTTTATCGGGATCACGGAGTGAAAGTCAGTTTCGTCGGCCATCCGCTCCTCGATGAGCTTGGTGCGCCTTGCTCAGAAGGCGAGCAAAAAGTTCACCGCGAAAGATTCGGCATCGAAGGCGGAGACGTCGTCTTAGGGCTTATGCCAGGAAGCCGGCGCTCAGAGATTGCCCACCACTTGAGCACCCAGCTCGAGACCGCGCGCTTGCTGAAATCGCGTATCCCCAATTTGCGCGTGGTTTTGATGCTCGCGCCGACGCTCGAGCGCCCAGATGTGAAGGCCCAGCTCGAGGCGGTTTCATTTCCGTTGCAGATTATTAAAGAAGAGCCCTTGCAGATGATTTCTTTAGCAGATGCCATTTTGGTTGCCAGCGGAACCGCGACTTTGATGGTGGGTTTAATGGAAAAACCCATGGTGATCATGTACCGCATGAACCGGCTTACAGCTTGGCTCGCCAAGCTCCTTGTGACGAAAACTAAGTTTTTCGGAATGGTCAATTTGGTTTCGGACCGACTCGTAGTACCTGAGCTTTTTCAGGAGCAGGCAAATCCTGAACGCATGGCTAAGGAATTGCAAACGTTGCTTTTTGAACCAGCAACCCGGGCGCGGACCATCGATGACTTAAAGCAGATCAAGCTAAAGCTGGGTGAACGAGGAGCAACGGTCAAAGTTGCGAAAATTCTCGAGGAGTATTTGACTTGAAGCGTGCCCCAGCCGTGGTCGAGTTTTTACTCGCTCCAGGGAGCCTGCTATTTGCTATGATTGCGGACCTTCGCGGCCGTTTATTCGATAAGGGTTGGTTAAAATCCCATCGTCTATCTGTCAGAGTGCTCAGCATCGGCAATCTGACGGTTGGAGGCACAGGTAAAACCCCATTGGTTTCCTTTTTCGCTGCTGGATTCTCCAGCGCCGGCAAGAAGGTGGGAATCGTGAGCCGTGGCTATGGTGGGACGGAGACAGGGCCAGTTCTCGTACCAAAAGATGGACTTCCCGAAACGGCTTCGCGATTTGGTGATGAGCCGACCTGGCTCGCAAACGAGTTAAATGGTAGTTCAGCTAGGCGGCCCGAAGTGGCCGTGGTGGTTGGCCGCGACCGGCTAGCGGCGGCGGCGAGTTTACTCAAATCCGGAGTCGTCGATTTGATTATTGCCGACGATGGTTTTCAACATCGACGTTTGCAACGCGATTGCGACCTTGTCATCCTCGACGCCACCGAGCCGCGCTGGCATTATCGCTCGCTTCCTGTGGGGCGAATGCGTGAAGGCTTCTCGGCACTGAAGCGCGCCCAGGTGGCAATTATCAGCAAAGTGAATTTGGCGGCTGAAGAGCAGGTGAGCTGGCTCAAGCAGCAAATTAAAGTAGCCGCGCCGCACGTCGCAGTATTTGAAGTTCGTTCGCGGGTCGAGTGGCTCACAAAGTTGGCAGGCGGCGAACCCTTGCCCATCACGTTGATTCTTTCGGGCTCCCCGTATATGCTGCTCTCGGCCATCGCTCGCCCGGAAGCCTTTCGAAGTCTCGTCGAACTTGAGTGCCGGCAGCCCGCCAGTGGACACTTAGTTTTTTCTGATCACCACGCCTTCTCAGTGCGCGACCTCGGCGAAATTGAAGTTCAGGCTCATCAACTCGGAGCTACGAAAATTGTGATGACAGAAAAGGATGCGGTTAAGCTCAAAAATTGGCGGCCCGACGGGCTCGAGGTTTATTTCACCCAGCTCAAAGTCGAACCTGCAGATTCCAAGGGGCTCTATGAAACTCTTAGTCGGCTTTTGTTTTAAAATCTTCAGTTTTCTGCTGACGAGCTTGCCGATTAGAGTGCGGTTGTTTTTGGGCGATTTGATCGGCTGGCTCTGGTTTGATGTCTTGCGGATTCGACGGCAGGTCGCGATTGATAACGTGGCCATTGCTTTTCCTGAGTTGTCTTTGAGCGAGCGAACGCGAATCGCTAGGGAATCACTGAAGTCGATGGGGCGAACCATCATCGAGTTCGCGAGTTTTCCTTTTTTCTCAAAGGCCGTGGCCGATCGGACCGTCGTTTTTAAAAATCGCGAAACCCTCGACCGTGCTCTGAGCGGCGGAAAAGGGGTCATTCTTCTCGCCATGCATATCGGAAATGGCGATTATGGTGTCTCCGCGCTGTCGGCTGATGGCTACAAGGTCAATTTAATCTCAAAGGAATTCAAATCGAAGTGGCTCAACGATCTCTGGTTCGGTATGCGCAAGAAAATCGGGACTCGCTTTATATCCGTAGAAAAAAGCTCGTTTGATATTTTAAAAGCCCTCCGCCGCAACGAAATTGTGATTTTCGTCCTCGATCAATTCATGGGCCCACCGGTCGGTGTCCGTACGCGGTTCTTTGGCAAAGAAACCGGCACGGCAGCGGGATTGGCATTGATTGCGGGTCGAACCGGCGTTCCCGTAGTACCCTGTTACACTTACCGAATGACAGACGGCCGACACTGTGGAATTTTTGAAGAGCCGATCCCTTTTGTAGCCAATCGATCTCATGATGAGAGCATTGCCATAATGACGCAGGCCTATACCGATGCAATCGAGAAAGCCGTACGTAAAAAGCCCGAGCAGTGGATGTGGATTCATCGCCGCTGGAAAGAATTTCGTGATTGAGTTTCTGATGAGCCAATTAAAACGTCAGCTGCTGAGAAATCGGCTTCAGACCGCTTTCGTGCAGTGCGGGTTGTTGAGTTTGGGGCTCGCCCTTTTCTGTGGCTGCGTCAATCAAATCCTCAGCGCTAAAGGTTCAAAGGACATCACCAAAAACGAGGAGTATGATCAGGCGGTCAATATTCATGAGATCAAAGTCTTGCCGAACGCGACTCCCTCGCCACTTCTACCATCGGGCGACTACGTGAGATTTCCAGGCGATAACCCCGATCCGCAGCCCTGGTGGCCCAAGCGGTACCGAAAGTTAAAAAGGAAAAGGAAAGCTCCGCCAGTAACGGCGCTTTCCGACACTCTACCATCGCCTTCGCCTTCGCCCTCGCCAGTATTGGCAGTGAAGCGTGAGCCACCGAGCGAGGACTCAGAAGGCTTCACCGGGCGTAGACCGACTGTCGATCCGTTCCACGTCGGCGAAAAAGTGACACTCGACGTGAGCTATTTCGGGGTTTCGGCGGGTGATATTACGATTGAAGTTCTGCCATATGTCGAGGTCAATGGACGCAGAAGTTACAAGTTCGTCGGCCACGCCATTTCAACTTCGGTGTTCGCGGTCTTTTACGCTGTCGATGACTGGTTTGAAACGTTTGTCGACTACGAGTCCTTGATTCCTTCTAGTTACGAGCTCCACGTCAAGGAGACCAAGCAACTTCGTGAGACACGCGCAGTTTTTGATTGGGGCAATTCGACCGCGACCTGGTGGGACAAAAAAATCAACTCGGAGAAAAAAGTCGAGGAGCAAAAGAAGGAGTGGGAGATTCCAGCCTACTCACAAAATGTGTTTAGTATTTTTTATTACTTACGAACGTTTACACTTGTTCCCGGCAAGAAGCTTGCCTTTCGTCTGGCGCATGAGAACGAAAATCTGACAGTGACGGCCGAGGTTCTCAGGCGGGAGACAATCACGACAGAGGCAGGAGAATTTGAAACGGTCGTAGTCAAGCCGAAGATCGAGCTCAATGGCGTGTTTAAGCCCGTCGGTGATATTTTTCTGTGGTTGACTGACGATGACCGCAAGCTGATTGTCCGAATGGAAAGCAAAATCAAAATCGGCACGATTGTCGGTGTCGCCAAAAAAGTCGAGATGGGGCGCTAGGCTTAGTCCGGTCGAGTAACAAAGTACCGCAGTTTTTAGTAACATGAAGTATGGCGATGACAGACTGCCGGTACTTTAATGGCTATAAACCTTGCGGTAAAAGCAATCACTGCGATCCTCGGTGCCCTCAGCTCAACGTTCCCACTTCGCGGGTTTTAGTTATTCATCTCGGGGCCCTCGGTGCCGTCTTGCGATCGACCGCTCTGTTAGCAGCGATTCATCGAAAATTTCCTGGTTGTCATCTCACGTGGTTGACGAGTCGACCGGCCGACCAACTGCTCCAGTTTAATCCGTTGATCGATCGAATTCTGACCTCCTCAGGTGACGATCTGTTGCAGCTCGAAGCTCTCGAGTTTGACATCGCCATCGTCATCGATAAGAGCCTAACTGCGGCCGGGCTGCTGAAGCGAACGCGCGCCGATTTTGTCTACGGCTTTCAAGCGAATTTACGAACGGGTGCGATTCTGCCGGCGACCGAGGCGGCGTCTGAGCTCTGGGAAATTGGACTTTCCGACCATAAAAAATTCAACCTGAATCAAAAACCAGAGACTCAATTGATTCATGAAGCCTGCGAGCTCGGACCTTGGCGGCGTGACGAATACCTTCTGAATCTCACGGATCGCGAGCAACTCGAGGTGTCTACTCGCCGCAAAGATTGGTCGAGACCGGGTCAACTCGTGATTGGGATTAACACCGGATGTAGCGGCGTGATTCCCTACAAAAAGCTTTCGATCAATAAGCACCGCGAGCTCATCGCGAAGTTAGACGAAGCCTTTGATTGTCGCGTCGTTCTGCTCGGTGGAAAAGAAGATGAGGTCCGCAATCAACGCATTGCACACGGAATGAAATGCGTCCAATCCTCGACCGGCGCTGGCTTGCGAGATGGAATTTTAAGTGTTGCGGCCTGCGATGTGGTAATCAGTGGGGATAGCCTGGGCATGCACATGGCCATCGCTCTTAAAAAGTGGACGGTGGCTTGGTTTGGCCCTACCGTGGCGAGCGAAATTGATCTCTACGGGCGCGGCGAAGCGGTATTGAGCGACGCCGCTTGCGGGCCGTGCTGGAAGAGAAGTTGTCAGAAAAATGTAATGTGCTACGATCTGGTCGCGGTCGACAAATTGGTTGGTGGCGTGCGCCGTTTCCTTCAAGCCGCTGACTTGAATATCCGGGCTGGTGATGACTCTTGGAAGCAAACAAAACAGCAAACAAAACAGCAAACAGAACAGCAGACAAAGAGTCAGTTGGAAGATCAGTTGAACAGCAAACCCGACCCCAAAACCTTGTAATCCAGACTGCCTTTCTCGGCGACTTACTCCTCACGGTTCCGCTCCTGAAAAACTTACGCCGGCTCCGTCCGGACGACAAAATCACGGTCCTTGTGCGCCGAGGATTTGGAGAGGTGCTGATTTATCTCAGACTCGCCGACGAAGTTATCGAAGTGGATAAGTCGAACGCTCCAAGCTGGAGGGAGATGATCCACAAACTGCGAGCCCGCCGGTGGAACTTCATCATCAGCCCGCACCAGTCTCCGCGCACTTCGATGTTGGTGCGAAGTTTGAACGCTGAAAGGAAAATTGGCTACAGCGGATGGCTAAGAAATCTTATTTTCACTTCGCGACTGAACCGGTCGATGGATTTGCCCGAAGCGCTAAGACAATTGGAGCTTCTTGTGCCGTTAGATCATGGCGTGGTTGCGCGCGGCTTGCAGGAGTTTCGCGCTCAACAGGACGCAGAGGGAGGACAAACCTCATCGGGCGAATTGAGTCCAGTTCCGGACTGGTCGGCGATGGAGGTTCCACGTCTGCACCAGATGCGCCTGAGTTTCTTATCGGGCTCAGATTCAGAATTCACTCCGCGGGTGCGTGAGCTCTTGACGCAATATCATCTTATCCCCGGAAAGATCGCGATTCTCGCGCCGGGAAGTGTGTGGCCAACGAAAATGTGGACAGCCAAAGGATTTGCCGGTGTTGGAGAGCGCCTTCATTCAATGGGCTACCAGATTTTGCTGATCGGTGCTCCGAGCGAAGCGGAAGTCTGCCGGGTGATTCAAAGACAAGCAGGATGTGACGTAATCGTGCTCGCCGGTCAGATTACATTAGTTGAAACACTCGAGCTTCTGACGGCCTCATCGCTCTTGATTTCAAATGATAGCGGTGCGATGCACATGGCAGCGCTTGCCAATATCCCGACTGTTTCGATTTTTGGACCCACGGTTTTAGAGCTTGGCTATCGGCCCTGGCAAAACTTCGGTACGGTTGTGCAGATTGCGCGCGCCGAGCTTAAGTGTCGACCCTGTGGCAAACATGGCTCTCGCAGGTGTCCGATTGGGACGCACGAATGTATGGAACGCATTTCAGGTGAACAAGTAGTCGCTGAAGCGTTAAGGGTTTTGGCTTGTGCTAAAGGATGAGGTTGGCTTCGCTGCTACTGAAGCTGAGATCTCTTTTGTTGAGTCGCCTCGCAGCCGATTCGAGAAAATAGCGGCCGTCAGAATAAGGCCTAAAATCAATGCATCCCGGAGACCTTTGAAAAATGCTTGAGCATGAGGATTCACTATAAGCCTCTCTGAAAATATTTATAAGTCCTGGCGACTCTCTCTGCACCCTCTGATAGCAACTTACTGCTTCAATTTGGCTTCAATTTCCGTGCCCCTCCCAAAGACAATTAAACGGCTCCGGCTCTCGCAAGTGCCGCTGGAGATTGCTGTCGTGTGCCCTTTTTGAGCCCCCATTCAAAAACTGAGAGCTCATTAAGAAATACGGTGCTCAATGATTTGCTTAAGATCCATCAGGTTTAGGTTGACGAGACAATTCTGGGAGTGCAATTACCGCGTAAAAAGTTGGCTCGCAAATTGACTTGGATCACGAACCGCCAGGCTGCGAGTAGCTAACGGACTTTGAATGGGTCCGCGAAGAAATACCGCAGGTTCTCCGTCATCCTGTGCGCCAATTTTAAGTTCATAGGCAACGCAATTGCCGGGAGCTTCAAGCAAACCCGAAGTGCCTGTTTGAATCAGAAGAAATCTAAATCCCTGTCTGTCTTCACGGCTTACGTAGACGATGCGCCCAGGAGAGAGAGTTTTGTGCGAGAGAATTTCAAAATGATCAGACTCGCCGCTACCACGGCTGCCGACCGAGATCGACTCAAGGTTGAACTCCAGAGAGTTTGCGTCGATGGCAACGCCATCTTGGCTCATTGACGAATGTCCGTCGCGATCGAGCTCCATAACGACGCCGTCGAGATTGTTGCGCCACAATCCGCCTGCGCATTTCAGAAAAGCGCTCTGCGCGTCCGACGGCGCTTCGTCTCGAGGATCGATTTCAAAACCGCAGCGAACGCCGGGTGAGCCCAGCGCTCTTTGGGCAGAAGCTGGCGACCACGACGCCAGGGCCGAGTCTACCAGCCAAGCAGAAGCACCACTGAAACTGCAGCTAGAAAATGAAAGACCGAAAAGAATAACAAGGCTTACGGCACGCACGTCTAAATTCTCCAAATCGACTATCCGGTCAGTTTTGCAACGTTCTACAGGATTCGTGCAGCAATCTGCAAGTTCGCTTCAATCGATGTGCGAAGTGCAAAATTCGTGCAAGATGAGCGCTGGTGATGAGGTCCGCAATAACCGACTAGACGACGAGTTTCGAGTTTTGGCCTTTGCTGGATTTGAATATAAAGGCCGGCGGGATATTGCGCCATTCGACGGGGCTGCGATAAACGTCATCGAAGCCGCTTTTCAGCTTGTTGATAAACCCTCGAGCGTTCGGATAGAGAGTGGCGTTGATACAAACGTAAGTCACGAAAACGCCACCAGGTTTGAGAGCCTGTAAAATGGCTTCGATCGTACTGGCCTGCATTTCAGTTGAAAAAATGGTCCACGGCAGACTTGAGACAACCACGTCGACCGACGAGGGTTGAACCCAATTGAGAACATTTTCTGCTAAGCCTGTTTCAAAGCGAAGTCCGCTGTACGCCTTTTGCGCGCGCAGGAAGTCGACCATTTTCGGATCTAATTCGATCCCCAAATAGGCATCGCGGTAAACAAGTCGGGGTGACAAATACTTCGTTATGGCGCCCGTCCCTGCACCAAGTTCCACGACGCTTTTTGAGCGCGAAAGATCTGCATGCGCAAGCAGGGTTTCCGCCAATGACTTGGAGGTCGGAAAGACGGTTGAGACTTCGAGAGGATTGCGAATCGCGGCTTTGAGAAACTCTAATACATCACTCATAAAAAAACCCTCGCAGATTCAGAATAGTCATGCACGCTGGAGCGCAGTGTTCGGGGTTCACGACTCGGTTGTTGGATCGCCGCTGAATTCTCTGACATTGATGCCGTATTTTTTAATTTTTCTCAAGAGCGTGTTCTTCGGAATATTGGCTTCTGCAACTGTCTTATTGATTCGGCCGTTGTTGGCGCGAAGCGCATTCATGATGAATTCCTTTTCTGCCCGTTCTTTAAACGCCTCAAAGTCCATCGGACCCGAAGGTTGGCCCGGTAAGCCTGCTCCGTGAGCTCCTGGCGAATGGGGGGATCCCAGATCCTTAGATCTGCGCAGAAGCGTGTCGGGCAGAGAAGCTGACGTGATCTTGTCAGAGTTTTCAACAATGAAAGCCCGTTCGATCACGTTTTCGAGTTCGCGAATATTTCCTGGCCATCGATAGGACTTCAATATCTGCAACGTATCAGCCGTTAAACCGGTGATCGAACGGCCGTGAGATTTACAAAACTTTTTGATAAAAAATTGCGCCAGTTCCCCAACATCGTCAGAGCGGTCGCGCAGCGGGGGAAGAAAAATCGGCATGACGTTGAGGCGGTAAAATAAATCTTCGCGGAAAGTTCCATCCTCGATCATCTTTTCTAGGTTACGATTGGTTGCGGCGATAATGCGCGCATCCGTCTTCACTTCGCGTGAACTGCCGACTGGTGTGAATTTTCGCTCTTGCAAAACGCGCAGGAGTTTCACTTGCATATCAGGTTTTAGCTCGGCGACTTCGTCTAGAAATAATGTTCCATTATTGGCCAGTTGAAACTTGCCGATCTTTCGTTCGCTCGCGCCGGTAAACGCGCCCTTTTCGTGGCCGAAAAGCTCACTTTCCATTAAAGCTTCAGGAATGGCGCCGCAATTGATCGCGATCATGGCTCCGGCCTTACGTGGCGAATTGTAGTGTATCGCTTTGGCAACGAGTTCCTTACCCGTACCGTTTTCACCGCGAATCAAAACCGTGGTGTCGACTTTGCAAAGCCGATGAATCAGGTCGAAAACGTCGCGCATTTTTTTTGAAGAGCCGACAAACTCACTTTCGATATCGTCGTCAAAGATGGGATTTGAAATCGCCAGCCGAGAGACCATCTCACGAGCATCGTTGGCCCGGTTGAGAATCTCCACCAACTTTTCGGGTTGCACCGGTTTTTCAATATAATCGTAGGCGCCTTCTTTTACGGCAGTCATCGCGTCTTGAACGTTGGAGTGAGCCGTCATGAGCACAACAAATGTTCGTGGGTCGTGGGCTTTGATCGCGCGAAGCGCATCGATGCCATTCATGTTGGGCATGCGCACGTCCATGAGAACGATGTCCCAGTGGCCCGCTTTATATTTGGCAAGTGCCTCAGCACCGTCGGCGGCCTCGTCAATGTCAAATTGGAGCGAGGGGTTTGAGGTTTTCAAGATGGC
>JAYTRM010000318.1:0-8752 GCA_043746165.1 Bdellovibrionales bacterium | reverse complement strand
GGGTGGGAGCCCTAGCCACAATCGGACCGTCTGGCAGCCAATCAGTGCGTAAAATTTTCGATATGGATATTTCCGTCACGAGCGTCAGAAATCGGCTCTTTGATATTGATCTCGGAGGAAACCTAAAGGTGGGTCTCGAGAATGGCCAATGGAAGATTGAGCCAGTTATAAATTCACAACTCATCGTGCATAGTTTTCAAGGCCTCAGAAGAATCTTAGACGCTAAGAATGTCCTTATACCCGCCCCACTGAATATTCTCGATGGTACGATTGTTCTAAATGCTAAAGCGCCAGTGCAGGTTGACTATAAAGATGACATCGCCTCAGCGTTCAGTTCGGCCTGCGACATCTCGGTCGACCTCGCATCGGCAAATCAAAAAGTAAACATCAAGACTGCCGCCGCTCTGAAAGCTGACCAAGGCTTTACCCGCTTTTTTATCGACGTCAAAGCTGTTATAGACCGCCTTGAACTTCAACTGCCACCCTTTCAACCGATTGCCGGAGTGCCGAAATTCGTGCGCGACTCTCGCATTTTGCTCAAACCTGCCCAGCTTCTCAAAGCTCATCACGCGAGCATCGTAGTGAACCTATCTGCCGAAACTTCAAGTCCAGGGGCAGTTAAGCTTTATTCTCCGCTCGCGAGCCCGTTTGTGCCTCTCGATTTTAAAATATCGCAATCGGCAAGCCTTGGTGCTGGCGGCGTCATTCAGGTTGAGCCATTTAAGATTGTTTACCTGCACCGAACTTTAGCTGTCGATTCGGTTCACTTGAGCCTCAAAGAAACCTCAAGTCACGACTATCCGCTCACCGGTGATTTTCACGTTGATCAAACCAATTACAAGGTGATGATTCACGTCGCTGGCACGACGCGCGATCCACAAATTCAGCTGACGAGCGTACCCTATCTCGAGCGCAATGACATTATTTCGGTATTGCTCTATGATCGCACGACAGATGAACTCGGCTCGGGCGACGCCGAAACAGCGGGTAGCGTGCAGGCTGCAATGGCCGATCATGCCATCGGTCTGCTCGGACTTTGGCTCTTTGCTGCCACTCCGATTAAAAGTTTTACCTACAACCCGCTCACCAAAGTTTATTCAGCCACCGTCTCGCTTGGAAACGGCGTCGTAGCTGGCGTGGGGACCGATTGGGAGCAGAGTACGATGCTCGAAGTCCGCAAGCGCATTTCGCAACGCTGGGTCGTGATGGCTTCGTGGAGCCCAAGCCAGGAAGATCCTGACCGCAAAGTAGGAAAACTCACCTTGCAGTGGGAACGTCGCTTTTAGTTAAGTGCGTCTGCTAAATCTTTCGCTCATTTTTAGCAATCACATCGCCGCTGCGCTTGGCTTTTTTCTTCGCTATCTTTTTTTCCTCAAGTTTAAGCTTTCCATAGCCGGGTAATCTCCGGGCTTGCGGACTCTGTGCGAGTTCAACCGCTTTCGTCATTGCCTCCGACATACCAGCAATTCCTTTACCGTCGAGAAGTTTCTTTTTGCGGAAAAAATTCGCCCACTTGAATTCCGCAAAATTCTTCTCACTATTTTCAAACGCACCGGCTTTGCGGACAAACCAAGCTAGACTCCGGTACGGATCATCGGCAACCCCGCGAATATCGCGAGGAAGATAAAGCGCCTTCCGTGGTCCTTCACCAAACTGGCAAAATGGATAGGCATTGCGGTTTTTAAACATCCACGTCCAAAACTGCGCGTAGGACATTTTCTTTTTTGAAAGATCCTCGACGACCTGCACTCGAACTTTCTTAACGCCCACGTAATAGCAAACGCACAGGAAGTGGTGGCCGTCGACAACGTAAAGGTGGCCATCGGACGAGATAACGACAGGTACAGTAGTTTCGTCGACAAAGTGAACAAGTTGTTTTTTGCTGAAGTCACGAACGATCTGGATTTTCTCATCGACCTCGAGCATACCGACGGCAAACTGCGTGGGTCTGAGATCGAGGATTTTTTGACGATTTTTAATTCTCAAAATGTTTTCCTATTGAATTGCTGCCTGTTGCATCAGGCCAGGAGTGTCATAACAAATCGAAGCGATCTTCGCTTTTGAAGAACCCTTAATAACTGACATTCCACGTATTTTGCATCAAGATTATTTATGAATCTGGCGAAACTCACGGCCTCAAAACCTTACATTTTTGCACATTCCTTCATAGACAACGTCGGAAAACATAACCTGTTCACGCTGGCGGGCGCCCTCGCCTTCAACACAGCCCTTTCAATCACTCCGCTCATTTTAATCTTTCTCATGATGCTTGGATTTCTTGGAGCCGCCACCCAGGCTCGCTTAATCGGCGAAGTTGAGAACCTGGTTGGACAGGATGCCGCATCGGCCATCCGTGTGGTCGTGGATCACGCGGGTCAAAAGCCAACCCTAAGCTCAATTGCAGGTATTAGCGGTGTTGTTGTTTTACTCATTTCTGCGAGCAGTGTCTTCGCACAACTTCAGTTTTCACTCAATGTCATTTGGGAAACCGATGCCTCAAAGTCGGAGGGAATGTGGTTTTGGTTACGCAAGCGCCTCATTTCAATGGCCATGGTGCTCGTCGTAGGAATCACTGTAGCCGGGTCACTTGTCTTGAGCTCTCTGCTCGCTTTCTTTTTTTCAAAAACTGGCACGCTCTGGCACGTGCTTGATATCGCCTTATCGGTTTTCGTTTTTAGCCTGCTATTTGGTTTTGTTTTTTCTTATTTGCCCGACATCAAACTGTCTTTTTCTAAAAGCCTCGGAGGAGGTTTTCTGACTGCGGTCTTATTTTCAATCGGTAAGCTTCTCATTGGCTTGTATATTGGAAAAAGTGCTTTCAGTTCCCTGTACGGCGCTGCGGGCTCCTTGGTCGTGCTTCTCGTATGGGTTTATTACTCTTCCTTTATTCTCTTTGCAGGGGCTGAGTTGACGCGGTTAATCGTGGGTCAAAACGAGCGCCTCGCAACCGTGGACTAAAGCCCCAGAATATCCGCTCTAAGGGTATTTCTGCCCCGACTTTTTGCCGGATCTGGGTTTTACCGTCTCAGACCTCGTCCGGAAACTTGCAACAAAATCCCAACAACTGCAAGGGTGATAAAAAAAGGACTTTGCAAATGTCTTACCGTGCTTGGTCTGTATCGATGCTGATCTGCTTAACTCTCGCAGTTTCAATGCAGGCGTTTTCCACGGTTACGGTGCAACCAAGCTCGACTAAAACTGATGATCGTTATCAGGCTGGGCAGACGGCGGCATCTTGCCCACACCTCGATGTTCAAAATAAAAAATTATAAGGAGCAGTCATGGAACCCCGCAGAGAAACTGACTACAAAATGGCGGTCTTCGGAATCTACGATTCAAAAGTCGCCGTTGAAAACGGCGTCGACCGCCTTAAAGCCGATGGATTTTTGAGTTCAGATATTTCCGTTCTCATTCCTACAGAAGGCGGTTCAGAAAAATTTGCCCATGAAAAGGCCACCAAAGCGCCAGAAGGCGCGAGCACCGGCGCAGGTGCTGGCTTCGTGATCGGTGGCGCCCTGGGCTGGCTCGTTGGCATTGGCGCCATGGCTATTCCTGGCGTAGGTCCATTCATCGCTGCGGGTCCTATTGTAGCACTTCTTGCGGGAGCGGGAACTGGTGCCGCAGTTGGTGGATTAACTGGGGGACTGATCGGGATGGGAATTCCGGAGTACGAGGCGAAGCGCTACGAGAGCTTTATCAACACCGGGGGCATCCTGCTTTCAGTCCATACCTCAAGCCCTGAGGAACAAAAGAAAGCGCGCCTCGCTCTTGAAGAAACAGGCGCTAGAGATATCGACTCGGCCAGCGAGTCAGATTCTTCGCGTACCCCTCCTCCGGGAGCGTCGCCGGCTTTCGATCTACCCACTTCATCAATGTACTGAAATGTAGTGAATTTAAGTTTTGTGAGGCAGACCTATTAACAACCAACTGGAGTTGAGAATGAACGACGACGTCGTAAAAGGTAAATGGACCGAGTTTAAAGGTGAGATTCAAAGTCAATGGGCGAAGCTCACGAGCGACGACCTTGAGCAAACTAAAGGCAATCTGAAGTCGATTGTCGGAATCATCGAGCAAAAATATGGCCACGCAAAAGATGATGTCATGGCCAAACTCAATGAGATGTCCGGCCGCCTTTCGCAAGGTGCCACCGATAAGACAAATGCGGCAACTGCTAAGGCAGCCTCAATGACTGAAAATCAGAAGAATAAACTGCGCCAAAACAAATAGACGCTACCTGAGGACGCAGGCCGGTCTGGCCTGCGCTCCCAATCGGCTCAAATTGTCAGTATGTAAAAGTCTCCTGCCCCCTGGCGCCAGATCATTTCTTAAATTAATCTCCATCTCGAACTTCAAACAACGAGTTTAAAACTCAGATGGAAAATAGTATGAAAAATCTCGCACCCATGGTCGCCCTCGCTACCCTCCTCGCCTCTCAACTGACTTTTGCTGCGAAGCCTGTTGTGACTGGCCAGCCCTGTGAAAGCCAAGCCAAAGAACTTGTTGCCCAAATCGCTAAGCTCTCGTTCGGCTCTTCGATCAGCAACACGTTCCAACCGCACGTAGTCGAACAAGAGCTGGTTGCGACCTACGGAAACGGCAACACCAAGGACTGGCGCTACCTGATCGACATGCAAGACGCAAATGGCGCAAGCCTCGCAGCGAGCCACGGCGGAGAAGGATCTTTCTACGAAGTTAAACTTGAATCTCTCGTTCAGCCTCAGCCCGCGGCGCCTTTATGCCAAATTCAGTCGATTGTCTTTAAGCCCCTCGACTAATTTCCCTTAACTCGAGGGCGGGTGGAAGTTTGAGTTTGACGTGCTGGCGAGCCCCCAGCGCAGTTTGTAAAGTTCTGGTTCCTCAGCGCCGCCCGTCTCGAATAAAGTTTAAAGCCGAGCCCGCCTTAAACCATTCAATGTGCTCGAGACTGTAAGAGTGCTTCAGTAAGAATTCGGTTGCTCCGCCGTGACGGTGCATGAGCCTCATCGTAACCGGTCGACCAGGCGCGAAGTCTCTCAGATTCAGAAGAGAGATCTGGTCGCCTTCACAAACCTTTTCGTAATCCGCAGGGTCAGCAAAGGTCAGCGCATTCACAGAGGCATTCAGCTCGTAAGCCGAAAATCCGTTTTTGAACTGGACGTGGCGAAGAAATTGGTTTCAGTTCTGCCCAAGCTCATCGTCCAGTGCGCCGCCTCACCGCGCGCTCACTTATGAACGTGCGGTGCAACTGAGCGAATCTGATCGAGCCGAATCGTACGACCGTCACTCATGCGAAGAAACTCAGCATGATCTTTCGTAAAAACTTCGCCAATAAGGCCGTTCATCTTCTCAGCAGTTCCGGAGTGGTCAACGAATTCGATCATCACACGAATTTTATCGAGAGCGTAGTGCTCAAGATCGTCCACCATATCCGTATTGATCGGAGTGTAGGGTTTGGCTGTCGGATCCACGCTTTTATTTTGAGCCATACAATCTCCCTGAATGTTGATCTTTATTCAATCGCGACAATCTCGGAATTGCTATCGGCGAGACAGAAATGGCGCAGCGTGTTTTTAACTTTCTCAAGACTCTTTGAGCACAGTCCCTAGCTTCAGGTAAAATAGCCTGATAGCTTTTGAGCCACTAACCTTCGAGCCACTTAAAAGGGAGACTCTATGGATAATACTTTAATTTATGATCTGACGGCCGTACAGATGGGACGCATGCTCACTGCGCTTGGCACTTGGCTTGAAAAAGCAGAGCAACACGCGACCGCGAAGAAAGTTGATCCTGTCGACGCTTTCATGGATCAGCGCCTGATCGTCGATCAGTATTCTTTGATCGAGCAAATCCAGAGTGCTTGTGATTCGGCTAAATTCGCCAGTGCCCGCCTCACCGGCAAGGAGCCACCTAAACACCCCGATACTGAAAAAACATTCGCTGAAGCAAAAGCCCGTGTGAAGTCGGTCGTTACATATCTCAACACTTTTAACGCTGATGACTTTAAAGGAGCCTTCGAGCGCAAAATTACTCAACCGTGGATGGAAGGAAAATACTTAAGTGGCGGCGATTACTTGCGATCGCTTATCATTCCGAACTTCTACTTTCACTTGACTACCGCTTACGCCATCATGCGCGCAAACGGCGTCGATATCGGCAAAGGCGACTACCTGGGCGAGCTCAACTGGAAGAGCCTCTAACCGATAAAAAGTTCGGTCTCGTATTCAAAGCGCACGACGCCTTGGGTTTCAAACTTTTCAAAAAGTTTCTCGAGAGCTTTGACAGCGGCGTCGCGCGCCGCTTTATTCGCAGCTCCCGGGGCGTAGGAAGAAGAGAAAAACCGACCCAATGAGCCCTTGAAGATCAACCTAGACCAAAGAGCAAGGCTCTCACCGCGCATACGGCATGGCTTTGGATCTCGATCCACTGGCCCGCACCGCCAAGGCGGGCGTGAAAGCCAAACGCAATGTCCAAATAAGTGGCTAGCCAACTCAAACTTCTAAAGCTCTGGGCTACGCTGCCAGAGTCCTGCAGCTGCTAGCAACTCTCAGAACGCGATGCTAGTTGCAAATCCCAGCTTCAGGAAGTGAGCCAATGAAAATTCTGGACTCCCCGCCGTTTTTTGCTTCACTCAAAAGCTTTGGTGCAACGATCGAAATAATTTGATTGCCGGCCACTCCGAAGTGACAATCAGGAGACCAACTTTTTCTGGAGCCGACCCGTGTCCAATCTTCTTCAAGAAATGAAAGCCGACGTCCTTATCGTCGGCGGCGGTGTGATCGGATTGGCCAGCGCCTACGAACTGAGCCGCGCGGGCGTCCGCGTGGTCGTGATCGACAAATCTGACCCCGGATACGGCTGCTCCTACGGAAACGCCGGCTGGATCACGCCGTGCTTTTCGATGCCCCTGCCGATGCCCGGTATGCTGCTCAAGTCGATCGGTTGGCTTACCAACCCAGACAGCCCGCTCTACATAAAACCTGAGATGAGCATGACCTTGTTTCGCTGGCTCTTGCGTTTCCTTTTATCGATGAATCGCAAGCAGATGCTTGCCTCGGTCGACGCCCTTACGGCTATTTCTAAACAAAGTTTGGATCTTTACAAAGAGCTCTCTCAAAAAACTGACAAACCTTTTTCATTTGAGCAAAAGGGTCTGTTCATGGTTGCCCAATCTGAAGATGGATTTAAGTACGCCCGGACGGAAATGGAATTGGTGGCGCGCAACGGAATTCCAGGACGCATCATGGGTGAGGAAGAAGCTCGCAGTTTCGAGCCGTCGCTGACAAAACGGATTAAAGGCGGCGTTTTCTTTAGCGACGAAGCGCACGCCGAGCCCTTGCAGGTCACGCAAACTCTGGCACATGAAGCCGTCAAGCTCGGGGCGCAGATTATTTCTAAAGCGGAAGTGATTGATTTTCAGCTTGGCCCGCAAGGTATCGCCTCGGCACGAACCACGCGCGGCGTCTTCACCGCCGATCAGTTCGTACTGGCCACCGGCTCTTGGTCTCCCCGAGTGGCGCAAACGTTAAATCTTCGCGTTCCCGTGCTCGGTGGAAAAGGATACGCGATCATCACTGATCCGCTCACCCCAAACCCCCTCAGGCCGATGATGTTGGTCGAGAAAAAAGTGGCCGTCACTCCTCGCAACGGCACACTTCGACTCTCCGGAACGCTTGAACTCGTTAATCAGGATGAAACATTCACCACTCGTCGGGTCGAAGCAATTGTGCGGGGCGCGCGCGAGTTCATGAACGTTCCCTCAGAAATTCGTTACCATGAGATTTGGCGAGGCCTCAGGCCCTGCACGCCTGACGGAGTGCCGATTATCGGTCGCACCGCCCGCTATCCCAACCTAATTTTGGCGACGGGCCACCAAATGCTCGGACTCCAGTCGGCTACAGGTTCGGGCAAACTGGTCGCCGACATCGTCTTAAGACGCACGCCAGATCTCGACCCTGAACCTTTTCGCGCCACGCGCTTTTAGCGCACAAATTGGCCGGGTAACCAATCACACCGTTGCAAGCGGTCTCCGGGAGGTGTTTGCCATTTATCTCATCCTAAAATTCACAGGCAACCAACCGGCACAATCACCACAGCCTCTTTAACTGTGCCTTTTTGAGACATGTGCGCGTTTACCCGCCACCGGACCGCTAGACCACGATCGACACCAAGATCGATATTGCTAAGAGTCGTGCGATAAATGACGATAAGACTCTATGCACATCATTATGCCGATTCTTTTTTTGATGAATTCGTTTCAAACGCACGCCTCTGAGACGCAAAGAGACACCTCAGCGATTGGTAGTGCCGAAGTTTCCCCGGCGACTGCGGCACTGGACAGACCAGAATTTGCGTCCTGGGCTTTGGCCTGCTACCAATCTTTTCCTGTTCAATCGCAATGGGGCCTAGTGCGGCCGAGGTCTCCGAGCCTGGCAGATTCCGATGCGAAATACATTTTTTTTAGAAAAGAAAAGCCAGTTAAGGAAGCTCACCAGAAGAAAAAAGCGAAGCAGAAATCATCAAAGGACACCAGCGCACATTATTTTTATATGTTTGATTCCCATGGCGGAGAAAACGGTGCGCCAAGCGAAATGAAGTGTAAACTGCCCCCGCAAGATTTAAAGCGCGACCCAAAGTCTTGGACTTATCCGGTTTACCACGCCCTGTTGAATAAAAAGCATGTCTACCTCATGGACGAAACCAGTCGGCAGGCAGAAACCACTGCTACGTTCGCGGAGGATGTTGAGGAAAAGGACGAACGCGGGAACTATCAGAA
>JAYTRM010000317.1:0-25632 GCA_043746165.1 Bdellovibrionales bacterium | reverse complement strand
AAAGCAAATGCAACGGCTCCCATGCCTGAAGCTAGACCGTCCATACCATCGATCATGTTAAAAGCGTTGGTCACACCAAGAGTCCAAAAAATATGAATTCCGTAGGCCGCAACGATCGGAAGTCCAAGACGTACCAAAAGGAGATCAGACGAAGGAGTCAGCGCGAGCCAGACGAAAATCGCGGCGAGCTGAGTGGGAACTTTAAAGCGCGCACTGATCTGATATTTGTCGTCAATCACGCCGAGACCAATCATCCCGAATCCAGAAATCAGGAGCGTCCAGGGCAAATGCACAAACTCGCCACAGGCGAGGTTTGCCGAGAGCACGCCAACGAAAATCCCGAGTCCACCCAAAAGCGGGCGAGGAACGCGTTCGCAACGACGAAAGTCGATCCTCGAGACAATTTTAAATTTATGAGCGATACTCTTGATCAGTGGAAGTATTGAGACAGTCGCAGCGAAGGCTACTACGAAAGCCGTCAGTTTGGTGAGACTCGAAATCTCCATTGTTTCTTTTCGGACCCTCAACGATGTTCTTAACCAAAATTAAGAAGTTTTTGTGAACGTATCATCTTGGCGCAAAAAATCACTCTGGAGTATCTCAAGTCGGTTCATCGCGGCTGGTCTAGCTTTTGCGCTCAATAGTCTGCTTGCAAAATCAATGTCAAAAGACGACATGGGTCTGTTCTTTATCAGTTTGAGCGTCGCATGGGGTGGCTCACTTATCGCCCAGTGGGGCACGTCAATCCTCGCTGTGAAATGGGTTGCCTTTGCCCAGGTAAACGGTGATTCAAAGGCGACCCGCGTGGCCGTGTGGTCCTTGATCATCTTTACCGTGCTTCAGGGACTGCCGGTCGCATTGGGAATCTTGATTTTCAGTGGCTTAAGTTTAAAGTCGCTGATCTGGGCAGCGTGGGTCATTTCGATAAGTTTACAAAATTTACTTCCGGAAGTCTTGCGAGGCTTCAATGACATAAAATGGGCCTCCTTACTTTCGGGCCCAATTCCCCAGCTGTTTAGCGTCGCGGCGATTGCCATGGCCCATTTCCTTTTAAAAGACGTGGGCTTTGAAATCGTGGCGCCATTAATTATTATCTCAAGTCTTGCTTGCTCCGCTTTTGGCATCATGATCGTGATTAGCCGAGCACACTTTACTTTTCAACTTCACTCTTACCGCGGTTTTTTAATTGAAAGCACTCCGATTGCTCTCAGCCTCGGCGCAACCTATATCCTTTCGCAGGCCGATCTGTGGGCCTGTGGCACTTTGCTTGCGAGAAGCGACGTTGCGGTTTACGGAATTGCCCAGCGATTTAATGCCATCATCTCGATGCCGATGATGATCTTTGGCTCCGTGGTCATGCCGACGCTCGCAGAATTGATGGCAAAAGGTGACCTCAAACGCCTTCATTCCGTAGTTAGCCGCGGAACTTTCATCACCTCCGTTTGCACTCTTACTGTTTACCTAGGCGCCGGCCTTGTCGGCTTTCCAGCCATGCGCATCTTATTTGGCGAAGCCTACACGGCGGCTTTCCCGCTGTTTATGATTCTAGGGCTAGGACAAGTTCTGTCTGCGGTCTCTGGACCTAATGGATATTTGCTTTTGCTTTGTGGACAACAGAAGGCCGCGATGGTCGCGACCCTAGCTGCTGTCGTGGTGCTCGTGGCCAGCGCGTGGTTTGGCGGCACCTATTTCGGCGCGATTGGAATCGCCAGCGCCAGCACGCTCGCCCTCACCGTACAGACAATATGGATGTGGACGCAAGTGCGCAGCCGAATCAAAATTTCGTCCCACTTCCAGTGGATTTCCAATTGGAGAGATGTTTGAACCCCACCTCATCGCCACTTGTTTCAATCGTTGTTCCCGCATACAACGCAGTCCACACCATTGAAGAAACTCTCATGAGCCTTGGCAACCAGAGCTATGGAAATTTAGAAATTCTCGTCATCGATGATGGATCAACTGATGGCACTTCTGAAATTGCCCTTAGCACAATCAACCGAATCACAGACCAACTTGGAAAAAGTTTTCAATATATCCACCGCAAAAATTCTGGCCAAGCTTCGGCCTTAAATTTCGGCTGGGAAAAAAGTCGCGGGCGCTATTTTGGTTACTTAAGTGCCGATGACATTTTGTATCCAAATGCGGTGGCAGAACTAGTTGAATTCCTCGAGCAAGACGCGCAGACTTGCGGCGTCTATCCTGATTACGATTTGATCGATGCGGATTCTCGCAAAATTCGTCAGGTGATCACTCCTGATTTCCGACAAAGTGACCTGGTCGAATTATCCATTTGTCAGCCAGGTCCCGGAGCACTCTTTCGCCGGGAAAATTTTGAAAAAGTTGGCGGATGGAAAAAAGAGCTACGCCTTCTCCCCGACTTTGATTTCTGGCTTCGCCTCAGCCAGGATGGCGAACTGAAGCGCCTAGATAAGACCCTAGCCGGATTCAGAGTGCATGAGTCATCTCAATCATTTGCCGCCCCCTCCTTTGAAAAAAGCGAGGAGCCGATAACTGTCATTTCATCATTTTTTGAGTCTCAAACTCGTACCGGCCTGAACCAGTCTCGAGCGCTGGCCTGGGCGCACGTTTTGTCGGCCCGTCTTCACTTGCGTGCTGGACGAATCAGGCAATCAGTGTTCCATCTCGCCAAGGCGCTCCGTTACGATATTACGGCCGGTCTGCATCTTCGATTTTGGCATCTCCTTGCGAGCGGGGCTGCAGGCCGGTTACGTTACCGACTGCAGAGCGCGACGACGAAATCTGCAAATAAACATTAAACAGTGAATTGACCGATTGGCGCAGGCTTTCGAGCCAGGCCTGTGCTCGGGTGCTCATTTCGTTCCATTGTGTTTCATCCATGTCGACGAACCTCTGCAGAGTAGCAACCCAAAGGTCAGGACGATTAAGCGGGAGGGCTGCCCCAGCTCCCTCAGTTGCGACTTCGTTCCACGGCGTTTGATCGCTGATTAATACCGGCGTGCCCGAAGCCAACGCTTCCAAAATACTGTAGCCAAAATTTTCGCTGAGCGATGGTTGAACGAACAAATCATACTCAGATAAAACTTGCTGAGCTAAATGAGATCCGACCGGACCTCGGTGAGTCACAACAACACAAGGGGCAGCGCGCTTGATTTCGGTACATATCTGCCCAAATTGGATGCTGTAGGCAGAATCAATTGGACCGAAAATATCAAACTCGATATTCCCCTTAATTTTAGAAAAAATCTGCTTGAGGTGGCCGATATTTTTCATAGCACTAATTCGCGCTAAGAACACCAGTCTCAGCCGCCCAGGTTTTTTTTGCGACGGCCGATGTGGGAACAGTTTTGGCATTGCCGGCATGACGAGCTTGATTGGCAAATTTCCTCGGACTCGGCCATTGAATTCCTGCACGGCAATTTCTTCCACCTCGCGGGCTGAGGTGGCAATCCAAGTGATATCGCGAAACAGCCCAAGTTTCCGAGCCAACCACAAAAAAAGCTGCTTGCGGTGAGGTTTGATGGCCAAAGCTTGAGGAGACAGCTCCCCGTGCGGAGAAAGTACAAGCTGACTGCTCAATCGCCCCAAGCGCTTCAAAAAAAGCAATTTCATTGTCCAGGTTCGCGAGAACAAACTATTAAGGTGAATCACCTCAGGTGAAATTTCTTTCACGACTCGCAAGATCTCTCGATATCCACGTTGGGCATCGCTCAGATAGAGGACTTGCGCGCTTTCCTTAGTCATCCATTTTCCATTTGCGACTTCGCGAAATGGCGTTGGGTCTCCCCAATCAGTATTTTGCGTCACAATGAATAGCTCGCAGCCCTTTTGTTGCTCCTGAATTAGAGCTTCATAGATCCGGATCGGTCCTCCTGCCTTGTAAGCCGGTGTGAAGTAATCGAGAAATATTAACGTTTTCATTAGCCCGCTTCTCCATGGAAAACTGGACGCTGTTGCAACACGGCGTGAATGAGAAGAGCGTAGATGACCGCAAAGTGAAACGAAAGCTCTTCTGAGTGCACGAAAAAAACCACGAGCCATGCAAAGAAAGCTGAAAGAATTAGGAAGTGGTCGGGCTCAAATTTATAACGACGATTAGAAAACAACATGACAAATGGAATGAGTAGAAAAATGATAAAAGTTGAGAGCCCCAAATAGCCAAGTGAAAATGCAATATTGATAAAGAGATTGAGAAAGCTTGCTGTTGCATCAAGACCCGCTTCTTGCGTGAATCGAAGATTTGCATTTCCTAATCCCTCGCCGAACCACGAGATTTCTTTGCCGTCGAGATAAGCATAAACGTAATTACGGTTGGATTGACCTATGCCTTTTTCTTCAATGGGCTTTACCCTATTTGTTAAAACACCAATCAGGTCGGCTCCTTTCGTTGTTTTTGACGAAACCATGAGCGAAAATCCTCCGAGACCAATCGCACCCACCAATACCATTCGCGCCACGTTTTTGACGACTGCTATGCTCATAAATGGTATAAGAAAAACAAAGCCGGCCGCCATTCCACCAATGACCGCGCCAATGCCAGTGAGACTTCCGGTTAAAAACAAGGCGGTCACTCCGGCGGTCCGCGCAAGCCACCCCAGCCAGCCGCTATAGCCAAAACTCATGAAGAGCGGAAGCACAAGCCATTCGGCTAAGTGACTTGGTTCGCGGAACGTGCCTAGCGCACGGTGAAACGCGTAGGTGAATTTAACGCTTTGTTCACCGCCACCCGTTCCGAGCCGAGTGCGCGGTGGTTCAGGGAGTCCGTAGATTTGAGCGATGTAGATATATATCGCAGCGAGCGAGAAAACCAAGCAAAGTATCGTCATCAATTTCATGATTTGCGGCTTCCACCCGCGCGACAGAAACCAGAACGCGATGAAAATAAGTGACCCAAACGAAACGAGATTCATGAAACGAAGAGCGATAAAAAATAAGTATGGCGTGGTCGCCTTCGGCGGCATGTAATTGTAGTAATCGCCAAGCGCGCTCTGAACGGAGGTTACAAGAAAAGCGTAGATTAGAAAAAATGAGAAAACCACCATCCCAGGTGAAGTACGATAGGTCGATCGAAACCCCAACCAAACAAAAAGGTAAAGGGACGCGATCTGCCCAAACCACGGAAACGGAATGGAGCCTATGGCATAAGCGGCAAGTGCATGCATCACCAAGGTCAACACAAGTAGGCGAAATGCATTACGAGTGAGGGCTGGGGCTGGGTCAATCATTGAAAATGATTTTAATTCATCCGATACTGGTAACGCTATGAAAAGGTGAAAGGGACTTTAGTCGTGCGCATTCTTATTGTTTCGCAATTCTTTCACCCCGAAAATTTTCGCGTCAACCAAATGGCCACGGCGTTGAAAAGTCGCGGCCATGACGTTGTCATTTTGACCGCACAACCCAACTATCCATCGGGCCGTTTTTTCAAGGGCTATGGCTTCTGTTCACCTTGGAACGAGAAGTACAACGGCATGACAGTGCTACGAGTGCCGATCATTGCGCGTGGGCGCGGACGCTTTTGGGAGCTTGCTCTCAACTATTCATCTTTTATAATCTTTGCGGTCTTTTTCGGGTTGCCCCGATTGCGGGGGCAGTTTGATCTATGCTTTGCTTGGTGCTCGTCGCCGATCACCGGAGCGATTCCCGCAGTCGTGCTTCGAATATTTCGTCGTATCCCCGTTGCCATCTGGGTTCAGGATCTTTGGCCTGAAACATTTTTCGCCGTCACGAAGAGTCAAAATCCATTGCTGAAAAGACTGCTGATTAAAGTGGTGCATTGGATTTACAGTGGCGTTGATCAGATCTGGACACAATCAGAAGCCTATGAGGAAAGCGTTCTTCGTCACGGTGGCCGAGCCGAGCAGATTAAATACGTACCAAATTGGGCTGAAGACTTTTACGACTGTCACAGCTCGAGCTGGTTGAGCCAACCCGCTGAGCAAATTCCACGAAATTCATTGGTTTTTGCTGGAAATCTAGGTCGCGCCCAGGGCATTGAAAACATCTTAGACGCCGCTGAGTTAGTTCGTTTCAGCTCGCCTTCTGCGCACTGGATATTTGTGGGCGACGGAGCTTTGCGCAACTGGCTCGGCTTCGAAATCGAACGCCGCCAATTGAGTGGTCAAATAACTCTGCTGGCTAGGCGCCCTGCCGCTGAAGTCACCAGAATCCTGAAAGCGGCTTCTGCCCTTTTGATAACCCTAGACAATGATCCAGTCTACGCGCAAACCGTGCCATCGAAAGTCCAGTCCTGTTTGGCTGCAGGCCGGCCCATCATCGCGGCCTTGCACGGTCAAGCAGCTCAGGTGCTGAGAGACGCAAACTGTGGATTAGTCTGTCAGCCTCAAGACCCCGCCGCTCTTGCAAAGTCAGTAAACGATTTTTTTAGCTTGCCCGAAGCGACGAGAGAACAAATGGGCCGGAATGGACATACGTATTACCGAAAATATTTTACTGAGGAAAAAGTAATTTCGAAAATCATTGGATTGTTTGAACAGCTCAGGAAAAAATGAAACTCGCGACTCTTGGCGCCGGCGAAATGCTTGGCCACACTTAAGCTATTGATCTCGACTTTTCTGGACGCCAGCTGTGCCTTGCTCTCCTGCGGAATATGGGGAGTTCGTCAAATGTGAAGTTCATGAGGCCCATAATTGGCAGGTCAAGAGACGATTGAAGTGTTCGAATCGTGTCTTCGACTTCGGTGCGCAGGGTTTCTCGCTGATTAACAACGAGAATGAGCCCATCGGCATACTGGGCCGCAATAACTGACTGCATGTGATCTTCGACTGGCGGTGTATCCATAAAAATCACTTCGAATTTGATTTCAAGCGCATTTAAGGCAGCTTGAAACTGTCTGGTCTCGAGTATTTCGCTCATGTTTTCATGAGTAGATTTGGGGCTGAATATCGCCAGATTTTCCGAAACTCGGTAGATTTTAAATCCACACTCTTCGGGGAACAAGCCGAGCATCGCCGATTCCAAGGGCTGCGCGTCTGGAAAAAAACCGACCACATCCGGTTTGGCGAAATCCAGATCGAGAATACAGGTACGAACTCCCGTACTGGCAAAAAGGTGGGCGAGGTTGGCGGTCACAAAGGTGCGACCCTCTTTCGGACGAACACTGTTAACCACAATTACCTTACTTGGATTTCCCGGCGCGATTGGACGAATTTGCAAAGCCTGCCCGACCTTAAACCGCACGTAGCGAAATGTGTTTGCAACTGGCGAACCGGGTGCTTCATTAAGTATCAACGGAAAGCGTTCATTCCGGTTAAAAGCAAAAAACGAATTCGAACCACGCCTCCAGGAAAGCCCCCCCATGATCGGAACACCCATGTGCTCCAAGTCCTTTGTTGTGCGAATCGTCGGCAAAAGTACAAAACGCAAAAAGAGCGGCAGACATGAAAAAATGATGCCGCCAATGATGGCGAGCAAAATAGTTTTTAAGCGCCCGAAGCCTGATGGTACGGTTGGAGGTTTCGCGCTCGAGATCAATACCAAGTCGTTGTTATGAGCGGCATCCTTGATCTGTGTTTCCTGGAGCCTGGCCATCAGAGAGTTGTAAAGGCTCGTGCTCAGATCGATATTGCGCTTTACCTCGCTCATTTTCTTTAAAATTTCTGGTAGACCACTGAACTGATGATTGATACGCTTCAAAGCCTCCTGCTGTGAAAGCACTTCGCTTCGGGCCTGAGCACGTTTGATACGAAGTTCATATAGTGCCGCTTCGATCTTTTTAACGTACTCCCACGGAGTTTGCGAAACGGGCCCTAAATGGTTGAGCTGAACCGTCAGCTCACCAACCACTTTTTTAATTCCATCGTCGAGCTCGGCCTCCGATGAACCCGCAGGTGTTCTCGAATCGGAGGGCTCGCCTGCTTCTTGGAGCTTTTTAAAATGAAGAACTTCCAAACGTTTTTGAATTTGCTCAATATACAAATGAGAGGTTTGGTCATTTTCCTTCATCAGCTTTTTAAAATAATCGAGATCACTTTCTGTTTCGGTGATCAGAGTGTTCACAGCGGTGTACTGACGATCTAATTCGATCTGCCTAGCCACCTGATCGACTTGAATCGAGTTTGCCCTCATTCTCACATCTTCGGGTGATACGATTCGTGCACTTTCTTGAAGTTTGACCAGTTGTTCTTCTAAGTCAGCCAATTCACTTTTGGTCTGTAAGGTCTGTTGATTTAAAAACATCTTAATTCTTTTTATACGTCGGCCAAGAATTAAGCGATTGTATTCAACCAACGCGTAGCTGCCGAAATTCGCCATGGCCGAAGCCAGCTCGGGTGAATGTGCCGAGACCGAAACATCGATCCGAGATTTTTCGCTGAATCCTTTAATATCGATTTTATCGTAGAGCCAATCAGTGACTTCCTTTTCTCTTCTCAACTTCAGCTCTGCTAGAGCCACCGCGATCGTGCTCAAATCGTTCTTGAGTTCGCTCATGCCGTCTGCGGATTTGTAGGTTTCATAAAGAAACTTTTTAAACTCACGAGACTCAAAGAACTGCTCAACATTGCCAATTTTGTTGATAACCATTTGATCTTGGTAAAAGAATGATTCAGAAGCAGAACTCGTGCCGCGCTCCTCGCCGAGAAGATCCACACTCAGTGTTGATGTTGCGCGATACATTTCTTGCTTAATCAAAAGCACCCATAAAAGTGTAATAAAAAAGCAAGCAGCGGCGCCGAGAATGATCCAGCGACGGTAAGAAAAGAGATAGCTTGCCAACTGAATGAGGTTGAAGGCAAACATCTCGGCATCAGAATCAGCATCATGCGACGTCTTTTGCTTATCCACTGTCGAGGTTTTCGGCAGTTCTGCAATAAACTGTTAAGCTTTTTCCACTCGACTAGATTATGTTCCCGTAGATTTTTTGATGGGCCTCGACCATTTGTTCAGAGCTAAACTTTAAGTGGTGTGAAAAAGCCGCGCGTCCCAGATCTTGAGCTAGTTCCGGACGGTTTAAAAGCGAGTTGATCGCGGCACTCAGTGCAAACGAATCACTTGGCTGAATGACGAGGCCTGTTTTGTCGTGTAAGTTAACTTCAAGCACCCCAGTTGGCAGATCGGTCGACACCACTGGCCGCGCTTGCGACATGGCCTCGAGCATACTAATGCCAAAGCTCTCGACTGCTATGGACGGCTGAACGTAAACCGCGCAACGCCGATACCAGTCTCCCAGCTGGGCGTCAGGCACGGAGCCCAGAAAGCTGATTTTGCCTTCTAGCCTTTTAGCAAAGACTAAAGCCCGAAGCTTCGCAGCCAACGGTCCAGAGCCGATCAAGGCCAAGTGGCCGTCGACGTGGTCCATGGCATTGACGAGGACCTCAAGACCTTTATAACGGACGAGCCGGCCCACAAACAGAATCAGTTGAGGATCCTGAGGCTGCTGGCAGCCGGGCTGCAAATACTCGAAATTGAAGCCAAACGGAACGACGTAAGCAGCGGGCTGATCAACCACTCCGCTTTCGCGAGTCCAGAGATCGTGCATCTGCTGGGACGAGAAAAGCAAAGCCTGGGCTTTTTTCGCGAAGGGATTGCTGAGCATCAGGTCTACTTTTTTTCGCCAACTGTCTGTCAGCGCATGAATCGTAAGGCAGGTCGGAACTTCGCTTTGCCATCCTAAATACAGCGCAAGTGGATTGGGTAAATGAAAATGAATTATGTCAGGTTTAAACTGGTTGATTTCATCGCGCAACCCCGATATTAGAGGTTGAGACAATAACTGTCCGTACGACCTCAGCCGGGCAATCGAAACTCCATTTCGAATCTCGCGCGAAGGCGGGCCCTCGATGGATGCGACGACGACATGCACCGAATGGCCCAGTCGACTTAATCCCTCACTCAACTCACAAACGACTCTCTCCATTCCACCGGTTACCGGTGGATAATATTTACCGACCTGAAGAATTCTCATGGGTTTGAACCTAAGCGATTCACTAGCCATTGAAAGTCGTATTTAAGTGCATCGCTCCAAGACTCCTGCACCAAATGCTTCACGAGCCAATACCGCCAAAGAGTTTTTTTGGGCTCGATCAAAAAATCGAAATCGAGACCGGGAACTCCCAAATTTTTTGCCGTATTGCCGTCTTCGAGACGATCGTAAATGCCGCGGGCTAAATCAACTGAACGCTTGAGGCGTAAGATCGTGCCCCTCCGGTCGACCAGACGCCAGTCGATGACGTGATTATTTGAATTGATCCAAAAAATAATATCAAACAGCCAGTGCAAAGAAATCATCGTATGCTGAGCAATCCAGTGACCGCAGAGATGAATCAGCTGGTCTTCGACGCTTAGGCGCAAGTAAGGTCCGTGCACAGCATTTCGCCATTGCCAACGAAAACCGCTAGGTTCGGCCCGCCACAATCGACAATGAACTTCAATGGTCAGATCGAAAAAGTTCGGACTCACGTAAAGGGTTTTGTGACTTTGAGTTTTGGGCTGCTGCCCGCCCTGTTTGAGCGGCATGAAGCTTAATTTTTCTAACTCGAGCGCAAGTCGCGAGTGATCTCCTGCCTCGACAAACAGGTCAATATCAGAGGTCTCGCGCTCTCCGGCCGTGTAGATGTCACCCCAAAGAGCGCAGCCTTTGAGCAAGCCCACTTGCAGCCCATTTGCTTTTTCGATTCTTAATCCAAGATCTTTGAGCAATCCTTGAATGACGGCTTGCCGCCGCAGATTTTCAAGCAAGCGCCTCTCGCCTTGGCAAGCCCATTGCCTTGGTAAGAAGCCTCTGTTTAAGGCAAGCGCTAATATTCGGTGCTCAGCATATTGTTTGAGCGTGAGGTCAGACAGAAATTGGCTCATCGCAGTGCTGCATTGCTTATTTTCAGAACCGGACTTTTGCGGCATGATCTCAATGTAGGGTTGTCCGGCTCGGCTGTAAAGGTCAGAACAGAGAAGTAAAATGCTAATTCTGCGCGACATGATGGTGAACTCTTGAATCGTGATGCGATCGTTGAAAAACTTGAGTTGCGGCCCGGAATCACGGATTTCGCTCAGGCGATCGATCTTAAGGAAATGGGATTACCAACCTGCGCGGATCTGGACTTGATGGTCGCAGGTATGCACGTGCGCGTCTCATTTGCGGCCTCTTGGGCACCCGGCGTGATTCATGATTGCCTCTCTTACTGGAGATTGTTCGTCGCAAAACCGAACACGAGCCCACCAGAATTTCATCTGCACCTGGCACCGGCGGCTGGTGCGTTCATCGATCCACGTCACTCCTTTTGGAATTCTGAGCGACCCTTCTTGCATCACTTTGAAAACGATTGCGGAAAATGGATCGCGCATCGTGATTTCGTCGCACTCATGGGTGATCACTCATGCTGGGCGTGGCTTCCCACGCCTACGCCCGACTGGTCTGATTCCCTTGATAACCTACTTGCCCTCTGCCTACGCCCCGTCGGTGAAAAAAAAATGGCTTTCCTTTTTCACTCGGCAGTCATCGAACATGAAAAAAAAGCGGTGCTCTTTTTTGGCCCTTCTGGAATAGGAAAATCGACCCTCGCCAAGTTCAGCCGCGACTGGGGGTTGAGAGTCATGGGCTCGGACCAAGTTTACTTGCGCATCGAAGAAACTCGACTTTTGGCCAGCGCAAGTCCGACTTGCAATCCCGACATTCCTCGCCGCGAAAGCGACTGGACTACAACTGATTTAGAAGTAAAAACTGTTTTGGCTTTGTCGCGCGCGCTTGACCCTAAACAGGGTCCGACATTCCGTGTCCTCGAAACAAACAACTTCATCCGTCGCTTTTTTACCGAAATTTTTCGCGACGAGAGTGACCTCGACTTCGCCCGTGCCTTCAGTTTTGCTTTGAGTGTTTCGGCTCTCCCAAAACTCGTGAGCGGCGATTTCAGCTACCCTTACGGCGATAATTTCTGGCCGTACCTAGAGCAACTGGGTTATCTTTAACAGAATCGTAAATTGATCTCAATGAAATCGGAGTGATATGACGAGCAAAGATCGAGAGCAGAAAAAGCAAAATCATGAAAAGCGACAAAAACGCCTCTATCAAAAACCAGAGATCAAGAGTGAGCCAGTGACCTCGGCTTTTTTGACTCAATCGTGCAATGGCCATGGCCAGGGCGGTCGCAAAGCTTCTATTCCATGTTCAACTCTTTTAAGCTGAGTTCGCGCAAAAGTTCAGCTTGCTTGCAGGTCCAATCCTCTTTGCCGGTGTAGTCGCCGGTGTTGGTGAAAATCGCTCCTGAACTGCGTTGACAATAGGGGCGCAACTCGCATGGCTTACAGCTCTTAAAGTCATCGAGACTCAAAGAGCGAATCCAAGCAAACACTTTCGATTCATGCCAGATAGTCGAAAAAGACTGCTGTCGCAGATCACCCGAGGGAATTGGTGCGCCTATGCAGGGATAGACCGTTCCATCAAATCCAATGCCGACGTTCGTGGTCGCGCACGCGCACTGAACGGAGTCAGTTTCGTTGATAGATGGCACAAAGTAATGACCACTCGAGCCCCTGAAAATGTTTTTAAGGTCTTCTTCTGTTAGACGCTCGTCGAGAGAATCCGTGGTTCCGTCGTACCGACTGGTGAGTTCCATCGAAAGTGACGACCGAACCCCAAGGGTTTCGGCGAGTGCCAACATGTCAGCCACTTCGCCAGCACACCCGCGGTGCATGACAAAGTTGATCTGGGTTGAGATGCCACTGTCTTTTGCAGCACCGACAGCAGCCAGGGTACTCGCAAATGACCCGGGGCTATTGGTGAACGGATCGTGACTGCCAGGCGAAGCCCCATAGAGACTCACTTCAAGCTCGACGACGCCGGCCTCACGGAGTTGGCAGGCCTTGGCCGCGTCGATTAAAGTACCATTGCTCTTGAGACGAACCGCAAGCTTGAGTGCTCGTGCTGTCCGGACAAAATCGAGGAGATGGGGATGTAAAAGCGCCTCTCCGCCCGTGAATGCCACAACCAGAGCTCCAGCCTCACGAATTTCAAACAAAACCCGTTTAATTTCGGTCGGCGTCAAGGCAGGCCTTTCAGATTTAGGCCGAGTGACCGTCTTGCGGTCGAAATTATAGCAGTGGGTGCAGCGCAAATTGCACGCCGTGGAAAGTTCGAAGGTGACATTCAAAGGTCGAAAACGACCTTTTGCTTCTCGCAGTGTCGAGCTGAGCAAGCCCTGGTCATTCCGGTCATTCCGGTCATTTTGATCGTTCTGATCGTTCAAATCATCGTCTTTTTCTTGGCCAACCATTTGACCTCCCTAGCGAACGAAAATAACAGAGTTGACGGAGCGCGAATCCATTCAAAATAAGAACCGCGGAGCACAACGAGCGAGCCCACCGATGGGTTGTCTGTAACTGCAGGAGCGCAAGACTTGTCTGCCAGCGGGTGATAACCTGAGTTAGGCCCGCCGAATTCAGAGATGCTGAGCGCATCCTTCCGCGATGTTCAGAAAAGGCGCGCAGAACAATTTCGACGACGACCCAGTCTAGATAAAACTCTGATTTTGAAATAAAATCATGCCGCGAAAGTCGGTCTCCTTTAACTAAGCCGTCAGCAAGGTAGCGGTGGACCGTGGCGACTCCAAAACTCTCATGCACAATTAAATCACCGGGTTTAGGCTGATGGCAGCGTTCGATCAAAACCATGTCGCCAGACTTTAAGAATGGCCACATGCTGGAGCCATGCACCTTAAGTGCTTTCATAATTGGTCGATGAGTTTCTTGGACAACATTTCCACGAGCGTCTGATCGAGATCGGCGGCAGCCGAAACCTCGTCAACCTCAAATTCGTCGCATACAATTTGTAAAAGCTCAGACCGAGTTCGAGAATCTTTCAGGGCAGCAAAAACCACCGCCGCAGTTTCATTGAGTGTGTGAAACTCGCGCTCGGCAGTGAAAGTGAAGGCGATCACTCGTTGCCCGAGAAAATTCCAGGCGAGATCTTTTGACTGAATGTATTTGCTCACTGCCCCATCCTCTCGAATAGATTCGGTCGATGACAAGAGCAAATTCACCAACTCTTACGCCACGAGTCAGGCGCGAAGTCGAACGACCCGGCAAATATCAGAGTGGATTAAGCCGAACCAAAGACTCGATAGCCGTCCTTGCTTCGACAGCAAGGTCAATGAATTGGATTCCAAATCCTTTTGGCTTTCCGAACTTAAAGCTTGAACGAACCCAACGCACCGTTCCATTAACACTAAAAAACAGATTTTGATCAGGAAAGGAAAGTTTCACTTCAATTATTTGGTTGAGCACCGGAAGAACATCAATTGAATTGATGGACATGCCTCCGACGCTGAGATTGGCTCCAAACCCATGGCTCGTCTGGCTTTCGATTTCAAATGCGACTCTCGAGTGGACCAAGGATTTTCTCGGATGTACACGGCGCTGAAAGCCGAGTTCTGAAGCGTGTGAGAACACAATACCTTCAACAAGTTCCTGCTGGTCAATGGGTCGAAGAAAGATGCCGCTGATCCCTTCGTAAAAAGCCTCGCAGACCTCAGCGTCGGCTTTATCAGTGACTAGGAAAATCGCCGCAGCTTCCCGACTGCGACTCTTCACCGTGCCAATGAATTGGAAGATCGAGGCATAAGGCGGCGTGGCCTCAATCAAAATCACGTCGACCAAAACGGCTTCAATAATTTGCAGGGCCTCAGCGCCGTCACCGGCAAAAAACATTTTTTGGGCAAATTTACCGGCGACGCTAGACAGTTCGTGCCGGCAACTAGGCTCGCTAGCGATGATTAAAACGTTGGATTTACTCGAAGGATCCCCGGACATATTGATACCTTCACATAGTATTTGCTTGTTAGGTACCTGGTTCCCGTTACAGAAGCGGTGTAGCAAAAACACTTGGCTGGAGCGATCGTGAGGCTGAACACGAGCTCAGCCAAGGGCCTGGACAGGTCGGGACCACTTCTTTAGGACTTCAGATTCACCGATCCAGAAAAAAATAACCAGCATTTTTGAAGTTTTTTCGCAAACTGGTGCCAATTTTTGCTCGTCACTGTGCGGTTTCGTTTTGATACCAAAAATCGTGGAATGCTCCTTGCTAAGCCTTCGAGAGCGTCGTGACAATTCGTCCAAACCGAACTGGGCCGACGTACGCTGATTTGTGAGGGCGACAAATCGGGGTCCTGGCAATTTTATAAATTTAAACATTTGCTCATCACACACGTGACCACAGAGATGGTCACAAAAAGGGGATCTTGAATGACAAACAAACTTTGTATTGTATCTTTAGTCGCGCTTGCAGCGTCGCTGGCAGCCTGCGGTGGTGGCGGAAGCGCAGCGACTCCGCCGCCAACACTGGCGGGTCCGGGTGGCCAAGTGGTTGGCGGCGGTCAAAGCGTCGTAATCAACGGAGTTACATTCTCGCACGATCAAGCAGCGGCCGCCTTCCTAGCGACACTTAACGTTGAATCAAATAACCTGACCACAACAATAGACGCTGGGCAGTGGATCGAGACTTGCGACGCTTCAGGAAATTGCGGGCAGACTTACGTTGATAATTACATCACCGTCCCGGCCCCGGGCCCCGTCTTCACAGTAACAAAGTCTGACACCCTCCAGTCGGGCTATGCCGTTGTCAACGACGGTCAGGGTCACTTCCTGGCAATTTATATCGACGGTTGGACAGGAGCCGACGCGATTAACTATGCCAGTGGTGACGGTTCGACGTTCACGAACCTGGCCAACATGGGGAACGGAACTTTCAAAGACCCAACTTCAGGAATCTTGTTTGAGGCATCCAAACCTTCGAGCAAAGATCTAGAAAAACAAGCGGCATTTATGGAATCTCTCCGGATCAGCAAATCTGCTAAGGCCATGCAAAATTATGGTTTCAGCGAAGATCGAAGTCTCCAGGTTGCAAAACTAGCAAGCCAGCTTGAAAAGGCTCCGCACGGTAGCATGACTGACAAGGACTACGATAACTTTGCTAAACAAATCACTGGCTCGACCATCACGGCGATCAAAGCCGCGATGAAAAAGCAAGCTGATGGCGATAGCGAAAGTCTAAAGAGCATCATCGATACCGCTGCTGAAACCAACGGCGTCGGCTCGGAACAAATGAAACAGATGCTCGGCAAAGTCGTCGGCCATCCTGTTGTGAACTGATCGAAGCTCCGTTCAGAAGGTCCATTCAATTGTGATCTCGGAAAGGGCCCGACCGGGTCCTTTCTTGTGTCAGCATTTTACGCCATGTTAAGGCGACTGTTCCAAGCCTGTTTCAAGCGTGTCCGGAAGTAAATCTTTCATGCGATAAATGAGTAGCGGCCGCCAGGGCCAAAATAACCCTGAATCATCAATGGTCCAAGTTTTGCTCATCGGTAAACCGGTTAAAGTAACTAGGTTTCAAAAACCACGATTGCGAGTGCAACATGCGACCAACAAGCCTATCGGCCCTGACCCTCTCAATGTTCCTGGCTGTTGGACTTTCTGCTCAGGCATCGCCCTGGGAAAGCAGCATGCCTGGCTATATTCCGATGGGCAGCGACCACATCCAGGCCTCAGACCTTGTTTACAAAGGTCGCATTCTGACGCCCGAGCAAGCCACGCAGTTGCTAAAGTCAGGTGTCGACATATCGAAGATCGAACCGCAAGAATCGAGCGATTACTGGTCAAATAAGGTCGGCCAAAAACTCGATCCGCAGAGCTACACGCTCGGCCTTCCGGCCTCTGCCCAGATCAGTTATCTCGAGGACGTTCCGTCGCCCACCACCGACTATCGCTTCGTTGCCAACTTCACCGACTCGCAAGGCGTGCCGAAAATCTTCAACGTCGTGATGAGCAAATTTGCGCACAACCGCCTGCTCCGCAAAGCTTTGCTTGAAAAACTCGGATACAAGATCCCCGCCCTGCAGTATATGTCACACCTTAAAGTCAAATTCGACGGACCGTTTTCACGCGATCAGTTCTTAAAAAACCTTCAGTCGAATTCTGGGGGGGCGCCAGACCGCTGGGTAACAAACAGCAAAGACAAAAAGACCGACGTCCTCGATCTCCAGGACGTTATCGTCTACTCTGGTAACTACGCGACGATGAACCTCAGCGATGGCTTTATGCTCGAACAGTACATTTTTGGCCGCCGGATCATGAATGCCCTGCTCATACCTTGGAACCTCTCCGACATCCCCGAGACCGTCAACCAGTTCAATTGGGAGTCAGCAAAGATTATCGCCGGTGGTGCCTACGTTCCTTATCTGTATGCTTCGGCTTTTTCGCCCTCTTATCAGGATGGACAGTGGATCACCCGCCGAATCGCCCAACTCAAGCGAGCTGACTTTGAAGAGATCGTCGCGGCCATGCACGTTCCCTATCAGGTGGGCCTCGCTATCACGGAACGTTTGATTTCCCGCTGTGACACAATGGAGAGGGCTTTTGGCCTCAAAGACGTCAAGCCTCTCTCATTTAACTCGAAAGTCTCAAGTGCTCCGGGCCTTGTTGACGGCAAAGTGATTCAGAAGTCTTGGAAAGGCTACGCCTCAAACTTCGCGTATGGTGATAATCCATCGCCGATCTCGACTGAAGAAATTGAAGGTTTTATTGAATCGCGCGCCTTCAGCACTGCCATCAATTCGTTGGTTGGCGACTTCAATACCGGTCTTCTTAACAAAAGCGTCAACAACAACCTGCAAAATTACATCGGCAACCGCAACTTCGTGCTTGAACTCAATCAATTGGTCGAGACGGTGCTGAGCGGAAAAACTGCGTCGATTCCATTTAAGCCGTACCAATACCCAATGATGACTGGAAATTTGATCCTTTCGCGCGAGGTCGTCTTTGGATCTTACATGGGAAGCGACAACACCATACAGCTCGCCGATACTTTCGGATTTCAGCTGAACCCAGGCTTATTCATCGGCTTTGATGGGTTACCCACAAAACTCGCAGTCCAGGGCCAAGTTGGCTTTCAAATTTCGAGAACTTACACCCACATTACTCCCATCCAAAGTATGGCGGCAGCTAACAAGACACCTTGGCATAATATTCTCGTACCCTTCTACCAATACACGACGGCGCAATCCTTAAACGCCAGCAGCAACGTGCAGTGCAAGGATGTTCTCGATAACGGCGGAAAACCCATGACAGACAAAATTCTGTGCATGGCACAGAATTTTAAGGATCAACTGAAGACGGGTGAATCTATTCTGATCTCTGATTCGCTAGTGCTGGGTGCTGGACTCACTGCCGCCTACCCAATTTATTCTGCGTTGGTCGCTCAGGGTAGTATTTCAGACTCGGTGACAACATTACGCCGCGTGCAGCTTTTGAAAAAAGATGACAACACCATCGACGTTTATACAGATCCAGGCGTCTTCAACACGGCCAGCGCTTCGATTGGGTTGGGCGTCGGCACGATTCTCGCTGCGGCTCCGATCTTGACAATCTCTTTTAATGGTACGGTCGGCAGGGTTTACACGCACTTCAACGCACTCGACATCACTTCGACGGTCAACAAAGACACAGGCAAATACGACAATCCGGACCTCGAAGTCAATTTGCGGTCGATTTACAATTTCTTGAAATCAAATCAGATCGAGAATTTTCAGGCACAGAAGAAGCCCTATATCTTCACGCATAACTTCACTGAGTCCGATCAGAACCTCAATTTTCTGGTGTGGAGCGCAACTCACCAGAAAATCAATGACAACATTATCGCGCAAACCCCGGAAGGCTTTAAGCAAGCCTACCTCTATCGGACGACCGGAACACGAACGGGAACTGATTATCAAGACTTCATTTCTAGTCTCTTGCAATCGGCCATTGCCAACTATACAAAAGCTGGCACGACCGTCGCAATCGATGCGACCGGAAACGGCAACCCAGCCGACACACTTTACGGAAGCGCTGAAGTTCGCGAGGTTGACCTACAAGCTGAACAGACGACCGCAAGCAATCAATCAGCGCTTAAAGAAAAATTTGTCCAAGTTTCGCGCCGTTTTGGTGGATTTTCGATTGCCCGCGATAAAGCTGACGCAATCTTAAAGCAATTCAACGATCGATTCGGCGAGAGCATTACCTGGCCCACTTTTCTCAATGACACGACCGAAATTCAGCTCTACATGATCACCTTGAGCGTCAACGTCTATGATGCCGGTATCGAGCATCTTGCGCATCTCACCCGAGAGCAGATCGGCGACTACTCGCTCAGCGTTTTGAGGGCCAATGGCTACAACACGCAATCTGAAGCAGGTCTCAAAGCAGGAGCGGGCTTCGCAGGTGGCGTGATGTTCGACTTTACCAACGCGCAGAAGGCTTTCCTTCAGGCCAAAGCCACAGGTAACGGGCCCGCGGAAGCTGATGCCGCCTTGAAACTCGTCGACTATGCGGAATACTACCTACCCGGTAAGCTCTTGATCCATTACGTTGGTGGACTGAACAACATCTTTATCCAGGCGCGCGTGCAAGGGTTTCGCAAAGGCGACGAAGACTCGACCGAAGATTTAACGACTTCACTCAACTCCAACACGATCGGTATGCCGGGAAGCAAAGATGGTAGCGGACCGCTCGAAAGCTTAGTTTCAAACCTCGGACTCTCCGAAGGAGAGTTCTTCATTCGTTGGATCTTTAACCCACTGTGATTTTGCATCAAGAAGGACGTTATATGATGAACCGAATGATGACTTGCGCCGCGGTCTTGATTGTCTTTGCGGGTTTCACCACGGAGATGCCGGCTAAATCGCCGCTTGCGCAAGTTAAAGAATTTTCTCTCGTCGTCGAATTTACGAGCAGGCCTTCGAGTTTGCAACTTGCGGACATCAACCGCCAATTAACTCTGCAGTTGGCCCCAGGCACAGTGGCAGCGAAGCTCGAAAGGTTTGCGCCTTATTCGTCGCCGTATTTCGACCGTCTGTTTGAAATCACCCTGACCTCTGAAGCGGACCGCGCCAATGTAAAAGCCTCTCTCGCGGCTCAGAGCGCGGTTCGCAAAATTGAAGAACCAACTCCTTTCTACGCCGCTTCAGTTGGCGAGTCGCTCACGCCCGCAGCACGTTCAGTTCTCAATTACAGTGACCCGTTTGTAACCTACCAATGGGGTCTTGCGACCTCTTCCCAACACGTGCAGCGCCCGATCAACGATATTGATACGAAATCGGTGGGCTTAAAAACGGGGCTGCCTGCCGACATCGGCCTCGATTCTAAGGCCGATGTCGATAACCAGATGAAAAAAGAAATCCTCGTTGCGGTGATCGATAGCGGCGTCGACTACAATCACGAAGATCTCATCGGAAGCATTTATAAAAATAGAGCTGAGTGCGACGGCAACGGTCTGCCGCCGGTTGTGCCTATGACTGACTCGGACGGAAACGGCTACAAGGGCGACTGCATGGGATACGACTTCACCGTTGGCCCGACAGATAACGCCGCCAACAAACCCCTCGACGACATGGGCCACGGCACCCACGTGTCGGGAATCATTGCTGCTCAAAAGAATAATAAAATAGGTGTCGCAGGAGTTTCGAATAAAATTAAAATCGTTCCCCTCAAAGTGATGGCGAATGTTCAGGCAGGCCAAGACCAGATTCGCGCCTTCTTGCAAATGGGCCTGACCGACAAAGTGGCTAAAGCTATTCTGTACGCCGTCAAAATGAAAGTCGACGTGATCAACCTGAGTATGGGCTGGCCGCGTGTGTTCGACACTCAGTATTTAGATGCGGCGATAGCCGAAGCCCAAAAGGCGGGGATTACGATTGTTGCTTCGGCTGGAAACAACAACACATTCAGCACTGTTCTTCCATGTTCTTACGAAGGTGTACTGTGCGTGGCCGCAACCGGAATTGACAATGGCCTGACGTCGTTTTCGAACTACGGCGGGCAGGTTGAGATCAGCGCGCCTGGCGAAGAGATTCTGAGCACGTTTCCAAAAACGGTTGCGACTAATAACTTTGACGTTACGGGCTATGAAGTTCTTGATGGCACAAGCCAGTCGGCACCTTATATTTCGGCCGCCGTGGGCGTTCTCAAGGGACATTTCCCCGGAATTTCTGAAGACGAAGTGCGCGCCCGGATCTTTGCGTCGAGCCAGCCGCTCAGCCAAAAAGATGGCCGCCACATCGAGTTCGGAACGCTCAAAATCGCTGGCGCGCTGGCTGTCCACCCGCAAGTGGTGATTGCGCCGGATTTTAAAGCTCTCGACCGTGTCAACTACTCGACTCAAGATGGCAGCATCAAGATTCAAATTCCGATTAAAAACTACTGGCTTCCTGCAAGCGGCGCGAAGGTCGTCGTCGAGTCCCAGGCTCCGCAAATCCAAATCGTGAGCGGCGGAAGTTTAACGACAAATTTCCAGACCTCCGAATCAAAGACTCTAAACGTTGTGGCCCGCCTGATCGACCCTTCGGCTTCATCGAACGCGCAAATCAAAGTCACGGTAACCGTGCCAGGACAAAATCCGAAATCTTTCCTACAAGATTTTTTCATTTCGCGTTCTATCGTCGGCGACCCTCAGGTGAAATCGCTTCCAATTTCTTTGCAGACACAAAACGCCAACTTGCGAACTCTGCTTTCGGTTCCCGACTTCTACCAAACTGAACTGCACGCGCCTGAATATTACTGGATCGACGCGGCGGCAGGTGCGGCAACACTTCACGTGCTGAAGCTAAACGGCACGACTTACCAAGAAAACATCCGTGTCTTTCAGAACATTAAGTTCTTGGAATACATCTTGCGCGTTCCGACCTCGGTCAATACGTGGGGCTATATCTTAGGCTTCGTTGATGGTATAAAACCTGACGCCCGGATCCGCTTTAGCTACTACGATCAAAATCTCAACCCAACCGGTGAAAACTTCGTGTACCACTACGCGATGGATGACCAAACCGACAAAAACATTTTGCAGGACGTACTTTCGGCGTCGTTCATGATTTCGAAAGTCAACCTGGTCGATCAAAAGACTGCGAGCGGCACCACGATCAAGTCCCTTGCCTTTATCGAGTCAGGAAAAATAACTTCGGAAGACAAAAACCCCAACCCTCTCGAATTTGAAGACGACACCTCGGCCGCGCGGCACATTTACTTTATGGAATCAACTGGCGGTCAGCACGGAGCTCAGGGGACATTTAAGCTTCGCACCTACGACAACTATCTGTTTATGCAAAATCTCAGATCGCAACTGGGCCTAAGTTACCAGGAGGATTTGTACATCGTCGACCTCTTGCCGCAACCGTTTGGTGAAAACAACGTACGCGTGCTCTTTGCCTATGGTTCTGGCGACAACAAACGATTTGCTGTCACTTCGGCGAGTTCGGCCCAGCTTCTCGCCCACAAGTACACGCTCGAGAAGGTCAATGCGCAATCGACGATGCTTGCCACCGGTAGCCTCGGCAGCATCACCGACATTCGCGGCAAAGAAGCGGCCTCGAACATGGGCGCCACGTTTGCGGAAAAAATCACCGATTCAACCGGCCAAGTTCAATATTTGACGGGCGATCCGCGTAATCCGCTGTTCACCAATGCAGTGAAAACGACCAGTCCAACCGACATCATCGTTTCGTTCCACCAAGCGTTCCGCGATGCTGAGCACTTGTATTCGTTCATTGAGACCGGCGACAATATGGTTTTGCAGGTCAATGACCTGAACACGGGTACAAAGAAATCCTTTGCAACTTCGATTCACCGCACGCAAGTTTCAGAAGTCGTGCCGGTAATTTTTTCTGAGAAATTCACTGTCGTCACGTACCGCAACAAGGGTGTGATGGTCCCGGCAATGTTCGTCGATGCTTCGCAACTTTTCTCGAGTCACTTGTACATAACCTACGGCGACCCAGACAAAGGTCTGATTTCCCCTGCAGAAATGGACATCGACATGCCAGCTGGCTGCTCATTACTTAATCCTGCGAAATTCGGCAAAAACGGTGACTACGCGTTTGCGCTGATTTGCCACGAAGGTGGAATCTTTGCGCCTGCCACTGATGGCACTAATGCCACTAATGCCGCCGCGCAGCCGCCGGCCCCGACTGCAGATCCGGGCACATGGAGCATTCGCATTTTGCCGATGGTGAAGAGGTAGTGTGAAAAAATCGTGGATACGAACGGTCGCCTTTGTGATCTTTTCGAACCGACGATCATTCAGTCAGTTCGAAAAGATTTGCGACTCATCAGTTGCTGCGATAGTTGATTTCGCCGAGATAGTCCTTCTTGCCCACTTCAACTCCATTGTGACGCAAAATTGCGTAAGCAGTGGTGACGTGGAAGTAAACATTCGGAATTGACCACTGGGTCAAGAACTCGGTTCCCGATAGCGTCTTGCCTTCCCAACGCGGCTGCGTGATTCGGCGTTCAGCGGCACCGACGAAATCTTTGGCCGTGAAGGTCTCCAAGTAGCTTACGACTTTCGCGATGCGCGCCTGGAGCTCACCCACAGTTTTCTCGTTATCTTCGTGAGCGGGAATTTCGCGACCGGCGAGCCGTGCCGCTGTGGCTTTTGCCATATCGCATGCGATCTGCACTTGACGGGTGAGGTTGAATTGATCTGGAGCGAGATAGGCTTTCAGCAAAACATCCATTTCAAATTTCTTCGAATCGGCGTACGCCGCAGACTTGGCTAGAATTGCTGAGAGATTTTTGAGAATGCGAATATTCTGTTGAACGGCGACTTCGTAAAACATAGGGCCTCCTGAGAACGCGTTTGAATCCGAAATATCAGCCTCAATAACTAGCATGACAAACGAAGCTTGTTAAATTCTGTCGACTCATTTGGCACCGCGCAATTAATCCTAGCCATGCCGCCATGGAGCGACGCCATGGAGCGGTAGGTCTCAACCGTCAGTAAACGGCCTGAGCGCGCCGGACTACTTCCGCATTGGCACGGGATTCGAGAGAGCCAAAGCGGCTGGCCAGGCTCGAATGTTGGGCCGCCAGAGCGTGGGCGTTGAAAAGACAAATTGACTGCAGCGATAGGGCTTTTTCTTCAAGGGGATGAAGCACGCAGTCTTCGAGCTCCGCAAAGACCTTCTCAGTGCCTTCATCGGTCACTGCCACGGCTCGAATCCGCCGCCCCACAGCGACGGAGAAGTCCATCAAGGTCTTGGGTGTACCGTGCGGATCTTCCTCAATCTGTTTGCGAATATCGCTGAGCTTCGGCGCCATATCGCGAATACTCACAGCCACCGGTGGGGGCGTTGCGACCTCATTGACATTCGGAAGCGGCGTCGCCTTCGTCGGCAGAACTCCGGGAGGTGTCATTTCAACAGCGGCTTGTGGTGGAGTTGGGGTGGCGGTAAAAACTGGTACAGGTGCTTCTTCAGCAATCTCTGCGGGGCTCTCGTCGGGATGAAAACCGTCGACAGATTCGGCCGCGACTTCGCCGCTCATGACCTTGGTGTCGCGCGTAAGCCGAGCGAGTGTTGCAAGCGACAAGACAACCATCCCGATGCCACAGCCAGCCACAAGCAGCGCGCGTTTTACTTTCTGCTTTCCAGGTTTTAAACTCACTGTAACCCATCACTACTCATATCGGGAGCAACGCCTTTTCCTTGCAGAATATCGTCTTTATTATCAAACAGTAGCCGCGAATAGGAATCTTCCGCGCTTTCCGTAATCTGCGACCACTCATCTGAAAAAACCGGCACCGTGCTAATCAGGGCCTTTTCATAAAGATATCCAACCATGTAAGCTCCCCAAGGGCGGTCATCGCAGGCGGCTAAACCCCCGACGCCTGGCATACTGGCAGGGCAGATGCTGTGAAAATGCCCACATTCCGGTTTAGGAAAACGTTGAAAAAAGTCTCGGTCGTTTTGTGCTGAGCGTGCGACATCGAGATCGGCCTCAGTGATTCCACCCGTGCAATCGGAGTGGCGGGCTTCGTGAATGAGAATTCCCTGCCGCACACCGACGGGTACAGCATCGCCACCGAACTCGGGCTCGGCCTTCGCCTCATAAGCCGGACCCAACTCCATAATTCCCACTCGCGATGAATTCACCGGTAAGATCTGCTCAAAGTAAATAATATTAAACGAAACACGATTGATCAGCGATGTAAACCAGAGTGTCGTTCCGATATTGAGACCGGCGAGCCTCGCCTGGGTCGTGGCGGCAAGGAGGGCTGAAGTGCCACCGCCGCCGTCGCCTTTTCCCATCCAGGCTGTATAGGGAAGACTGTTGATATCGAGGGATGCGAGTAAATTTTTGGGATCAGTTGCGACGAGCTGGATTCTTGTTTTAAAGTAATGACTGACATCCGCTCCGGTCGTCCCGCCAAAAACCGCCGTGAAAACACCGCCATTTTGCTGATCAAATGCGACCAGCTTATCAGTTGGCAGACTTAAGAAAGCATCGATGTCACTTTGAACCAATTGAGATTTCGCAACGCCGTCGGCCGACATTTTTGCGGTTGGGGGAGGAGACGAGGAGTTTTTATTTCCGCAAGCAACGAACACTGAAAACACAACGCAACTGAGGCCGACGCTGAGACTGCTGCGTAGACTCTGACTTCGACTTCGACTTCGACTTCGACTTCGACTCGTCGCCAAGATGCCCGACATGCCCTACCCCCGCTGCCAAAATCTGTAGACCTAAGACCTACAGTGCGCTGAAGACTTAGCACAGGCGACGGACAAAAGACAGCCCGCAGGGCGTGTCAGAACTTAAGGGTGCATTTGGTTGTAGGTAGCGTCATGAGCCGGAAAGTCCTACCGTATGAGGGGTTCATGACATGGGGGCTTTTTACAG
>JAYTRM010000316.1:0-4820 GCA_043746165.1 Bdellovibrionales bacterium | reverse complement strand
GAAGCGTTCCACCTGATAAAAAATCTCGTTGCGCAGATCATGCACCCCTAGACGTGGCGCAGCAAGTATGGTCTTAAAAAGTCTCTCCTCACCGAACGCCTCACCCTTAGGATTCACGGCGCGAATCACACCTTCGGAGCAGAGTATAATTCTGTCGCGCGGACCAAGACTGAGCGTCGAGCTCTTAAGCTCGGAGTTAAAACCCTGTTGAAAGGCCTCGGCGTTCCATTCTAATTTTTGGATTTTCCCCGAGCCAAAACTGACCAAAAGGCCAATGACCCGGCCAACGCCGCTGTAGGTCATTTCAAAACTTCGCCGGTCGACCACAGCGTAGAAAACATTGGCTTGGTCTGAGGACTGAACCGTCGGCACAAGTTCCTTGGCCATCAATTCAAGAATACGATCCGGTGGCATGCCTTTGCGCGCTTCAAGCTGACCAGACATTTTCAAAAGCACACTTAAAAATAAAGCAGACATGCCGTAGCCGGTAGAACTGGCCAATACGATCCCGAAGCGAAATTTATCTTCGTGTTCAAAAATATCAAAGTAGTCACCACCCGATATTGGGCTGGGTGTGAATTTCGTACTAAATTCAAAACCGGGTATATTTGGAAACTCAGTGGGGACGAGAGCCTTTTGAATCAGACTTGCCATTTTTAGTTCTTGGCTGATCTGCTTAATGAATTTCTCCAGCTGAGAATTAGCACGAGCGAGCTCGTCACGAAAAACCGTTAAATCTTTTTCTCTCTCGCCGAGTTCAGATTCAAGATCGCGGATTCGCGCGAGCAGGACTTCGGTTGATTTTGGCGGTGGAGAATTCGACATAAAGAAGACTCGACTTTCACGTAAGCGGTTCGCTCACAACAATCGACAACGATATTTTTCGGACGTCCAGTTCACCCCTGCTGACTCAGCGCGCCGAGTGCGATGAAAAATCTGCGTAGAAATAGACCAGCCCAGTTCTCAAATTGGCGAGAACTTAATGAGATTCATTCCATGACTCGTCGTTGTCAAGTTGGACTGTGTTTCTTGCTTGCTAACAAGGCGCGAATCCATTAACCCTCCTAGAGAATGGATGCAAAATCGAACTCCAAAGCTACACCCGATCCCAAAACCGGGAGTGCACATTGGTCGAGCGAACGGCTTCATGCTGATGCCCAACGCGCGGTTGGCGGTTGCCTTAACTTGATTCGCGAAGTCTCGCGAATCAGTGCCCAAATCGAGCCAAGTCAAGCAGCAGAACGCCTCATTAAACGTGCTTTATTTATGGGATACGAACTGCAGAGCCGAACGCAAAACTTGGTTCACGACCTCGATAAACTTCGCGCGCTCAATGACTACATGTTCACAGATAAACGTTTTCGATGTGTTTCGTCTGTTTCGCTACCGTGCGCGGATTCTGCCGATCTTTTTCGTCTCGAAACGGTTTTGAGCCGGCACGTCGGCGCACCTCTTCTCATTGAACTTTTGTATGCTTTTCTTGCTGAGCGAATTGGCGTCGCACTAGAATTTGCCGATCTCAAACCAACTTGCTTTTTAAAGTGGACCGAAAACGGCACGTCGAGATTTATCGACGTCTCTCGTCAGGGCGCTTTGCTATCAACAGAACAGCTCCTGCAAACGTTGCACGATCGCTTTCGCCTCACCACCTGCGAACCGACGAGACTTCTTGAAACCTATTCCTTTGAACACTTCATCACCGATTATCTTCTCGCCGTTAAATCTGCGACGAACGTTGCACATAACCCGGAAGTCTTGCTTTTTCTGCAAGATACCTTGATTTCGTATCAGCCGAGCAATTTGCAATACGTCGGCGAACGAGCGATTCTCCATCGCCGTCTCGGCAATTTCAAAAGCGCGCTTGGCGATCTCAAGCGTTACTTCGCTTTTCACGACCGCTGCAAAGCCCCTCCCGAACTTGTTTTCCTGTATGATGAGATGCTGGCCCTAATGTCGAAAAAGAACTAAACCTTCTGCCTCTTTCGGTCCCTGCCCCGCTTTAAATACATATCAAATCGTGCGGTTTTCCCCTCGAAGACATGGTCGGGAATCTCTGCGCCTAGTGATTTTGCTTGGAGGGGTCGTTTAACAACGACCCGGTCGAGAGCCATCTCACGGGCGATTTCTAAAACGTTTGCGGCATCATCGTCGCCCGTGATCAGGCGACGAAATATTTGCATTGCTTTTTTGGGGAGTGCCGTTCCACTTCTTGATTCATGCGGATACATCGGGTCGAGATAGATGACATCAGGAAGTTCGTCAGCTTTGAGATTGCGCACCACCTCTAAAGCGTCGCCCAATTCAAAGCTCAGCCTAGTTGCAATAGCTTGAAGTCGAGGCTCATGCTGCGCTTCACGAAGCCTTCGCTCACCGTCCTTCAAAAGTTCAAAAATAATTTCGGATCGCTCGACGGCTCGCACACGCGCACCAAGAGCTGCGATAAAAAAACTGTCGATACCGAGGCCGGCGGTCGCATCCAACACAAACGGAGCGCGATCGGGATTCAGAGATTTAAATCCCAAAGCACGGGGCAGAAAATCATTTTTACTCAAGCCATGCTTCAGTCGATGAAGTATCTGAGGAGTCAAAAAATCGACAGAGAGAGGAAGAGTCTTGGGCGAAGTTTGATCGACCAGCGAAACCCTCTTCACCGAATTTTCGTCAATTGTCGTGAGTGTCAGGTCGCAGTCTTGCAAAAGCCGAAGACTGCCTGCGCTCACCATGTTGTTTGTCGCAACAGCAAAATCAAACGCGAAATCTCGAGCGAAATTAGAATCGCGAGCGAAGTCGCCCAAGTGCACCACAGAACAAGTCGGCGCAGGCCGGTAAGCTTCGAGGCCAGCGGCGAAGCAAGTTGCGAAACTCGCCGCACAAGAATCCAGCTCCCGGCGAGATGAACAAGGAGGGCAGCTGGCAGCATTAGCACAGAGGAACTCAACCAAAAAGCTAAAAGACCGAGCGAGCTCAAACCAACGGTGAAATAAAAGAAATTTTGGCTCGAATCAAACCCGGCACGCGTGGCCCAAGTGCGAACGCCGGCCTGGCTATCGGCCATGATGTTTTCAAAATTTACCGCGTGAAAGTAAAGGAGCGATTGCGAGCCAAAAAAACAGCCGAGCCAAAAATGCTCGATTCCCACTTGTCCGGTGAGGGCCCAGGCAAAAGCTGAGGTCAACATTGGTCCGGTCAACGCAAACGCAAGAATTTCTGCCCAGCCACGATACTTGAGGCCCAGCTTTTGAAAAGCGAATTCGCAGCCTGCGAGCCCAGCAAAAGCTGTGATTAAAACCAGGGGCAGTTTGTATGCCAAAGTTGTGGAGAGTAATGCCGGCAGACCAAATAGGAGCGATGCCATCAGCGAAAACCAAGCCAAGCGCCGCACCGTGAGCGCGGTGATCCAACCATTCTGAATCACCCGGCTGCCACCACGGGTGCGCATTCGGTCACGGCCTTTGACGTGGTCGCCGTAATCATTGAACAGATTGAGGGCAATGTGAAAAAACAGCACACCGAAAAAAGTGGCGAGCGCCACGCCGGCATTCCAGTTGAGCCCGCTGTACCGAACAAAGCTAAGAGTTGCGAGCATCGGACCGGCTGACAAAATGAAGGACTGGGGCCGAGCAAGAAGCCACACTGTACGAGAAAACGAAGGGCCGTTCAGATCTTCGACTTTAACTATACTAAATGTCACGGTTTCCGTCGTCGTACCGACATTGAGAGAGCGGATCGGCAATGCGCGTTGGGTCTTTGAGAATCCACCGTCCAAATACTTGCGAAATTCAGGATCCCGAACTGAAAGAGTTTTCCAAACTGGAGCGTTCGCAAGATTGACCCGCGACAACGCTGTCGGCGAGGGTGAAGAAAATAAAATCTCTTCGTTGATGGTCGTAGCCATCACTTTCTCCGCCAGTAAAGCGGATTAGAAATCGGGCGAAGTTCCACGACTACGCCCGCAAGTGCGTTTTGCAAATCTTGCGAACCGAGATCAAGCTTTTCGAGACGATCGAGATGATGATCATAGAGAGCGATCAATTCGCTGTTGATGCGATCAAACGCGGCAACACTTTCATCAAACGCTCTTTCGCTGACAACCGATTTGAGCTCGCCTAGGGATTGGGCGCGAAAAATTCGCTGCCTTTGTTCCTCTGGAAGATTTCGCGTGAGGAAAACGCCGAACGAATTTAAGTAACCTGATTTGAGGTCACCTAAAACGGCTTTATTTTCATAATTTCGAATATCGAAATCGAGCAGGTCATCGCTGCGCTGGAACAACAATCCCAAAATCGTTCCGCATTCCGAGAGAAGCTCATGCAATTCACGCTCTTCAAGGCGAATGGCAATAAACGGCGCACGCAAGCACCAACGAAACAGCGAACCGGTCTTCAAGCCATGCACTCGATCGAGTTGCTCGAGACTGATATTAAAGTCTCTGACGAGAGAATCCTGAATCCACTCGCCTTCAAGCAAATCGGAAATCACTTCTGACGTGTATTGAATCAGCCCTAGGTTTCCGTGGCTCGATAGATTGACCATCACCCGCGCAAGCAGATAATCGCCAGCAAGCACGGCATACTCCGGTGTGTACTTGGTCCAAGCGGCCGGCTTATTGCGGCGAAGTTGTGAGCGATCGACAAGGTCGTCGTGAAGGAGCGACGCATTGTGAATGAATTCAATCGTCTGGCAAAGAAGGTCGACTGTGCGATCAATAAGTGGCGTCGATTTTTTGAGCGGCTGAGCCACCCGGCTGACTAGCGCCGAACGAAATCCCTTACCCCCGGCAAACAGATCGTCATAAAGTGCGTTGAGCTTTGGAAGATATG
>JAYTRM010000315.1:0-11340 GCA_043746165.1 Bdellovibrionales bacterium | reverse complement strand
TGCGTTCTGTTTACCCTCGTTCTTTACCAAAAGCTCGAAAATCCGTTTTTAAAACCTGATGGTATTGTTTTTTGAAACGGAGGTCCTGACATGAATCTGGTCCACAAAACAAATGAAGAGCTCCTCACCGCACTCAAAACTCTGCGCGATCAAGAGATTCGCTCGCAGATTGATATCCTCTGGCACCTCCATGAAGTTCAGAGGCGTGAGATGGATCTCGAACGTGGCCATAGCTCGCTCTACGAATTCGCCCTGATGGAGCTTGGTTTTTCTAAAGATCAGGCCTACGCCCGAATTCGCGCCTGCGAGATATTAGCACTTTATCCCGAAATTGAAGAAGATCTTTTAGCTTTGAGGCTTTGCCAGACCTCTTTGATGCTGGCGCAAGTGACCTTCCGCGGGGAAGATCTTTTCAGAAAAAAAGCAAAGCTTAGCAAATTGACCAAAGAAGAAAAGATCGCGGTCATCGACCGACTTCGTAAGGGTAAAGTTAATGATGTGAAGAGGATCCTAATTGAGTGCTTTCCTCACCTCAGGCAAGACATCGAAGAGACAAAGCCTTTAAAAGATGGACGCACTCAGATAAAATTCAGCACAAGCCCGGAGCTCATGGCAAAATTTAACCGTCTCAAAGACATTTGGGCGCATACCAACTTCGAGCGCAAGTGGGAGCCATTCTTTGAGCGGATGGTGGATCTTGCGTTGGCGAAATACGATGTGGGTGAAAAGCCAAAGCCTGCGGCAAAACCTGCAGCCGGGGTCGAACCTAAACCCGAATATCAATCTGAACCTAAAGCCGAACCTCAAGCAAAAGCTGAGCAAATCGAGTTTCCCGTCGGTTTGAACCGACGCCCGCACGTTCAGATCACGGTCAAACGACGTTTGCAAAACGAAGCTCAGCACCGTTGTCAATATGTGGACCCAAAAAATGGCCGTCGCTGCACCAGCACGCATGGGCTTGAAATTGATCACATCAAGCCCCTGGCAATCGGCGGAGAAAACTCTATCGCTAACATGCGGATATGCTGCCGGGCTCACAACCAGCATGCGGCGAGAAAAATGGGGCTTACGCGACCGAATATTTCTGATTTGAGATTCGATTACGTCAAGTGACTGCGATTTATGTAGGATCGGCTTGAAAAGGATCGGCGTGGCGTTGAGGCATAATTTGACTCAAGCTCATGCTCTTCATGATCTTCATGCTCCTCATGCTCCTCATGTCGAGTGGAGGTCTTCTGTCTCATTCTGAAACGAATCACTCCACTGTCGAGCAAATAGATGGGGTGAGTAAGTTCGACAGCACCTGTCAGCCTCCTGATGTCCAAATTCATTACAAGCTGGCGTAAAGCGGCACTCGGTTTGCTCTCATTGCTTGTATGCAGTTTTAAATCGCAGCCTGGTTTTATGCGGGCGTGAGGGGAATCGATGAAGAAAGTAATGAAGAGCATTAAAGTTAAAAGTGCGGGAGTTTTCATGACCGTGCTGGTAGCCATTCTTTGTTTCCAGAATTGTAACAAATCGGGATCTGCGAGCAATCCGATGCCCGTGGCCTTCAGTGCAAATACCAACAACGCCATCACGGCAACGCCAACGGCAACTCCGGCCTGCCCAGATATTCTTTGCACCGTCAATATGTCGCAGGTTTCGACGATCACCTTTACGGGTTCGTATAACACCAGCGTGATCGGAACTTACGGCGTCAGCGTGGTGCTCAATATCGACAACGCCGCGAGTACGTTCACGGACACGGAAAGTTTCACAGGACCGACTGCTGCTATTAATCTCGGAACTTGCAGCGGTAGTGGCACGAAGGCCAATTTTTCAGCCCTTGAAAATGCGCTTCAGGCACTGACGTTTACGGCCACTCAGCCCACCAACCCCACCGTGGCACTCTTTGGCTCGGCGACATTGACGCTGGGATTGACTGATGGAACCTCGAAAACGTTTGCGATCAACTCGCAGTCGACCAACGTCAATGTCGGTGGCCTGACCAACGTTAACGGTTTTGCCTTCGTCACTCAGATGGCATCCATGGTATCGACGGGTTCTTGCTCGAGTTCGATTATGTCGTTTCTCTAATATTACAATATTACGATATTACAAAGTTAAGTCCATTTTTTTTAGGGAGTCAAATTTATGAGATCGTTGAATCAGCCGACGGGACGCAGCCGCGTCGCAAGTATGCTACTGGTACTAGCTGTTTTTTTTGCAGGCCACGCTTTTGCGGATAAACATGCATCAGGAGTATTGAGCTCGGTGGCCCTTCTTGGCGATAGCGAGATTGCGGGCGGCAACATCGGACGAGGTCTCAGTTGCGTCGATAAGAAAAATACGGTGGCTTACGGCAATGCAACCGCGAGCAATTATATTAAAACGGTGGGTCATTGCCATCTTAAGGGATCGTATCAGCCCAAGTATGATGGCGAGCAAGACCTCTGCCAGGCTTCCGCAAATCGATTCGAAAAAATCCTGAGTGATGAAGATGTCAAAATTAACACGGTGGTGATCGCGCTCGGAGACAACCCGAACAACGTGAATGATTTTGAAACCATGCTACAAGACATTAAAGACAAACATAAAAAGTGCATTTACATCGTTCCTGCGGCTAAATCCCCGGATTATCTCAACTGGTCTCGAAATCTCGCGATCAAAAAGTTAAAACAGAGGGCCGCGACCGTCTGTCAGGTCTATGACCCGAGCGCCGATGGAGAGATCTTTCAGGCATTTGGCGGCCATTATCCGAGATCGGTAGGTCAATACCTCGGCGCAAAGATTTGCAAAGCGATTGAAAAAATGGACACCGACAGTGTCAGTCCCGACTGGACCGATGCCCCGACCCCTCCTCATCGCCCTGTTGATGATGCTCCGGTGATCCGGTAAAAATCTCTTGAGTCATGACGAGGCTTCCGCTAAACACCCGCCATGACTCCTGTTCTTTCCCGCTATAAATCGCTGCAATCTCGAAAAATCCTGGCGTACCGGAAGCTCTATGACTTTACATATGGCACCTGCGGCTCTTGCGCTGAATCGGGCTGCGCCTGCAAAGATCGCATTTGCCAGCATGTTGAAGAGCAAGCACTTAAGCGCGGCCACCTGTTTCAGCGCACTGGGCACGCGTTGCGTTTCATCGGCTGTGCGGGATGTGTGGTCCCCCCTCACCTGCGCGAGACCTGCACGATTTTTCTCTGTCACAAGGCTCAGAGTTCTCCCGAATTTGATCGTGAGCGCTATGGCCGGCTTAAATCACTTTGTGAAAAAATCGACTGGCAGTTGATGGAGCTCGAAGATGAGTACGGGCTCGGTGCATTTTGCTAGCTGATTAATTGAGAAATGCTGAAATAACTACACTTGAAAATACCCACAACACGATTTGAGGCCGATGTCCAGAATCTCTAACAACTTCAAGTTGTTTACAAAGTTCTGACGATGACAAAGATCTCTTTCCGTGATAAGTCATGGAATCACAGCACAATAAAAGGAGCCCACATGGAGTTGGATTTTGCTATGCCCGAAGAATTCCGTCAGAAATATGTTTTTCGTCGGGTTCAGGATATAGAAAGCCTTCGCGCTGCGCTCAATAACTCATCGTTCGAAGAGTTTCAAAATGTTGGGCATCAGCTTCGTGGCAACGTCGCATCCTTTGGATTCTTCGACCTAGAAAAAATTGCAGAGCGCCTTGAGCTTGCCGGAAACCAAAGAGATCAAACGCTTGCGCGGGAACAGCTTGGCCTTCTCGAGCAATGGTTCAAAACGGAGTCAGCAGCTATCCCGTAAATTACAAATCTTAACTTATTTATCGGGCGTCATGAGCTTCGGGCGCCTGCCGCCAAAAATCTTCGATATCACTGAGAATCTTTTGCGATACGAGTTCGAGCGGGCTTTTATCAAACCAATCCTGCGGCATAGATTTGCTGTAACTGCCGTGCGTAAAGCGGCTGTCCATCAAAACGATTAGGCCGCGATCGGTTTCGGAACGGATCACTCGCCCCGCGGCCTGAACGGCTTTTGCCATAGCGGGATAGGTGTAGGCGTAGTCGAACCCTTGCTGGTAATTTTCCTGGTAAAAGCGGCGCATCTCTTCTCGAATCAGATCAAAATTGGGAAGAGGTGGCCCGACCACGAATGCGCCAATGGCCATGTCGCCGGTATAATCGATTCCTTCCGAGAACACTCCGCCCTGCACGGCAAAGATGATATTTGCGCCGCCGACAAGTTTGAGTCGCTCCAAAACGTTTTCGATGGCATCCCGGTGCATGCCGCTGGTTTGTCTGAAGACTTCAAAGCCCTCGAGCGGCTGAAAAATCTCAAAAACCCGACCGAGAAATTCAAAACTGGGGAAAAATGCGAAGTAATTTTCCCTCCTGAGCGATGCGATTCGGCGAATCGTATCGGCGATACGCGGATAATTGCGTTCACGCTCCGAGTACTTCGAGGAAATTTGCGGGATGATGAGAAGTTTTCTCTGAGACCTTGCAAATGGTGACGCAAATTCAGCGGTTTTTGGATTGCAGCCTTCGAGCCCAGACAGTCGGATGTAGTAATCAAAGGGTTTAAGTGTTGCCGAAAAGCCGACGACCTGAGAGTAGTCATCGTAGCAGTTTTTTAAAATTTCCGAAGCGTCACAGCAGGTGATTTTAATCTGTGCCGGAAACGGTACGAAGCTTGTAAAAAACTCTTTGTGCTCATCGGTAACGAAATCGAGCGCCTGAGTGAATTCAGACCAGTAAAAACACATTCGGAGAACAACATCTTTATTTTCGATCTGGGCGTCGGAGTTGAGGTAGGCCGATAGAAAAGCGCGCAACTCAGCATCTTGCGCAAAGAAGTTCGCTACCGGAGGTTTGATCTTACAAGGTTTGCTGCAATTTGGCGGTGCACAGCTTTGAATAATACTGATGCACGAATCGATTTGCGCGTGCGCCTCTTTACGAAAGTGTGTCGGTAGTCTCTGCACGTCTTCTCGCATTCGTTCAAACGATTGGACCGATAAAGATGGCGAATAATAATCCATTGCTCGCGCCGGTAAGTTGTGAGCTTCGTCGATGACGAGGCTCGGCTTACCGCTTTGATCGATTTCGATAGTGTTTTAGCGTTCAAGGCTTGATCTCGGGGCAAAGGCGTAGTTGTAGTCGCAGATCAAAACATCGGCTTCCTGGGCGGCCACAAGTTGCAATTCGAACGGACAAACCTCGTGAGTTTCGGCCATTTTTTTAAAAACCCGGGCCGTCAGATTCTTCTTTTTGGAAAGTTGCTCAGAAAGTTTGTTTTCAGCAACCTTGGTATAATGATCCTTGGCAAATTCACAAAAGCTTGGATTGCATAGGGGCTCATTTTTAAAGCACATTTTACTTTTGGCCGTCAGAGTCATGGCCTTGAGCGACGCCCCTTTTTCGGAGCCTTTTTCGGCGGCTTTCTGCTGAAGGCGTTCCATGGCGTCCTCGGCCACACTGTGCTGGCTGTTTTTGGGGGTGACGTAAAGAACCCGCTGGCCGCGCGACAGGGCCTCTTTCAAGACTGGGTAGTTTTGTCGTTGGAAACTGTGTGAAATCAAAACTTCTGCTCGGTAAGATGGGTTTTGCAAAAGACGCTGGGCTTGAATTTTCTGGTGAATTTCTTGACCTAATTCCTGGGCGCGGCCGAGGCCCGAGTAGCTGTCGATGCTGCCTCGGCGCGGAGCTGGCACAGCAAAAGTGCCGACCGCGACGGAGATTGTTTTAAGCAGAGTTTTCAGAACAGCTCCAGCTGAGAGGTGACGGGAAGCTCAAGAGCAGATTCAGGAAAAGCCCTGATTCCAATGCGGTTGAGATGTTTGACGAGAGCACCATTTCCACGATGCTGAACGTACACGGTCTTAGCTGAAGTCTCACGCGCCGTCTGCACGAGATCATTCCAATCCGCATGATCCGAGAGCAGAAAGCCTCGGTCGTAGTCACCGGTATCTCTCGCCATCCAGCCCGAAGCAAAGGCGGTCACAAAAGATTCACCCAAAAGCGCAGCTTGTTGGGATTTGAGAAAAGCTTGCGGAGCGAGAAAAAGCTCGCCTCGCAAATTCTCTCGGGCGTCAACTTCGCTGAGACACCGGGTTTTGGCGAGGCGAATACCCCGGGCGCGGTAACATTCGTTCAGTTTCGTAGCCGCCTGATGACAAAGAATCGCCCGGGTTGCGTGACGTTCAAGGAGTCCTAAGACGCGTTGAGTTTTCCATCCACCACTGATGAATTTCCTCACCCAGATCAGCATCTTTTTTCCAGACATATTTGGGAGTGATGAAGGTGGCTTCGGTGATGAAGGTGTCGCATGGAACGACTTCAAACTCTTCACAAGTGGGATCAGGATCGCGTTTGTAATCGCCCGAGGCCACCCAAACCTCACCCTCGTGCTCGATCCGGATTTGAGCCGAGCCTAAGATATGACCCGCCGGATGAAATGAAACCTGAACGTCTCCGAGTCGAAACTTCTTTCCAAAATCAGTCGCGACGACGTTGATATTTTGGCCGAGGCGCGCGCGGAGCAGACCTTCACCGGAGACTGTCGAGTAATAGGTTCGGCTGCCCCGCCGAGCATGGTCGCTGTGCGCGTGCGTGATGACCGCACGGTCAACCGCTCCCTTGGGGTCAATGTAGAAGTCGCCAGCTTGGCAGTAGAGGCCTTTGGGAGTCAGACTCAGCAACTTCGTTCGCATCCCGGCAACATATCGTTAAAATCTGTCAACGGCTAGTGTCTCGCGAATTAATTTACCGAGTCGCCAGGGGTGAGTTTAAAAATAAAACTGACACGAAGCTGATCGCGGCCAGCGAGTGAACCCAGGAGCTGGTCATTTTTGATTCCGTCATGAATGGCAAGCAGAGCTGCATTGTCGAGCCTTGGATATCCGCTCGAGCGCGAAATCTTGGGATCTAGATTATTTCCGTATTTTCTTATTTCGATAAGTACCTGTCCTTGTTCGCCGAGCTGCCGAGAGAGACGGGGATAATTGATCTTAAGGCCAATGGACGTTCCGAGAATTGCAGGTGAATCGAGTTGGGCGCTATTTGCAGCCTCGCCCTGTGGTTTTATTGCGTAAGGCTCGACCGTGGGGTTAACGGAATGTTGAGAGAGCACCGCAGTTTGCTTTTTTTTTGAGATATTTTTTTTGCTCAACTTCGCCGTGGGGTGTGCCCTGAGCGAAGTTCCGCGGTAGTCGACGGTTTCGACGGTGATCTGCGAAGGTGGATTCGTCTGCAGCCGAGAAGAAAAAATGAGGCCAAGAATGACAGCATGGACAACCGTCGATGTCACGAAACTCAGAGGGTAGACGAACTTCGGTTGCCACGTGTGATTCACAGCTCTCCAGATACGCCGACATAGTAAGAAAACCCCGGCGATCCGTAGCCGGCAGCTTCTTCATACTGATGATTGAAGAGATTTTCAATGCGGGCGCTCACTTTTGCTAGTGGAGAGAAAATGTAACTCGCACCGAGGTTGAAAAGGATATAAGGGGGATCAGTCACATTGACAAAAGTGATTGGATCAACGTCGGGACGCTGGCCCTTGATTTGAATTTGCGAGAAAGCCTCTGCCAACAACCTGTGATAGCGAGCAGTCAGATTTGCGGAATTTGTAGGCCTCCGCACGAGGGGTAGACCGGTGTTGCCATCAACAGAATTAAGATAAGTGTAATTGCCCACCAAGCTCCACTCTGGTGAAAGTTGAAAACTGAGTTGCGTCTCGATGCCACTGCAGTTGGCGCTCGAGATGTTGAGATACTTGTTGGTTGTAAGATCGTAATCGATCATGTTCCGATAAGAGTTTTGAAAGTAGCCGAGAGAGGCCGTGAGCAACAGTGGCAGCTTTTGTTCAATCGTGGCTTCGAAGGTACTCGACGACTCGATTTGTAAGCTCTGATCTCCGTAAATTGAATAGAGTTGATAAAGACTTGGCACTTTAAAACCTGTTCCGTAGGTCAGACTCAGGCGTGTATCGATTGCAGGGAGTGTGCGCCCGAGCGAGCCGCGCCACGAAGGAATATTGCCGATTTTTGATTGCTCGTCGAGGCGCGCGCCGACGTCGCCGAACCAGGTTGGGCTTTCATAGAGATAGGTGATGGCTTCGCCTAAAATACTTTGTTCTTGCCGGGAGACGTTTGTAGCCAACCCATTAAAAGAAGACGCCGATGCACCAGTTTCGCGGTTCCACTCGAGGTTGAGCCGCACGAGGTGATTGTCGGTTAGGTTGAACTCATGAACTGAGGCAATTCTTTGATTCTCGCTCAGAAAGGTGTCGGTCGTGAAATCTGAGCTGATTGAGTCGGGTAAATTAATTCCGGAGCGATTCACTTCCGAATAATAAACCCCCAGAGTTGAACTCAGTCTTTCGTCGAAAAACCGACTTCGTCCCTCAAGAGTCGACAAAAATTGCGTAGCCTTAGACGTGTCGTTGGGGTCATCTCCGCGAGCCCCACCGTGCCGATCAAGATCAACCTGAGCTTGCGAGTAGTGGGCGACAGCATCGATCTTTGAAAGCTTATCGGGCTGCCAGGTTAACTTACCAGAGGTCGTGCCGATCGTGGCGCCGTTAGGAATTGTGTTTCCCTCTTGCGCTGCCGCAGCCGGAAATCCTCTGGTTTGCGTCCCGTCCGCCGAGACTGAGTATCCGATCGCGCCCGAGCCTCCTTGAAAAGCAAGAGCTGCTTTGGCGGTATCGTAGGTTCCACCTTCGAAAAAATACATCCCCTTGGGCGTGCCACGACCTTCTTTGGTGATAATATTGATCACACCGCCGAGAGCTCCGGCGCCGAAGCGTACGCTCTGTGGTCCGCGGTACACTTCGATCCGTTCAATATTGTGCGGGGAGAGCGAGGAAAAATCAAAACCGCGGCTCGGTGACATCGAATCGTTACCAATCACGCCATCAATCAGGACAAGAGTATCCTCGGATCTGGCGCCGCGAATAAAAACCGATACAGTCTGGCCGATGGGTCCCTGCCTGACAACTTCTACGCCCGGCAGATCTCTGAGCAGATCTGCGACGGTTGCTGGGTTTTTGCTGCGAATTTCTTGTTCCGTTATGATCGTTACTGAGCGCGAGGCTTCAATGCTCTCGTCGAGTAGGCGCGGGGCCTGGACCACGATTTCAGCACCAGATTCTCGATCAGCTGCCAAAACCAATTGCGAAAACAAACCCCAAATTACTAAAAACGCCATAGGCCCCTTAAATATCGGGCTCGGGAAATAAATGCCATACCGTTGCGCGACAGCGCCGGTTTCTCACCGGACTTCAGGAGCTGAGGACGGCGTAAGATCAACGAATTGATTTAAATGGTCAAGGTTTTCCTTCCAACTCGTATCTCAAGAGACGCCACCTTTGTTCTATGTTCTAGGCCAGTGCCATGCCCCAGGGTCGCGTTTGCAAGTAGCTGGAGTTAGAATCAAAATCTTTGCCTAAGTCGTTGGCCTCAAAACCTAGGATGGCAATTTGTTAGACAGGCGTCGAATGTCGAACCGGGGAGATCAACGGGGGGTGTGCATATCGCTTCTGTAGCTTAAGCGAAAGTGGCTTGCCGCTTGCATTCCCTAGCTGTAACCGAAAAAGGAAGTGCTATGAACCGAGTAGCAAAACGAGACAAGTTTTTGAAGCCGATTTATCTCGCGTGTGCGCTCTTGTCTCTGATCGATGTGAGCCCCCAGCACGCACAGGCTCGTCGAGCGGCCGACACGACTGATTATTCTTCAGTTCAGAAATCGGAGTGCATCGGCCCAGCCAATGCGAAAGTCAAAGCTGTTTATCTTCCGGGCTGGTACGAAAAAGGCGGCAACACGTCTTTCATTCGACTTGAAAAAAGCAACCGAGATAAATTGAGAAAGCTCGCGGAGTCGTCGATTCCTCAATACCGAATCGCCGTTATCGTCACAGACAACACCGAACATCGTCTCTACCGGAGTTGGGATCGTGAAAACTTATCGGTGAAGGAAATTGCGAGCGCCGCCCAAGCGGTTTGTGGACAAGACTCTCTGTCGAGCTCACCGAAGCCCGCACTGATCGGGTTTTCTGCCGGAGGCTATGCAGCCCGGATCATCGGTTGCAAGCGAGATGAAAAGCAAGTTCTGGATCAGTTTTCAAAGGTTTTCGTGCTTGGCGCGCCGCCGATTCATAATCCCAACTGCAATCGGAGTTACATGGTTTATGGGAATGATATCAACCATGTCCACGAGCTCAATTATGGATTTGTCGCCGACGCTATGGATTACATGACAGCAGACAGTCAAAGCGCAAGTCTTGGTAACGGCCAAGGTCCCACGGTGAATTAGATCACAGAGTAAGAAAAAAGCCCCCTCGTAGTGCCGAGGTGTCGTAATTAAAGAGTGGCGGCTTACCGCCTTTGTCGACTTCGGCAGAGGTCGTTATACCGGTGAAGACGCGAACATTCGGCGTGATGTAATAACCAACCGTCGAAAGCATCTGCACCGTTTCAACCGGAAGAACCCCTCCGTTAAAGTACATGTCGTACCAAAATTCCACCTTCGCCGAAATTTCCTTCGTGAAGTCATAGGACAAACGCAACATCGTCAGCGTCGCCACGTAAGTCAGCTCATTCTTAGTCGGCGTCACCGGCGATGGAGCTTGATCACTCCCGGTATCTTCTGGCGGAAGTTGCTCAGGGACTACGGGTTGAGTTTGGTAGGCGTAAACGTAAGCCGCGTTCGCATTCACGACACTCCACGGACCGTGGTTCATCTGAAGACCGAGGCTCGCACTGTAACCAGCAATCATATTATTTTGGGTTGAACTCGCCGAGGCGGGGAGAACCAGGGAAGTTCCGGAGAGTAGATACCAATGAGTGCGGCTCCTGGCTGCAGATAAATCGATTTTAAATGACAACAAAAGTTCGGGATCCCAAACCGAAGCGTCGGATGCGTTCTGAGCGTTGATGAGGCCGCTATAGCCCCAATCCAACAACAGCGCGACCCAAGGTTTAAAGCTGTAGCCGAAATGAAACTCTTCCCAAAGAGAACTTTTAAGAGGGCTCTGATACAAATCGACGAGACTCGTAAAATTGAGAATCCACGGACTTGGCGGAGGAACCCGCATCCGACTGGTCGACCTGTAGCGATCCAGCGGAGCATTGCTGAGTGGAGTCCCGCGCGGATTGGGGCCCGAAGACGGATCCAAAGACGGAACCGGAGACGGACTCGGCGTCGGACTCGGGGTACGGCTCTGAGTACGGCTCTGACTGCGGTTCTGGGCGGAAGCCACTGTCGCTATTAAAAATAAAGCCAAAATACTGGCCAGAAATTTCATGCTCTGAAATGGTAGCAGGTGGCAAGATGCTGGCTACATCTTTTTCTGACTTATGACGGTCTG
>JAYTRM010000314.1:0-5608 GCA_043746165.1 Bdellovibrionales bacterium | reverse complement strand
TTTCGTGGCGCCCAATAGTCTCCAAAACTCCATTCGATTAAGAACACTGTATTCTTCCGGCGCAGGATTGGCAGTTGACGGAAACGGCAACGTCGGTATCGGCACGACCAGTCCCATTTCGGTCCTCGAGGCCGCTGGAAATAAAAATGGTGGATTTGTAACTGTCACGTCCACCAATAATACCTCCGCCCCACAGTCGGGCGCACAATTCACCGTATCCTCGGGAATCGCCAACAACTACGCGATCCTCGCCGTTGTGACCAGCAATCCTACAACACCCAATCCTTATGCAGTGCTATCGACCGGAGACGGATCGTCAGCAGGGTTGAATTTTGTTGGCGGCGTGAATACGCCAGTTCCCTTTATCTGGACTCAAGGGGGCCCGGGCCCTACAAGTTTTGAAAGGATGCGCATTGCCCCTACCGGCAATGTCGGTATAGGGATAACAAACCCATCATACACCCTCCATGTCGTGGGTACTGCCGGCCTCTCGACCGGCACCGCCTGGACGAACGCTTCGGACATTCGGCTCAAAGACCTCCACGGCGATTACGAGTACGGCCTAGACGAGGTTACGAAGCTCCACACTGTCCGATTTACCTATAAGAAGGATAATCCGCTGGGCCTTCCCTCAGATCACCCGATGACGGGCTTTATTGCCCAAGAAGTACAGAAGATCATCCCTGATGCCGTTCACGAAAACAAGAATGGTTACTTAGAGTTAAACGTCGATCCGATCCATTGGGCTGTCGTGAACGCCGTCAAGGAACTCAAAGCTCTTATCGACGACATTTACAACCGGCTCGCAGGCCATGACCAAGCCATTGCTGATCTTGCTCTCGCTAAAGACCGCGATATCGCCTCAGTGAAGGCTGATGCCGCCACCAAGGACAAAGAGATCCAAGAACTGAAGCAAGAAAACGCTGCCATGAAGGCTTACCTTTGCGGCAAAGATCCAAGCGCAGCTATCTGCCAATAAACCGGGGTTTCCTGGCGCCTTTCCTGGCGTCCAATACATTGGACGCGCCACGCCTTTGGTCACCATCGAAGCATCACAGAATTTTCGCTGCTCTTGCATTTCCTGTAATTTCAATCCTTTAGCTTTCTTGAAATCGGTCACCAGTTTTCCTTTTAGTCACCCGTTTTTGGCCTGAAAGAGCATTTTTGGCTCTCTTTCAGCGATTTTTGGTGACCATTTGGGAGAATTTTTTTCGCAAAATCCCCTAAACAAGCCCTGTTTTCCCCTCTCACCGCTCTTTCGGGTTACCAAAGACGTGCCGCGTTAATAGTGACCGGCAAACAAGGAGAAAACGATGGACAACGTAAAAGTGAAAAAACTGCTGGGTCGGTATCAAGAATACCTGATCGTGGATAAAGGGTTATCCAGGAGAACCGCCGAGGGTTATTCGAGATCCCTCAGCATCGCCCTTCGCAGGATGCGAAAGTATTGCCCTCAGTACCAGGAGATCAAGGATCACATCCTCTGGATGCACAACAAGAACTACAGCTACAGCCATATCCGCAATACAACGCTTTCCCTGGAGCAATTTACGGCGCTTAAAGGCAATCCGGTGAGGTTCGGCCGCTCGAAAAAACCGAAGCGCATACTTACGGAATTTTTAAGCGAATCCGAAATCACCAGGCTCCTTGCGGCCGCCAACAACTGCATCCGTAGAAAAGCCATTGTATCCCTTCTTGCCTACTCGGGAATCCGCAATCAAGAGCTTTGCAACCTCAAGGTGCAAGACGTTGACCTCGGAGCCAACGAGCTTCGCGTCTTGGGCGGCAAGGGCATCAAGGATCGCATCACCAACATATCCAGCGAGTGTACGCGCACGCTTATCGAGTATCTGAGCCCATATCCCCGGAATCAGGATGAATATTTATTCACCACGCTGACCAGGGGGAAGCAGCTCAGCACTTGGACCGTTCGCAAACACCTGCGGATATTGAAGGAAAAAGCCCAGATCGAGCGCCGCGTGTATCCTAACTTGCTGCGGCACTCGCTCGCCTCGAATCTCCTGAAACGAGGCGCTGGGATTATTCTCATCAAGAACCAGCTCGGCCATGCCTTCATCGAGAGCACCATGATCTACACACAGTCCACGTCCTACAGGGCGAAGTCCGAGTACGACTATTTTAAGCCCGCCTATATGTAAGTGTTTTGCCGCTACACATCTGAGGCACCAAAGAGGCGCCTCCTTGGTTGACGAAAAGACAACTTAACCAAGGAAATGACACATGACAGAGTCTAGTGACGTTTCCCCGACAGAGGGGAAACGCAAAGCAAAGATCTATGATCCGGAACTCAAGCAGTCGGTTCTCGAGCGAGCACTGGGCGGCGAATCAGTGCCGGCGCTATGCCGAGAAAAAGGTATCGAATCCGTAGGTACAGTTTACGGTTGGATCAATGCTCACCGCCTTGCGGGCGGCGCTCCGAGAGTGAAAAAGAGCAGGCGGCCTCATCACCAGCCGAAACTGACAAGTCAGTGGATCGTCGACAAGATCTTGAAAATCAAAGAAGAAAAACCCGAGATGGGTGCCAAGGCAATGAGCGATCATTTGCAGCGCTTTGAATCGGTGAGTTTGTCGCACTCGACGATTGCTAAGATTTTTAAAAAGCACAGCATCGTCGACGGTGACAAGGGCGCAGCAGAAGCGCGCTATCGCACCAAGGGCGACGACAGAAAGCAATTTGAGCAGCAGGTGGAAAAGGAGATGGGCGAGTGGGAGCGTTTTTGTCGGCCGCATCCGAACGACCTTTGGCAAATGGATATCATGGGCTTTTACATCCGCGACGCGCATAAGGTTTACCTGATTTCGGCCATTGACGATTGCAGTCGGATGATTGTCGGCTGGGGTCTTTTCCGTGAGCAGACGGCAGAGAATGTGCTGGAGGTTTTGCGCGGAAGCCTGGTGCGGTTCGGTGCGCCCAAGGAAATCCTGACTGACCAAGGCTCCCAGTTCAAACACTGGGGCGGGATCACGCAGTTTGAAAAGCTGCTCAGGAAGCTTAAAGTCGAGCACATCAAGGCGAGAAGCCATCACCCGCAGACGTGCGGCAAGATTGAGGCTTTTCACAAGAGCATCCACCGGGAGTTGATCGATAAGGAGTTTTTTGTAACCCAGGAGCAAGCCGTTGAGAAAATCGGACGCTTCATTGAGCATTACAATTACGGTCGGCCGCACAGCTCGCTTGATGGCTTTACGCCTTCGGATCGGTACTTCGGAATCGTCGAGAGTTTGAAGAAATACATCGCCGACTACCGTCAGCCAAAAAACAAAGATGAAGAAAAGGCTGAAAACATCGGTGTCGCCAGGGCTTCAAAGCTTTACTTGATCGGCAAGGTTTTGGGTCACGATGTTCGGATCCAGGAGCTCGGCGGGCAGCTTTCGATTTACTTGGATCAACAGCCGTTTAAGGAGATCAATCTTCTTCAGCCGCTGAGAGTAGACTCCGTGCCAACGGAAACCAGTTCGGCTAGCGTTTGAGATCAAAGGAAATTGCCTCCGGTTGTTACAGCAGCCGGAGGCGGCTGAGATTTTAAGGATAAAATCTCAAAAATCAAAGGCATGGATACGCTATCGGACTTTCACCTCGGAATCCAGTACGCAGTTCGCCGTCTTGTAAATCCAGACCTCACGTTCGAGGCAATCGGGGCCGAGCGCGGTATCACCAAGCAGGCCGTTCAAAAGCAATGTCGAGATGCGCTTGAATACCTGCGTAGTTACGACTCGCAAAAGACAAACTCATCCACAGAGCCGCGCCACCGTGTGAGACGTGCGGCACCAAAGACAACTTGATCGCGACACTGAGGCGTCAGCTCGTGATTTTAAGCGTTCATCTTCGCTTGCTCAGATTTTTTAAGGAGCAGGTGCTGAAAATACTTCCAAAGTTTAAACTCTCCAGACTCCCGCCCATTGAGAAAAAGGCTATCCTCGATGCGCTCGATAAATTTAAGCGCGCCGGCGGTCTCGTCAAAGATTTTGCAAAAGCGATCGGTCGAAGTCCTCAGACACTGGCAGAATGGCAAGAGCGGTATGACAAAAACGGCCTTCCCGGGCTTGCCGATAAATCCACCAGGCCGAGGAATTTCGGCAACCGCGTTCCGCTGTGGATCAAAAAACACCTTGTTGCGCTCTTTATGCAGTTCCCACGCTGGACGCCGTATCAGTACCACAGTCACATCCGTCACAATCCCGCAACCCACTGGTACGTGAGTCTACCGGTGATCGCGAAGCTTAAAACGATGCACGAGGAAAAATCTGAAGCGGAGAAGGAACGCATCCGTAAGCGCTGGTGCTTTGCACCCGGAACCAGGGCTTGGACCGTGGATTTTACCTCTCTCTTAAAAACCGACACGTTTAAGCTTCAGCTCTTGACTGTCTCCGATCAAAGATCCCGCTTCCTGCTTCACTCCGCACTTTACCTCAACACCTCGAGCGCAATCGTCGCGCGCGATCTTGAAGACCTGTTTATCAAGTTCGGAAAACCCGGCATCGTCAAAGCCGACAACGGACCCGAGTTCCGAATCGAACTGCGTGAACATCTCAAGGACTTTGCGGTTTATCTGTTTAACTCGCCTGACTACTACGGTCAGTTCAACGGTGCGCATGAGCGCATCCACCGCAAACTCAAAGCTTTTATCGACGAATTTTCCCAGCACCAGCACCAGAACCTGACAAAGCTCGTGGCTCAAATCCAGGAGTTCGTGGAGCAATACAATTACAAAATGCCGATGGAATCACTCGAAGGCAAAACTCCAGCCGACGTGTTTTTGAGCGGCGACGAATCATTCACGCCAGCTGGCGCTGAAATCGTCACACCTTATGAAAAAGACGGTGAACTGAGAATGAAGTTTACGGATCGCGATGGTGGCCAGGCCCGTGTCTCGATGCCGATCATTCCGCCAGAGTCTTGATCACTGCGTTCAAAATTGATCGGGCAACTCATCGGTCAGTGGCCGACGAGCGTGTCGACCAGCGTTCACTTTGTGAAACCAACCACGCTCGCCTTCGTTGATCGCCACGGCGCTTGTCAACATTTACAATTTTTCAGGAAAAACTCGTCAACCGCGGCTTACGCCGCAAAACTCAGAATGTGTATTGACACTACAAGGGGAATGTCAGGCCGACCGATGGAAAAGCAGCCGATGTAAAATGCGATGAACGCTCCGATCAATGCCTCTAAAGAATTTTGGAAACTCATGGTTCACTCCTTGGTTAATCATAACGGTTTTGTGTCCGAACCACCACGGCCCAGGACTGTAAATAATATCAGTTTGCCCATGCCGCAAAAATGCAGAATGGGCACGAAGGCTGTCCGGTTTCTGTCCGAGAATGGACGAAAACGGAGGAAAACAGAGAAAAGTAGGGAACACTCAACACACAGGGTCTTCGTTGTTAAAGCGTCGTCTAACGCTTTGAAAGAATTCAAAAACTGAGTCCTTTCAAAATTTTAGAAGGCGCCGAATCAAAATCTGAAAATCGCATCGTCCCTAACGTCGGTATTGGGACGACGTCGCCAGCTGGCAAACTGGATGTTCTGGCTACGGGCACGGATTGGACCACTATTCGATCCACCTTGGACAATGCCTGGGTGGGCCCA
>JAYTRM010000313.1:0-3149 GCA_043746165.1 Bdellovibrionales bacterium | reverse complement strand
TAATCGCCGCCACGACCCCGATTCGCTTTTCTTCAGAGCGCTCGGAGCCTGCGTTAACGCGCAGCCCAAGACCTCACATGGACTTTTGAGATAAGCATTAAGAAAAGGCTCATCCTCGAAACCTCGCGCTTTGAAAAGCCTCAGGCCATGAATTCCGTAAGCTCCCCGCCACAGCGAAACTGAAACCGACTTGACGCCGCCCCGATATCCCGGAATCGACGCTATGACACCATTAACCTCATGAAGAAGAATCCATGGTAAAGCAAGGCGCGCAATTGCCAACACCACAAACACGGCGAGCAGCCACTTTGGCGTTCGTTGCCATATTGATTTTTGATGTGGATTTAAACGCCTCCGCATAGATTCCTATCTGCTTAAAGTCTTACTCCAAGGGGAATTTTTCCTCGTCTCTCAATCGCCATCGGGCCTCATTTATCGGCGGCAGATCCTTCTTGGCAGTTTTGCAAAAAGTAGACCTCGGATAGAACTAGAGTTATCGCATCGCTTGACGCGCTCAGCAAGATCATCGACTCTTTTATGGTGAAGCCTTAAAAAGCAACCGGCGCTTCCCTTCCGATCCAGTCTTACGGCGATTGGTCGGCGGAGTTCAGGGCCTACGCGTGAACTTAGTTAGAACGAAGGATTTTCTTCATGTTCCTGAGGTCGACGGATCGCCAGCTGTCGATTTCATGCATTGCATGGTCAGGATGAAAGACAAATCGGTTGGTCAGGAATACTTCCTTCAACTGGGCTCCAGAGTCTTGAGTCAGGAGCGCCATCCAACTCTCGAGCGGGGCCGGCTCAGAGAACAAACTTGGATCTAAGACCCAGATTGCGCGTTTTCCGCCTGATTTAACCACGACGACAGGCGCGACATGAAAGCCCCAAAAGACCGTGCCGGTTTTGATTTGATTGCTAAAAATCTGAAACTTGCCTTTCGCCATCACTTTTCCAGCTAGCACTCCCTGCTCTTCGAGGAGCATGGCAACCTTGTGGGCGCGCGCAAAGCATCCGTCTCGGAGAGTGTTCATCGATCTGGGGAAAAGTTTGTCGATCTTCTGAAAAAGTTTAAGCGCGAGATCAAAACTCATGACTGAAACGGCAAAGCGCCTGCCGTTGGAGTCCTTAAGCGACGTCTGACCCATCGGAATTCTGCGGGCGCTTGGCGAACTTTCATCTGCACTGCAGGCGCAAACGCCCATCGATTTTTTTAAAGAAGCTGTTTGGCTCCGAAATTCTTCTTTTAAGTTGGCGACACGCTCAGAAGGCGGCCACGAATGCGAGGACATGCCCGGCTGGCGATACTTAATACCTTCGGCGAGGCTAGGGAGCTCGAGAAAAGTCACCGGGCTCTTAGTCGATGCGTTTTCGTCTGACAGGCCTTTGACAGTATCAACATCAACGGATGACGAGCCCCGCGCGCCGCTTGTTGCGACAAACAGCACGATGACTATCGAGAATTGTGATCTGAAAGTAGCCCTGCGAGAAAAAAAGAACGCCACGCGAATCGACCTCTCTTGACCCTTGCATCGGAAACGACGTCTTTTTCCTCAAGGCCATATAACTTGAGTTTCAGATATAAGCTCGACGCGACCTCCGCCACCGTTCTGAGCTCGTACAACTGACGCAAAAAGCGATTCTTAACGTGTGGGTGACCGGCCAGACCGCCGTCTCACGGTTTCCGCAAGATCGAGAAGCGCCAGTTAGGTAAGTGGCTTCGCTATTTTTTAAATTTCACCCGCATTAAATGATGCGGGTCCTCCGCGCGCAACTGCCTTTTGGTAAGATGGCTTTGCGCGAATTCGCTTCAGCCAATCTTGAATCGCAGGGCGCTCATCGTAGCCGACTCGGCTTTCGGCTGCTTCAATGGGATAGCTCATCTGAACATCGGCAGCAGAGAACTCGGCTCCGGCAAACCAAGGCCTGTGCTTTAGCTCCGATTCTATGAAATCAAAGTGAGTGCGTGTTTGCGGGTCGAGTAGTTTCTTTTTCACTGCCATCTCGATCGCTTTCGCCACTGGCCGCAAAAGCCAGGGTGCAGGTGGCTTAGAAATCCGGCTAAACACCAGCGACATCAGTAACAGTGGCATCAGCGAGCCCTCGGCGTAATGGAGAAAGTATTGATAATTGCGCCACTCAACCGTGCCCGGCTTCGGCTGTAAACGTCCTTGGCCGTAAGTTTCTATGAGGTAGGTAATGATCGCGCCCGACTCGGCAATTCGATTCACACCGTCTTCTACGACCGGCGACTTGCCGAGAGGATGGATTTGCTTCAGTTCACGTGGTGCAAGAAGTGTCTGTGCATCACGCCCGTAGCTCTTGATGTCATAGGTTACGCCGAGCTCTTCAAGAAGAAAAAGGACTCGGTTTGAGCGGGAGTGGTCAAGATGATGAACGATGATCATGACTGCCTTCTTCGTGGAAAAGTGGTGGCTGACTCATTTCTGTAGCTAAACAGATGAAAAACCAAAAAGCACGTAAGTTACCTCTGGTTACAATATTTCAGACGAGTTGAAGTGGCAAATTTTTCCGCGTAAGATTTACCTTCATCAAATAAAATCATCCTTGCCGCTGCGGAATGATAAAATCTTTCCTCGCACGGCCGTCTCCACAACCTCAAAAGCTGCAACTACGGAAAACTACGGGACTCATCAACATGCTTAAACTCTTCTGCGACAAAAACGTTTGGAATTCATTTATCATTACCACCCTTATCCTTCCGCTCACGGCTTGCAATAAATCGAGCTCCGAGACTGGTTCGGTGACCGTTCCTGCGGCCACGGTTGAGCTTACGAAAGACAATTATCTGAGCGGGAAACAATTTTGTCAGACATACTCAAGCGTCACCAGCGCAGAGCATGGTCAGTACGTCAGCGTTCCGAAAGATTACGACCACCCAGAAAAAGGAACTCTTCAGATCTACGTCTATTTGATGTCTGTCTTTGATCCCACGAAGCCGAGCTATGTTTATGTCGATGGCGGCCCGGGCCAGAACACTCACGGCGAAATGCCTGATTTTTTTGGCGGGGCGATGAACGAATTTCGCTTCGACCAACGGGGGCTCGGCTGTTCGGCCCCGGATACGTGGGAAGAGTACAGCGACGTCTCTCTCTATTCGTGAGCACTACATCTGGTCCTGCTGAAAATTT
>JAYTRM010000312.1:0-13646 GCA_043746165.1 Bdellovibrionales bacterium | reverse complement strand
CTGCATGTGATACGGGTTGCCCGGTCACTCAATTCAGGTGCAGGTCTGGTTCAGGCAGATCTCGACGCACCAAAAGCTATGGCGGAAAATGGCCTACGAAGTGATCGCCCGCAAATGGCGGCCCCAATCCTTTGCCGACTTGGTCGGGCAAGAGCACGTTGCAAAGACGCTCGCCAATGCATTACGCAACAACCGACTTCCGCAAGCGTTACTTTTTACGGGCGTGCGCGGCACCGGTAAAACTTCATCGGCGCGGATTCTTGCTAAAAGCTTGCGCTGCCCTAATGCCAAAGATTTTGTTCCTTGCGGAGTCTGCCCCGAGTGCGCAGATATCGCGGCTTCGCGCTCGCTCGACGTGATCGAAATTGACGGCGCTTCGAATAACGGCGTCGACGCGATTCGAGAGCTGCGCGAAACTGTCGGCTTCATGCCCTCTTCGGGAAAATACAAAGTCTACATCATCGATGAAGTTCACATGCTCTCAACCAGCGCGTTCAATGCGTTACTGAAGACCCTTGAAGAGCCTCCTCCGCACGTGATCTTCATACTCGCTACGACCGAAGTTCAGAAAATTCCAAATACTATCTTGTCACGCTGCCAACGCTTTGATTTTCGCCGCATTCCGACCCGTCAGATCGCAGCCCAGCTCGCCAAAATTTGTGCGAGTGACGCGGTCGAAGTGGAGAATGAAGCGATCTGGTTGATTGCCCGTCACGGCGACGGCTCCCTGCGCGACAGCCAAAGTTTGCTCGATCAGGTGATCACGTTTTGCGACGGCCGCCTCACTCTTGCCAAAGTCGTCGAAATTCTCGGCCTCACTGACCGCACGCTTTTGCTCGAAACGCTGGCCGCGTTGGTTCACCGCGACACGCCGGCCACGATCGACGCGGTCGAAAAAATCTTTAAGTCAGGATTTGATCCCAAGCTCTTTGCGCAGGATCTGCTCGAAGAAATTCGCAACGCCTTGATGGTTCGGCTTTGCGCGCAGAATCCTTCGCGCCTCGTCGATCTTCCCGAGACAGAAATTCAGAGCCTGCGCGATCTCGCAAAAGACCTCAGTGAAGAAGATCTGCAGTTGCTGTTTGACATGTGCCTCAAAGGCACCGGCGACCTTCTTCGCTCCCAAGACGCGCGCTTAGTTCTTGAAATGTTACTCCTCCGCATGGCGGCCGCCCCCCGAGTGACGCAACTTGCAATGTTGATCGGCGCCGAAATGGGAAGACCGGTCCGTTTGCCCACAGCAGCGGCAGCAGCGCCAGGAGCGGCTGCGAAAGCCCCAAGCCAAGCGGCTCCGGTTGCTCCCTCTGTCTCCCTAACAGGTGTCTCTCCGGGCGCAGATTCGAGCGCGACTCCGCAAGTCGCCAGTGCCGCCAGTGCCGCCAGTGCCGCCAGTGCCGTAAGTGCCGTAAGTGCCGTAAGTGCCGTAAGTGCCGTAAGTGCCGCCAGTGCCGTAAGTTACAATGCAGCCTCATTCACTCGCGCAGCTCCGGGAGCCCAGCCACTCAAGCCAAGGGCGGCGAAGACTGCAGCGTCCGTTGTTGAGGCGCCCTCGTCTCCTCCGCCAGTCGCGGCAGCCGCGGCCTTGGCAAATCAAGATGCAGACGACTCCGGTGATGAGGGTGGGCCCAATCGTGATCCGCACAAAACAAACGATCCGTGGTCGAAGTTTGTGGATCAAGTCAAAAAATCCAATAGCTTACTTGGTGCAATGCTTGAAAATACTCATCTCTTTGACCGGGGCCCAAGTAAACTCACCATCGGCGTGCCCCGCAAGGTCACGTTTTTACTCGATAAGGTTAAAGATCCCGAAAACATCAAGCGGATCGAAAACTTTATTGAAACGTTCTGGAATGAAAAGCTGACCGTCGACGTGAAGCTCGCCGATGAAGGCTCCCAGGCTTCAACACCGAGAGCAGCCTTTGACGAGCGAAAACAAAATCAAAAGCGCAGCGAAGAACAAGCTGTGGAACAGAACCCGCTGGTGAAAAGCGCACAAAATGTTTTCAAATCGCAGATCAAATCGATTAAAACAGTCAAGAGTGAGCGGCCTTAAAGCTTAAGGCCCTCGACAAGGGGACGTAAACAATGAAAAAAGGCGGAGCCGGTATGCAAGGTGGAATGGCCAATCTGATGCGCCAAGCGAATCAATTGCAACTCAAAATAAAAAAGCTGCAAGAGGAACTCAATCAGCGTGAATACGAAGGAAGCTCAGGCGGAGGCGCCGTCACCGTGAAAGTGAAGGGCGAAAGCCAAGTGCTGGTGATGAAAATCTCTGAAGATGTTTTCAAGTCGGGAGATGTCGAGATGCTCCAGGATCTGATCGTCTCCGCCACCAACGACGCGCTCAAAAAAGCCAAAGAGACTCACGCCGCCGAGATGGAAAAAATCACCGGTGGCTTCAATATGCCGGGCATGTTCTAATCGCAGAATGTTCAAAATAGCGGCGCTCGAAAAATTGATTCACGACCTCAATCGGCTTCCAGGCATTGGCCCCAAGACGGCGGGTCGACTCGCGATTCACATTCTGAGGACTCCTGATCTTTCTGAGAGTCTTCAGGAGTCGCTACGCTCCGTGCAGGAATTGGTGCACTCCTGCAATCTGTGCTTTTCGTACACGGACCAGGTTGGTCTGTGTAAGATTTGTTTGGATCCGCATCGCCGCGATGATCTGCTTTGCCTCGTTGAAGATCCGGCCGATATTTTACGGGTGGAGTCATCGGGAGTTTTTCGCGGCCGCTATCATGTACTGCATGGCGCCATTTCGCCACTCGATAATATTGGTCCCGAGCAGTTGAGAATTCGTGAACTTCTCGAGCGGATCGATGCCGGAATTGAAGGCCGCCCGCTTCCCCCTTCGGTCAGTCGGGCGATTGCCCCGGGCGAAACACCCGCACCAGCTCCGAAAATCAGCGAAGTGATTTTGGCTCTTGATCCCGATCTCGAGGGCGACACGACAGCACTTTATTTGGCAAAGATTCTCGGTGAAAAGCAGCTCAAGATCACACGAATTGCGAGTGGCGTTCCGCTTGGAAGCGATATAGACTACGTAGACGACAGAACACTGGGCCGTGCTTTAGAAAACCGCACCGAGCTCTAATATTGATTCGGGCATCGATTCTGACTTTTAGAGCGACCGGAGCTAAGGGAGCCAATGGCTTTTATTAACCAAGAGGCCAAGGAAATTCATTGCAAAGTGGTCTACTACGGCCCTTCGCTCGGTGGCAAAACCACCAATATCCAGTGGGTCTATCAAAAAACCGCTCCGCAAGACCGCTCCGAACTTGCGTCATTCAACACCAATCCTGAGCGGACACTCTTTTTTGATTTTCTGCCAATGAATGTCGGGCAAATCCGTGGTCTCAACACGCGCTTTCACCTCTATACGGTACCCGGTCAAGTCGTTTACGATGCCAGCCGCAAGCTGATCCTTAAGGGCCTCGACGGCGTGATCTTCGTTGCCGACTCGCAACTCGAGCGCATGGACGAAAACATCGAAGCGCTGAAAAACCTTGAGAAGAACCTCGAGCAACAGGGCTACGACATTCGCCAGGTACCATTGGTGATCCAATACAACAAACGCGATCTTCCTAACGCCGCCTCACTCGCCGAACTGCGTGCTGCACTGAACCGCTTCAACGCGCCTGACTTCGAAACGACAGCCTCCATTGGCCGCGGAGTGTTCGAAACCCTGCGCACGGTCTCCAAAGCTATTATTACAACGCTCAAAGGCGGCGAAATTTAATTCGCGAGTCGGATTGGGTTGCTCCACTCTTGCGCAAGTGTTAACCGACAGGGGCCAGAAACGAAAAAAAAGTTCTCGTGGAGGTTTTATCGCTTGAGCCCCTCAATCGCCTTCGAAAAAAATCCTCAGCCGAAGCCGAAACCGCAGGACGACCAACTCGGTTTTGGCCGCTATTTCAGCGACCACATGTTCATCTGCGAATACGGCAAAGACGGCAGCTGGCACCGCCCGCGCGTCACCTCCTACCAAAGTTTGCAGATTGACCCTGGCGCCTCGGTCCTGCACTACGGCCAGGCGATCTTTGAAGGCATGAAGGCCTTTCGCGGCGTCGACGGCAAGGTGCGCCTATCTCGCCCAGAAATGAATCACGCCCGTATGAAGTCGAGCGCCGAGCGCCTATGCATGAAATTCATCGATCTTGAACTCTACATCGAGTCACTTAAAGCGCTCACCCGCGCTGATCTAGATTGGGTGCCGTCGAAGCCCGGCACGGCTCTTTACCTGCGCCCAACTCTGATTGGCTCCGAGGCCTTTCTCGGAGTGCGACCTGCAGAAGAGTACATTTACTACGTGATCGCCTCACCTGTTGGTAATTACTACGGAGACAGCATCGAGTCGGTGAAGATCTGGGTCGAACGCAACTTCACGAGGGCCGCGCCCGGTGGCATCGGCGCTGCAAAGGCCGGTGGAAATTACGCCGCAAGTCTCCTTGCCGCAATGACTGCCAAAAAACGCGGCTACGCGCAGGTTCTGTGGCTCGATGCGACTCACAAGAAATATGTCGAAGAAGTCGGCACAATGAATGTTTTCTTCGTCGTTGGCGACCGTGTTCTCACTCCGGAACTCAATGGCACTATTCTCCCCGGCGTCACCCGAAATTCGGTTCTCGATTTGCTCAGGTCGCAGAAGCGCAAAGTCGAAGAGCGCCCGATTGAACTTGCCGAAATCCTCGAGGCCCAGCGCAAAGGTGAATTGCGCGAAGTGTTTGGCACGGGCACGGCGGCGGGAATTTCGCCCGTTGGCACTTTATCGGTGGACGGCCAGGATCTCATCATCAACGAAGGGCATGTTGGCGCGATCTCTGCTGAGCTCTACAAAATTTTGAACGACATTCAATACGGCCGAGTGCCAGATACGCATAACTGGATGCTGGAAGTTTAAGATGCCCACCGACCAAACCACCGGCCAAACCACCGGCCAGTCAATCAACCTGTCAATCAACGTCGTCACTGATCGCATTCAGCAGCTCAAGAAAGATCGGAAGGCGTTGGTCCTTGCCCATTTCTATGAGGACGGCGAAATTCAAGACGTCGCCGATTTTGTTGGTGATAGTTTGCAGCTCGCCCAGCACGGAAGTCGCAGTCAGGCCGAAGTCATTTTACTCGCTGGCGTCGTTTTCATGGCCGAAAGCGTGAAGCTTCTTTCACCAGAGAAAACAGTTCTGATTCCCGATCGCGGTGCCGGCTGTTCGCTGGTCGATCATTCGCCCTACCACCGCTACTTGAGCTGGCGCGAGCAATATCCCGATGCGCTGGCCGTGACCTATGTCAACTCCAGCGCCGAAGTGAAGTCGATCACCGATGTCTGCGTCACATCGAGCAATGCCGAAAAAGTGATTCGAGCGATACCAGCCAACCGACGAATTTTGTTCGGCCCCGACCGCAACCTCGGTCATTATTTATCTAAAAAACTCGGCCGTGAAATGATTTTGTATCCTGGCTCTTGCGAGGTGCATGTTTTATTTTCGGCTAAGAAGCTCTTCGAGCTCAGAGAGCGCCATCCAAAAGCGCGCGTCTTGGCCCATCCCGAGTGCGATGAAGCCGTGCTGAAATACGCCGATGTGATTGGCTCAACTGCCCGGCTTCTCGAAGAGGTCAAAAACGCCAAGGATATCGGTGAATTTATCGTCGCAACCGAGGACGGCATCTTCCACCAAATGCGCAAAGCCCGCCCCGATGTGAAGCTGGTGCAAGCACCCGCTGAAGGCAGTTGCGCTTGCAATCAATGTCCCTATATGAAGATGAACACTCTGGAGAAAATCGCCTCGGCACTCGAGAGCCTCGAGCCATGCGTCTCGATCGAGCCTAAGCTCGCCGAACACGCTCGTCTTTCGCTCGATCGCATGATGGCGATTACTGAAGGAAGATCCGTCACCTGGCCCGATCACTTTACGGCCCACTAACCTTTTGAGCCCATTCGCCCCGCTCTGAGACACCCTCTGTCCTCCATTTGCACACTTGCCGCGCAAGTAGACAGCCCTCCATTTTATTTTAGCCCCATTCCTCAACTTAGGTCCTGGGGTTCCGAAGAGTTCTATGTAGGAGGTGTCGAGTGTCGAAGAAAACCAATGCCGCGGTAAAGATGGAGCGCAGGGTTGCTCCCCGCGAAAAGCTGCAACAGCCCATTCCCGTCACCGGGCTTACATCGCTAGATCACAAGGTTTTGCTTTCACGCAGTGGGCACATTGTCGATGCTTCCAAAACTGGATTCTTGCTGATCGTCGATCGCAAAAGCCTGGTGCCGCAGAAGTATCGTGACGCGCTTTCGATTGCCGAGATTGAGGGCGATCAGATGATCCTGGTGATTGAGCCGATGGACCTTGAAATCGGAGGGCGAATCGTTCGCACCAAACGCCTCGATAAAGAGACTTACGAGATTTGCGTGGACTATTCGGACGACGCACCGGAGTACTGGCGAGAAGCTTTGATGGACATGCTTCCGCGCGCTTCCGATTACAACTAAGATTTATAGAGTAACAAAGCCGCCTAGGAGCTTTTCGCTCACCAGTGCGATCGAGTAATGGGCCGGCAAAAACCATGAAAGCGCTTCGGCAATCCCCGAGTGCTCAGCTTCAGGCGGAGAATTTAGAGATTCGATCGAGAAACAAAGATCGAATCCTTTTCCTTCAAAGTCAGCCATCAAAACTTTGGCTTGGCTTACGCCTTGATCTTTTAAGAACTGGCGAATAATCGTGCGTACGTATTCTGGCAAATAAGCCGTGCTCGGCACGCCGACCATGACCTGTTTGGCGGCGGGAATTTCGATTGGGCCGGTATCGACCTGAGGTGATGCCGATAGAAATTCACCGCGCTCGCGACAATTCCAAACCATTCCGTAGCTGAGAACAAAATCTGGAGTCGCTTGCTCAGCGTTGACTGCCAGCCCGATTCCACGCGTGGAAAGCCACCCAAGCACGTTCGCAAGAGGCTCAGAATCCTTGTTCGGGGCCGTCGAAACAAAGAGATACGGCCACCGATCAGGGCCCTGGCGGGGCTCCGGTGAGGTCACCATCACATTGGCTCTCTGGAGCGCCAGCAAGAAAGCGCGCTCCCAGTGCTCGTCACGTCTTGAGAATTCGGTTTTAAGGCACTCCTCGACTGTTTCCATGGCTGCTTCTAAGGCTTCAAAAGGGCCGCTGCAAGGGATTTCTGCGCAGCATGGTCCATTTTAAATCGTCAGAGAAGATTAATACCGTGATTTTCTTCCATCCAAATCGCCGTAAACTTCAGCAAAACGTCAACTCCACAAACAGCGTTTCCGAACGAAACGCGCCTGTCCGATCTGAAACGTTCAAGCTTCGGCTTATTGCATTTGGGTTGTGGAGCTTTGTTTGCGCACCTGGGGTGTCAACTTCGTCGACGGTCCACTGAACGTTGCGATGAGAAACGTGAGTCTTCATTATAGATGTAACTCGCGGAAGGGGACTTTATGACAGCACGTAATCTGAACCATTCACTGCTCCTTGGTTCATCTCTATTGTTGGGCCTAGGCCTTTCTGCGTGTAGCAAGCCTGGAGCCAATTTCGACGCTCTAGCGACAGGACAGTCGTTTCAACAAAACGCCGTCACCGTCAACAACAAGATCGACATCCTCTGGGTGGTCGACAACTCGGCATCGATGGATCCACTTCAGCAAAACATGGTCAGCAACTTTAATAATTTCATTCAGAATTTTCAGACCAAGGGTTTTGACTACAACATGGTCGTGACCACGTCAGATAGCTATTTGGCGGCACCAACTTATGACAATAATCCGACTCTCGCTGCTTGGCGCGACGGTGTCGGCTCGGCGTTGAGCGGATTTTTCTATATCACACCACTGATACCGAACATCGTACAGAATTTCGTGACGAACGCCACTCAGGGCGCTCTCGGCTCGGCCGATGAAAGAGCTTTTTCGAGCATCACCGCGGCGCTGAGCAGTCCACTCAATGCGGGCTTTCCGCGGGCTGGTTCGTTTTTCGCCGTCATCATCTTGTCGGATGAGGATGACTTCACCGATCCGAACCGCCCCGAACTTAGTTGGATCAAAGGCGGACTTCCCGATCACGATTATGCCGATACCAATCTCGTGACAGTCAATTCGATGGTCTCTTATCTCGACAATTTAACCTCGAGCACGCCAACGAATCGCCATTATAACGTATCGGCAATTTCCGTTCTCGACAGTGCTTGCCAAGCCTCGCACGTCGCCGCTAGCCCAGCAACGATTGTTGGTCAACGCTACATGCAACTCGTCACCGACACGAACGGTATTCTCGGAAGTATCTGTGACTCGAGCTACGCCAACTCGCTCAACTTTATTCAACAACAGATCATTTCACTTTCGTCAGAGTTTGCGCTCTCGGGAAGCCCGAACGCGAGTACTATCGTCGTGACGGTGAACGGCCAAACGGTTCCGCAGAGTACCACCAACGGATGGACTTATATTCCAGCTTCGAACACGATTCAGTTCACCGGAAGCGCGGTGCCGTCAGCCAGTGCGAGCATCTCGGTCGCTTTCCAACCATCGCAGCTGCAGTGATTCTCCGAGCATTTTCGAGGCGAGCCACTTAAAAAACGTGGGCACAAAGTAGTGCTGGCAGGTCACGAAGCTTAAGCGCTCGGGACGCAAAAGAAAAAACGTCAGGGCCGCAGCACGCAAAGAATTTTGGCGCTTAGAAGATTCAAGGTGATAGTTGTGAGAGCGGCTCGCCGGGTAAAGATGGTAGCAATCGCTTCGGGCAAAAGTGAACTTCATGCCAAGTTTGTAAAACCGAAAAGCCAGATCGACATCTTCAAAGCCGTACATCGTAAAATTTCCGTCGAAGTGACCCGACCTTGTGAGCACTTCACGTTTTACCGCAAGGCAGTAGGTGCAGGCGTACTTCCAGTAGTCTTCACCCTCATCCCAATTCGTGCGCCTATTGAAACTTTCCCAGTATTCATCTTGGGCGTAGAGGTCATCAGGCTTAATTGCGCTGACGGGGATCGGCGCTTGACTCGCAGGCTCGGTGAGCATGTGCCGTTTTGCCATGACTACGTCGGCGCTTTCGAGATCCAAAGCCACATCGCTTAAAAAAGCCGCCGGCAAGACGATGTCCGAATCCAGAAAAAGTATTTTGGCGGCGCGCGCGAGACCGATGCCCACATTGCGCGCCTGGCCCGAAAGATAGAGATTTCGGTCAGGTGATACCATGGATACAACGGTGAGTGCTAAGTTGCGCATCAAGATCTCGGCGACCTGAGGCTGTAAAAGCAGTTCGCTTTCGACAGCGTTGTCGACGACCACGACTTCAAATTTGCTGAGCGTTTGCATTTGCAGGTGATCGAGTACCCTGCAAAGATTTCGAAAATCCTGATGATGCGGAATGATCACCGTAAGCCCCGGGTTTTCAATATCGCGCCAACGGTCGTTTGATCTTTGCAACCTAGGCTTTTGCGTGGGTGTTCGCGATAGCCCGTTTCGGTATGAGGCCACCCAATTGATTTGCAGGCTACTGACCGTAGACGCAAACGAGTGAAAGTTGCGAAAGATTTGAAAACTTTTTTCATCAGAGGCCGAAATACTCGTCACATCGGCTGGCGTTGGCAAACCATAGGTCAGGACGGCATGAGGCGAAGACTCACGAACATTTTGCAAAAACTGTCTCAATTTCGGCGCGTCAGCTCGCTCATCTACCAAAATTCGCAAAACCTTCACCTGGGTCGATTCCTGCGATCCAGAACGAATTTGCGAAAGTTTGACCTCGGTAACTTCCGTAACCGCATCTAGCCAAAGCGGCTCACCGCGCGTCTCGATTGACGGCTGAGTGAGCGGCATTCTCATGGAGCAAGTGGACAGCAGGTGGCGCCAGTTGCGACGAACGGTATTCAGCACGAGGGCATCCCCAGGAGCAAGCTCTCCACCTCAGAGGTGCGAAAATGCCTCGAAATCACAATGCTCAGCGCAGGCCTATCCAAACATCCCTCCGAGCCAACAATAAGTGGCTGCCCGAGAAAACTCAAAGTAGTTTCGCATCGGGTCGTGATTGCATCGGACCGCAAGATCGAATAAAACTTTGGGTACAAAAGAGGACCAAGTTATGAACAATGCCGATAGTTTTCAGTATCTCATGAAGGGTGGCTTCATGATGATCCCGCTTTTGATTTCCGCGCTGGTCGCCTTGACCGCCGTGATCGAAAGACTCTATGTGTTGCACGTTCGCCTCAAAGAGAGCCGAACTCTGTGCGACGAAGTGCTGGCAAGTTTAAAGTCCACAGCTGACCTGAGCATGGCCCGCCAGCGCTTAAAGAAAGCCAATGCCCCCATTGCTTCGGTTCTCGAAGCAGGTCTCAGAGACGAGGGCGCGCCCGTAGAGGAAATCGAACTCTCGATGCAGGCGCAGGCCGAAATGTGGGTGCCAGTTCTCGAGCGTCGGCTCGATATTCTCGACACAGTCATCACGGCCGCACCGCTGATGGGCCTGCTAGGAACAATCACGGGAATGATGAGCTCATTTCAAGTGCTCTCCGAAAAAGGTGTTGGCGAGCCGCACGCCATTACGGGCGGCGTCGCCGAAGCTCTGATTGCGACCGCCACCGGCCTTGTCATCGCGCTTCTTTGCCTTCTCGCCTACAATTATTTTAATCACGTTGTAAGAGACGTTATCTTCTCCATGGAGAATGCGGGCGCGCGACTTCTCGAAGTTCGCAAGATTATTGCCAGAAAGTCGTCATGAAAGTTCGCCAACGCGGATCGAAAAAAGCGCGGATCGAGATCATTCCGATGATCGACGTGATTTTTTTCTTGTTGGTATTTTTCATGGTTTCGTCTCTGGCCATGACAAAAATCAACAGCGTACCGGTAGCGCTTCCAAAAACTGAAGCGTCACCCGAAGCGCTCAAGCAAAATGTAATCTTGACCATCTCAAAAACCGGCGATCTTTACGTCAATAAAGAGAGCGTCTCGCTTGACTCTCTCGGTGAGACTCTCGCACACGCTATGACAGGTCACCCGCAAGACACACTCGTCGTTAATGCCGACCAGGCGGTTAATTACGGACTGGTCGTGCAGGCGATGAATCGCGCGCGCCTGATCGGCGTGCGAAAATTCGCTCTCGCCACTGAAGCAGGCGGCGAGCGCGGATCTAGGTCAGCAAAATGAATGTCGTGGATCCGTCACGCTTTGATGATTCGCCGCGAACGCTTGTTTTATCTTTTGTCGCAGCTCTGCTTATTCTCAGCAGCGTGCTCTTTACCCTAAGTCACAACTCAAAAACGTTATCACCCGTGGCTACAGCGCCGATCGAGCCGATTGAGGCGCAGATTTTTGAGACTCCCCGACCAGAGAGCCACCTGACCGAGGTCAAAAAAGCTGTTGTCGCTCGCGCCGCCCGTCCCGAGCCCGTTTTGAGCAAAGCCCCAAATGTCGGCCGCCAAGATGATTCAAAGTCGGAGGCCCTCGAAGAAAAAAATGAAACCGTCCCGCAGCGCCCAGAAATCACTTCGCACGGTCCGATCGTACTTTCTTCACCGGCGCCTAAACTTCCATCGTACTTGCGCAATCAAAATCTTAAAACGACGGTTCTCATAGAGTTTGTGATCAACTCCGACGGCTCCTTTGTTCCGCACCTGATCGGCGCGAGTGGTAACGACGAACTCGATGCCCTTGCGCTTAAATCCGTGCGCAACTGGCGATTTAATCCGGCTATTGACGCAAATAAGCCTGTTCCTTCAAAGGTTCGGCTCAGGATTAATTTTGAAGTCGAGTAAGTCAAAATTATGGCAGGGCAAAAGTCGTTGATTTGATCACAGGCGACATCAACGTAGCCTCTCAGTACGAGTTCGCTCAGATTTTTGCAAAACCTTACGCCGAAGGTGAGATTAAGAAGATCCTGAAGGCGCTGGCCTCGCGCGCCTCTTGACAATCACTGCACGACCTCGCTCGAACTGATTATATGCCCTGACAAGAAAGAGCGTCTTCGGCGGAAACAAGTTGGTAATCGAACTGCGGAGACTTTGTTTTTGACTTCTTGGTCAACTCGGCGGCTACTCCGTTTGCCATACAGGTCGATAATTTTTTCACGTCGTCGGGGCGGGGCTGCTTCCAGGCGGGGCCCTCGTCGACGAGCGCGTGAGAATAATAATCGGCCTCACGAGCCGCCACGCGCTCTTGCACTGTCGCGTTGGCCTTAAATGGAACGACCACGTCAGGAATGATTCCGCTCAGCTGATTCGTACGTCCGCTCGGTTGGTAGAAGCGCTCGATCGTTTGGAACTTAAGAATCTTGGCATTGAAGCTCGTCGTCTCAGCCGCCTGCACGCTACCCTTACCGAATGAGCGCTCGCCGATCACCCAGGCACGGCGATAGTCCTGCAGCGCTCCAGCAACGATTTCCGAGGCGCTTGCGGACTCTTGATTGATCAGTACGACGAGCGGAAGCTTCGTCACTTGCCCAAAGTCATTGACCTGAGGGGCACTGACAAATTCATTAGTGTGGAGATCTTTTACTTTGACGATTTCCTTTTCGCCAACAAAGAGTCGACCGATGCAAATAGCTTGATCGAGGTTTCCGCCGGGATTAGATCGCAGATCGAGGACGAGCGATTCCGCGCCTCGGGTCTCTGCATCGGAAATGGCACCTCTCAATGATGAACACGCATTGCGGTCACTGAAGGATTTGATCCTGATGTGCGCCACTTTTTTGCCAGTGTCAGTCACCATGTTCCATTTTACGTTCTGAAAAACCACGTTGCCCCGGGTGACTTCGAGATCGAATTCTTTACCCTCACGCAATATACGGAGTTGCACTTTGGTCCCCGCCACCCCGCGAATCGCGTCGACCACCTCATTGATCTCACGGCCAACTATCGAGACGCCATTGACTTTGAGAAGCTGATCACCGAGGCGCATCCCCGCCTGAAGCGCCGGGCTGTTGTCGGCTGTGTCAACCAAGGTTAGTTTGCCAGACTGCATTTTCATTTCTGCGCCGATTCCGCACAGCCGGCTGTCGGCATGTCGATTCTGAAATTCAACTTCAGCTAGGGGTTGAAGCCTAGCGTGCGGATCCATCGACTCACGCAAATAGGAGTTGATGCTCTCTCCAACAATGGCCGCTTCGCTTTTGGCTGTGCGAAAGCCCGCCTTCTTTGCAAAACTATACACTTGATCGAAATCGAAATGCTCATCTCTATTGCTGTAGATCAGCGCCATGTCTTTGTGCCAACGAGAACGTTCAGCGAGCTTCTTAGCACTCGCCTGAGCGTCGGTCAGGTCACCGGATCGCTCTGAGAACAATTCTCGAGCCGGTATTTTCACAAAACTCATCAGGCCAAAAGATTTGACGATTTCAGCGCCCTTGACTTGGATAACCGGCACCAGCCGCAACGGCGGCTCGGCATACGATACGATCGCATTTATGCCGCTCACGCATCCTTCAAAATTTGTCTGGTTTTGAAGACAATTAAGACTTGAAAACATTTTTAGTTTATCAAGATTAGAAACATCGATACCGGTCTGCCGCCAAAACTCCTCAGTTCGGCCCTTTGGGCTCAACGATTCCAAGTGCTGCACTTGATTTGGCGAGGATATTTCCGTCGACCGCGCGAGGCTCGGGGATGTCAGGAAAACCAGGGTGAACCTCCTCGGGGCAAGCCCCGAGGCT
>JAYTRM010000311.1:0-1884 GCA_043746165.1 Bdellovibrionales bacterium | reverse complement strand
CGCGAAGGGACGTGCGGTTTCAGAGCCTATACCGTGCGACAGCGCCGCTGGAACTAGGCCTAGGCGCACGCCGACAAACGCCATGAGAAGAGCAAATGGAATTATGAGTGCTACGCCAAGACTCATCGCCCAGTACTCAAGACCAAGGCCCACGATCAACACCAGGCAGACGAGCAGGATGCCAAAAAAGATGTTGTGAAAAACCGCATGGCTACTGCGATCAATGAGGTCCGTACGACCGTAGTACGGCACGATCTGCACTGCAGGCGGAAGAATTTGCGTGTTGAGTTTGGCGATCTTTTCACGGATGAGGCGGCAGGTCTCAAGCGTGTCGGAGCCGAGCCTGAGATAAACGATCCCCTCGGCTACATCGTTATCGTTGTTGTAGCCGACCTGGCCGAGTCGCGGTTGATGGCTGAGCTGCACTGACCCGATGTCGCGCACGCGGATCGGGACTCCGTGCTGGGTGGCGACGACGGCTTGCTCGAGGCTCTCGGGATTTTCGTACATGCCGATGGAGCGCACGATGTACGACTCGTCTCCGTGAGTGAGAATCGCGCCGCCTGCGTTGGCGTGATTTTGTCCGAGCGCTTGGGCCACGGTCTCGACCGTGAGGCCCATGGCCTTGATTCGCGCGACGTCGAGTTTCACTTCGATAGTGCGCACTGGGCCACTAAAACTGACGACGTCGGCGACACCAGGAATGCTCTTGAACTCGCGCTTAAGGCGCCAATCTTCGATCATTCGCATTTCATCGACTGGCATGGTGCGTTTGAGCGTGTAACGATAAATTTCACCCACGGGAGTGGTGTCGGTTGACAACGAGGGCTTTACGCCCTCGGGCAGCTCGACGTCGCACAATCTTTGTGAAACATCGATCCGGGCTTGTCTCGATTGCACGTTGTCGTCAAACGTGAGCGTGACGACGCTCAGGCCGAAAATCGAAATCGAGCGCTGATTGATAGGGCCTGCGAGTCCGTTGGTTGCCACTTCGACTGGTATCGTGAGTTGGCGCTCAACCTCCTCGGCGGCCTTGCCGGGAAATTGGGTGATGACCTGAACCTGCACGTTAGTGAGCTCGGGAAAAGCTTGTATCTCACTCTGCCAGGCGATGTAGGCGCCCCAGCCAATGAGGCAGGCGAGCAGGAAATAAAACAAAATTGGTTGCGAGCGCTGAAAGTGCAGCCAGCCATGCACCAATGACTTCATGGCTGGGTGCCCACATCGAGCTACTTTAAGAGAAAGATTCCGCCACGTCCAGCCACCAAATCGCCGCCGGCGAGTTGACCAGATTTGACAGGCCGAACGGAGCTAAAATTATCGGACTCTCCGATCACCTGAATTTCAACCGCGCTCATTTTTTCGGCGGGACCCTTGATCACGTACTGGTGGTTGCGGCTAAAAACTAACGCCGCTGACGGCACCTTCAAAATGGCTTCATTCGAACCCGTATCAATTTCGCCGAAGATCAGCGAATCTTGCGTCGTCGCGCTTGCGATCTTAACCGGTTGAACGCGAACCTTAGTGGTGCGTGAAGTGGAGTCAGCTTTATAGATGCCATCCAGTCGATCGCTTGGCGTTTCAAAGAGGCCTACTTGTCTGTCATGGTGTTGCCTTCCGAGCAGATTATAGCTCGAGTCGCGACCGGCGAACTCTGAGGCGGGGTTCGGAATTTTTAGCAAACGGCACAAAGATCTTAAGTACATCAAGGTTGGTGAAGAGCGCCTTCATTACTACATGGCGCGCACGCACAGCTTGGCGCGTAGTCGTGTCGATCGAACTTCGGTTAAGGGGCCGCGCAAAAATAAAATCACAGACTTTTAGCACGATTTTCATTGCGGCCTGATGGTGTAGTTCCAATCGGGCAACTCCGTGTCTCGCGAT
>JAYTRM010000310.1:0-7149 GCA_043746165.1 Bdellovibrionales bacterium | reverse complement strand
ACTAAGTCTGGCAAGGAGGCGGGCTTGGAGCGCGGCCATTGGCGGGGTTTTCAAGACTTTGGTGCCTTGAGACCAAGGATCTTTAGGCTCCGAGAAACTTAACTATCTCCTCGAAGGTCCATTCTTCATCGCTCTCCATCATGTGATGGCCGGCGTTTGCGTGAATGATAATTTTGGCGGAGGGAAGGACCTCTGACAATTTCTCGACGCTTCTTCGAGTGACCAGATGGTCGCGGACCCCATAGAGAATCAGTGTCCGTGACTTGAGGCCGCGAAGACCTTCGGGCAGTCGAGGGTCAGAGAGTAACTTCAGACTCGACCAAAAAGCCCGGACGGCCTGACCCTGGTCGCGGTAGGGCTTGAGATAGCGGTCGACGACATCGTCTGTGATCAGGTCTTTACGCCCGATCACTCGGCGAAGGATCAGCCGCATCGCGGGCCGGTTGAGAACCCGACTCAAGTGGGGTGAAAGGGGGGCCATGTACGGTAACAAAAAAGGAGTGAGTTTCGGCACTCTTTTGGGGTCGGTTGCAGGTGCCAGTGCAATCACCTGGGGAAATCGATTGGCGTTAAGTTTTGCGAGCCACAGGGCGATCGCTCCTCCCATGGAACTTCCGATCAGCGTGGCCTCGCGGATATTAAGTCGGTTGAGAAACTCGAGTGTGAGATTGCATTGTGAATCCAGACCATAGTCGCGATCGATCTCCTTGCTGCTTGCACCAGAGCCGGGCAAATCAAAAGCCGTGACGCGATAATGGAGTGCTAAGCGCGGTATTAAAAAGCGCCAGATAAAAAGTGAAGCGCCGATGCCATGGAGCAAAATGATATCGGGGCCGCGTCCGGCTTGCAGATAATGAATCCGCGCGCCGAGGATCTCAATTTCCTCTCCGGAGTCGAGCAGATCTATCTTCGTGAGTGCGGGAGTCTCGAGTTTTGTGGATCTTCGCGCGAGTAAGTAAGCCGCGAGGACTCCAAGAACGACAAGCGATGCCCAGACCGTCCAAGGGCTGAGCACGGAGAACATCAGTCGATCTCCATAAACCGGCAGAAAGCCATCATGCCGGTGAGGTCGTAAAGTTTCATTTGGCTCTCGAGGGTGTGCTGGGCGACGTAGCCCATCGTGCAGGTTTGCGTCGAAGGGCTATAGTGAGAACATTGATCGCAGAAAAATCGGACATCATAAACGCGCAGGTCACGTGCCTGCACGCGATCGAGGCGAATCGAGCGACGTTTGCGGTTGGGCTGATAGGGTCGCTTCAGCCGGCTCTCTTCCCTGGCTTCTCTTTGCATCTTTTTTTGCTCTAAACGCGTTTGGCGCTTGGCACTTTTGCTGATGTTTTTTGGCTGATCGCTCATTGACTTTTTCCTTAGCGGCTACATCTTAATGGTACTTGGGCCTCGTTGTCTATGGGTCCGCAGAGCCTTGAAAAAATGGCGGGAAATATGAGCGAAATCGATAAGATGACGATTAAAAGCCAAGAGGCTATGCAAGAGGCCGCTAAAATGGCCGAAACGCGCGGCCATTCAGCCGTCGAGCCGGAGCATCTTTTCAGTCAGCTTTTCAGCCAGAATGACGGTCTGATTCCGGATTTGGTGCGCAACTCGGGCGGCGATTTGCCGGGGCTGATTCGCGATAACGACGCGGCTTTGAATCGTTTTCCGCAAGTGTCTGGCAGTGGGCGAAAAGTGATCGCGAGTCAAAGACTGGTGAAGATCTTTGAGGGTGCTGAGCGCGAAGCGCGTTCACGCGAGGATGAGTTTATTTCAACGGAGCATTTTTTGCTTTCCGCGCTGTCTGAGCCGGGCGGCGATTTCACTAAATTTCTGACCTCTCACAAGCTTACCCGCAAACAAGTTGAGGAGACTCTGGTGAAAATTCGCGGCAACCAGAAGGTGACCGACGACAGCCCCGAGGCAAAATACGACGCTCTAAAAAAATACGGTCGCGATCTCACCCAAGCCGCAACCGAGGGCAAGCTCGATCCTGTAATTGGACGCGAAGAGGAAATTCGCCGCGTGATCCAGGTTTTGAGTCGGCGAACCAAGAACAATCCCGTCCTTATTGGCGAACCTGGCGTGGGCAAGACAGCCATCGCCGAGGGCCTCGCTGGCCGCATCATCAAGGGTGACGTACCTGAGACTCTGATCGGCAAGAAGGTCGTGGCTCTCGATATGGGCGCGATGATCGCCGGAGCAAAGTACCGCGGTGAATTCGAAGATCGCCTCAAGGCGGTGATCAAGGAAGTGACCGGGTCACACGGTCAAATTATTTTGTTTATCGATGAGATGCACACACTGGTTGGCGCCGGAAAAACCGAAGGTGCGATGGATGCCGGACAACTCTTAAAGCCTGCGCTCGCGCGCGGTGAGCTTCGGTGCATCGGGGCCACGACCCTGGATGAATATCAAAAGTACGTCGAAAAAGATGCGGCACTTGAACGGCGATTTCAACAGGTGCTCGTGCCCGAGCCGAGCGTTGAGGATGCAATCACGATTTTGCGGGGTTTGAAGGAAAAATACGAAGTTCACCACGGCGTGCGTATACGAGACTCGGCGATCGTGGCGGCGGTTAAGCTCTCGAGTCGCTACATCACAGGCCGCTTTCTGCCAGATAAAGCCATCGACTTGATGGACGAATCTGCCGCTCGTCTCAGCATTGAAATCGGCAGTGTGCCGGCCGAGCTCGACGGTTTTGAACGTGAACGCAAACAGCTGCTGGTTGAACGCGAAGCTTTACGCCGCGAAAAAGATGAAGGTTCGATCGAAAGACTTGAACTGATCGAAGAAGAGCTTTCGCAACTCGATTCAAAGATCAAGGAACTGCGCAGTAAGTGGGAACTTGAAAAAAGCAGCATTGGCGACCTCACGACCACCAAAGAGAAAATCGAGTCAGTGCGCAACGAAATCGAACGTTCCGAGCGGACCGGTCAGCTCGAGCGGGCGGCACAACTCAAATATGGCGAACTTCCGCAGCTCGAGCAGCGACTTAAAACTCTGAACGCCAATGCCGACGACAAGAATTCAGCCAGCGGTCGAATGCTGCGTGAAGAAGTAGGCCCCGAAGAAATTGCCGAGATCGTAGCGAAATGGACGGGCGTGCCAGTCAACCGCATGCTGACGAGCGAGCAGGATCGCTTGCTGCACATGGAAGACGAACTTCGCCAGCGCGTGATTGGCCAAGATCATGCCCTGACGGTAGTCGCCGATGCCATTCGCCGCGCGCGCGCAGAAATTTCGGATCCCAACCGGCCGATCGGAACTTTCATTTTCCTAGGTCCAACAGGGGTCGGCAAAACCGAGACTGTGAAGGCCGTGGCAGAATTCATGTTCGATAGCGACAGCGCAGTCATCCGCATCGACATGTCAGAGTATATGGAAAAACACGCAGTCTCGCGGCTGATCGGAGCTCCTCCTGGCTACGTTGGTTACGAAGAGGGCGGGCAGCTCACGGAGCAAGTTCGGCGCAAACCCTACAGCGTGATTTTATTCGATGAAATCGAGAAGGCTCATCCAGACGTTTTTAATATTCTCCTGCAGGTTCTCGATGACGGCAGACTCACCGACGGGCAGGGGCGAGTCGTCGACTTTAAAAACACCGTTTTGATCATGACCTCCAATATCGGCTCACACGCGATCATGGATCCGGATCTTTCGGTCAAAGGCCGCGAGAACGCGATTCAGGAAGCCATGAGGCAACACTTCAGACCGGAGTTCCTGAACCGGATCGACGAAGTCGTGATCTTTAATCGCTTGAGCCAAGAGCAACTGGGCGGCATCGTGAGAGTGCAGTTGAAACTGGTCGAGCGCAGGCTGCAGGATAAGAAAATCAGCATCGTTTGCGAACCCGAGGCCCTCGAGTTTCTCACTCAAAAGGGATTTGACCCAGTGTTTGGTGCGCGGCCGCTGAAAAGAGTGATTCAAACCGACATTTTGAATCCTCTCTCGCGCGACATCATCGCGGGACGCTTAAAACCTGGAGATACCGTGCACATTGGAGTCGAAGGTGAGAAACTCACGTTCAGTACGGACGAGGCGCTGTCCTCCACGGTCGTTCCACCGGAAGAGCTACGACATTAGTTAAACGATGAGTTTGAGATCTTAAATGCATCGGGGGAGTAGCATGCTTGGAATTTTGACGGTTTTGGGGTCGCTCGCGATTTCGACCTTTGGGCTTGCGGCAACGTCGGCGAAAGATTTCACGGTCTCGTGCAATAACTCATCGGCCAAGGTTGAGATGTGGGGCGACACGACTCAGTTTCATCTGCGCTATCAAAACGGGGCGGGATTTACGAACTTCCCGATCTTCACCGGCGTCGTGACGCCTGCATTCTTGCCGGAGATTGAGCAGAACGCCAAGGACCTTTCAGTTTTTACCGGTGAAGTGTTAATCAACTGGGATGTCAACAAATGCCAGACCGACAGCAAGCGACCTTATCTCGTTCAATGCTCGGGTCTCGGTACGATCGCAAAACCTGAGAATTCGAATTTCGTCGCTGCCAATCTGCAGACCACGGCAAGCCAAGTGGAAAATCTCGACATCACATCGAGCGTGATCAATGTCGATTTGTCTCTGGTGAAGAGCCAGAACGTCATCCGCTCAAGCTATTTTCTTTTGTCATTGCCCTTTGATCAGCATCGCTGCTCGTTGACTGCCGCGATTCATCCAGAATAAATGCCGTTTTGGTTAGAGATCAGATCTCTATAAAATGTCGGTTAAACTTGGATGTGACTGCTTAACTGCTTGTAGGTCCCGTTAGCACGTTCTGAGGGTGGACAATCGAGCCTTTCAATTGACCGAGTATTATTCTGGAAGAAAGGCCTTCCCTTCATTGAGCGTGTTGCTTATGCGGTAAGATGAGCGCCGACGGCTTGCTCATCAAGCAGCTCCGCCCAAATGATGCGAGTAAGTCACCTGCGGCATATGAATCTCAATTCGTGTGTAGTTGAAAGCGAGTCTTGGCGTTTTGGATTTTTTCTTATCTCCCGACTCTTCAAGCCGAATGAAGCCCATCGCTTCAAGGGCTGTGCAGTCGCGCTGGACGTTAGCGAAATCGCGCTCCACCAACTGCGCCAGCTGATAAATCGATGACGGCTTCTTGCCGATGATCGCGGCTAAGATAGCGACCTTCTGTTCAGTCATGAATTTCTGATACTCAGAGACCGAGGAAAAGACAAGCGTGTTCTGGGTCGCGATCCCAGGCTTGCCCTTTTTGAGAGCGCTTTTTACGCGGTCCTTGAAATGGTCCCAATCTTCAAATCGGATGACTAAGGTTTTAGCTGCGCTCATTTTCGGCGATCCTTTCCGCTTCTCTTAGGAAGATGTCTAGTGCTTCGTTATGGTCCTTGACCGAAAGCTCGACGCGAACGCTGGCATCTTCGGGAAGCTGAGTGTGCATGTGGAACCCATATGGTTCGTGATTGTCCACCAACAGGCGCGGGTAATTGCCCTCAACGTCGATCATGACGAACTTGGCTTTGATCCCAACCGGAAACTTTCGGCTTTTTGCGACCCCAAGCACTGTCAAAATGACGCGGTAACGGCTGTCGAGCGCGAAAGTTTCACTGAGGATAGTCTGAGACACCGCCACTCGGAGAGAGTAACACATAATATATGTTTGATCAACATATATTAGAGCACGAGAATTGGGGAACATAACAGCCAAAAATAGCCATGAATGACCGTGAGTAACCGCGAACTCATGAGGCGCCTCAATCCGAGACAAGTTTTAGTGGACGCAAAGCCCTGAGTTGCCGACCCCGGCTTTTTCGAGAACGCCTTCGATAAACTCGGCATCTTTTTGCAGGACGCGGAGGCAGCCGTTTGATTGTGGCTTTCCGTTTGCGTAATTGGGACCGAAATTTTTTTGCTTTGGATCCAAGCCGTGAATCGCGTAGGTAAACTCGTGGCTTGGGTCTTCGTCGAGCTCGCTGCCATTCTTTGGACGCTTGCCGCGGAAGAAACTGGGGTGCCAGAGAATGATGCCCTTTGCGTCTGGGTCATTTCTAGGAACCATCTTGTGAAAGGCAAAACAGTTGTTAACGAGAATTTTTGAATAGTTATTTTTTCCGGCTGACATCAAAAACGTTTTTTGATGAGTGCCGTTTTCGTCGGTCCAGGTCATATCGAGATGTTGGTTTTCATCTTTATCGACGTTCACGTAAGCATCGATATGGACTGGCATCTGCGAGATATCGCTGCCCTTGGGAAGAAGGTGCGCTTCCGTCGCGGGCTGGTAAAAGGCTTTCGTTATTCGGTTGAGGTCAAAAGGACTCTTTGCGAGATCCATCGCCTCAGCCATATTGCCGGAGGCAATCGCTTTATCTAGCGCAGCTTCGTGAGGATCTTCAGAAATCATCGAGGGGCCATCGTTGGGCACTGCGCGGGTAGGGGCTCCGCCTTGCGTCTCTCGCGCCCAGGCGGACGACGTTGCGACAAGCGTTGCGACAAGCGTTGCGACAAAAACCACCAAGAGCGGATTGAATTTCAGTGTTTGCATGGCGTGTACTCCCGTAAAGGTATCGGCGGGGCGCGGATGAAAATTAAGTCCAGCGACAGTCCAGGAGATGTCGGTTGCGAGTTTAGCCGAGCCAGGCCGCGCCGCGGACGCCGCTGGAGTCGCCATGTTCGGCTTTCACCACGCGGGCTTCGACTCGGTCTGAAAAAACGTAGGCGGGCAAGAGCAGCGGCACATTTTGGTAGAGCCGATCGACGTTCGATAGGCCTCCGCCTAAAACGATGACATCGGGATCGATAATATTGATAACGGAGGCGAGCGATCTCGCGAGACGTTCTTCGTAACGCGCAAGCGAAGCTGAAGACCGCGCTTCACCTTTCAGTGCGCGCGCCACAATTTCTTCAGGAGAAATATTTTCACCTGTGTGGCGTTCATGGTCGGCTTTTAGGCCAGGACCCGAAAGAAAAGTTTCAATGCATGCCGATTTTCCGCAGTAACATTTGCGCCCGGGGCGTTCATGATCTTGAGGCCATGGTAGTGGGTTGTGTCCCCACTCACCGGCAATCGAGCTTGCGCCTTCGATGACATGACCGTCGATTACGATTCCGCCGCCGGTGCCAGTTCCGAGAATGACGGCAAAGACGACCTTTGCACCGCGCCCGGCGCCGTCGGTGGCTTCAGACAGCGCAAAGCA
>JAYTRM010000309.1:0-9717 GCA_043746165.1 Bdellovibrionales bacterium | reverse complement strand
TTCAAATAGCCTTCATCGCGAATTTACCAAAACCGGCGATGTATCGTTGATCAAAACTCTAATCTTTGGGTTTAAAAAATATCCGTTTTTGGCCCGGAGAATATAATCGGTTTTTTCCGATTGAGGTTCGAGCGATGTCGTCTCGGGCTCGAGCAATTTACGCAAGCGCTTAATCGTCACATAAATCTTATTGTCATGAATTTTGGGATCGTAATCTTCGCGCCAAACGCGACCGACTAAGTCCTCCTTCGAGAAAACCTGACCTGGATCAGAAAGAAACACACGAAGTAGGTCACGCAGGATGAATTGTCCATCAAAGCGAATTTCACCCTGGCTTCTTTCTAAGAGAATACCAGTTCGAGTATCAAAAATCAGATCGGCAGCCGTAGCGGGTCCGAGCGCGAGGTCGAGAGCCGCAACGGCTTCATCAACCAGCCGAGCAATTCTCGGAAACTCTTCCCGTTTCAGACTTCGATTGGCCAAGTCCAAGTAAAGTCGTGCCGACGTGTCATCACCTTTTTTTGAAAAAATAGTTCCGAGCACGCACAGGGTGTGCAGATAGAGTACGAGGTGCGGGTGATGCTTGAGCGTGTCGAAGGCCTTCCACGCCGCCTCGAGCGCCTCGTCGTGCGAACCCAAATTTCGTTTGACCATCGATCGTAAGAGGTTCGAGGCCGAAACTAAATCGGGGACATTGACGCAACTCAGGAGAATGTCGAGCCTATCGAGTTCGCGCAAAGACTCTTGGTAGCGGCCTTGTGCGTAGAGCACGGTGGCGGCGCCGTAAAGAGGCGAAGCAAGCGCTTCTTTGCTTCCGCTCGCGAGTGCCCAGTCTATTGATTCGTGAAAGAGCGACATCGCCTGATCTTGTTTGGTATCGCGATCGCTACGATGTCCGCGATAGCAGCTGCAAATACCGAGAACATACATCGCGCGGGATTTCAGCAGGGCCGAAATGTCGGCTTTTCCGCTCGTCGAGAGAGCCAGGATTTCCTGTACGCGCGCTTCGATGCGATCGATGCGCGTGAAGTCTTCGCGCTCGGCAAGAATTCGCAAGAGATAAGAACAGCTCTCCAAGGTGCGCGAATATTGTTTGAGACGTTCAGATTGCCGAATGACACGCTCAAATTCTCGGAGTGCCGCCGAGTAATCGCCACGGTGAAAATCAAAAAGACCCCGTTGAAAACTCGACTCATGTGCCGCTCGGCGTAAATGACCTGGAAAGGATTCGGAAGTGCCGACAAAGTCAGGATTCGGCGCGCTCGAGGACAACAAGTCGTTTTCACAACCGGAATTCAAATCCGGAGAATTGTTGCGCTCATTGATCGACATTGACCGGTCCACCAACATACACGTCGGCATGGAAATGTTTGGAGAATCGAAGCTTAAGAACTGTGGCGTCTAACCTTACAAGTTCTTAAAATTCATGCAAGTTAATTTGGCGAGAAACTGTGCACAATAACAGTTTTTCTGTACGGGATTCTCTGTTCTCAGTTTCCTGATGCAGTTGGGGAGCGCGTCATTCAGTTCAACCTAAAGTCGCTTTTCAAACAGCAACTGGGAAACCCGAGAACCGAGAATTCCGAACAGAAAACTGCTTGTGTTACCTCGCGCTCTCGCTCAGCAACTGCTCAGCATGCGCAACGCTGGTTTTGGTAATTTTCTCACCCGAGATCAAACGGGCAATTTCCTGCACACGTTCTTTCTTGCGGAGTTCTTCAACTTGAGTTTGCACGGTTTTTTTGCCGGGGCTCTTGTGGATAAAGAAGTGGACATCGCCAAACGAGGCGACTTGCGGAAGATGGGTGACGCAAATGACTTGCTGGCCGCTCGCCATGTGTTTAAGCTTTCGCCCGACTTTTTCAGCCGTCGGACCGCTCACTCCGGCGTCGACTTCATCAAATAAATAGGTTCGAGGAAACTGGCCTGCGCCCACCACTTGTTTGATCGAAAGAAGAACCCGGCTCAGTTCGCCGCCGCTGGCAAATTTAGCGAGAGAGCGAGGTGAATCTGTTTTAGAAGACTGAGTGAGAAATTCGACGACGCTTGTTCCGGTCGAGACCATCTGCTCGTTGGGCTCAACCGATACCGAAAAGATCACGCCTTTCATATTGAGATCTTTGAGCTCAGCGTTGACCCCATCGGCGAGTAGCCGCGCGGCATTTGAACGGGTCTTGTGGAGCTCGGCTGCCATTTTCTGCATTTCTTGCTCGAGTTCAGTAATTCGCACTTGTTTGGCTTCGGCCAGTTCGTCAGAATTTTCAAGATCGCGAATTTCTGTTTCGATTCTCTCCAGGGCCTCAAGAATTTCGATCGCCGTTGAACCGTACTTTTTCTGCAATTGTCTCAGGCTCGAGAGCCGACTTTCGAGACCTTCGAGGCGCGATGGATCGGCATCAAGACTTTTGACGTAATCGCGCAAATCGTAACTGACTTCTGAAATTAGAGTTTTCGCCTGACTGAGGGGTTCGAGTTTGGCGAGGAGACTTGGGTCGACGTTTTTTAACTCACTTGCCCGTTGCAAAATATAGTGCAGGCGACTCGTGACCGAGTCGTCATCGTTGTACAGAAGACCTTCGGCCTGCACGGTAAAGTCATTAAGTTTGGTTGAGAATTTCAAGCGACGAGTTTCATTTTCAATCTCTTGTTCTTCGCCAGGCTTAAGACTCATCGCTTGAATTTCATCCCGTTGGTAGAGCAAGAAATCCAGCCGTTGCGCGCGGTTTCGCGACTCGTTGCGGATCTGCTCCAGCTCACCCCGCAGTTGCGAGAGCTCAGCAAAGGCCCGAGCAAATTCGAGGCGCTTTTTCCATGTACCCGCGAATTGGTCGAGGAGATCAAGATGATAAGAACGGGACAGAAGGTTGCGGTTTTCGTGTTGACCGGTCATCTCAATCAGTGGAACGGCATGGCCGGCCACTTCGAGCAGCGGTGAGACCACGTCGCGAAGCGATGCCAAGGTGCTCAGCGAGCCATTGATGTAAATGCGATTTTTGTCTTTGGCGATCACCCGGCGCACCAACATCTGTTGATCGGCGGCTTCGATGCCCATGTCAGTCAAGCGGCTTGCGATATCAGGGCGGACGGAGAGGTCAAAGGACCCCTCGATTACGGCCTGCTCAGAGCCGGTGCGGACGACGTCGGCCTGGGCTTTTTCGCCCATGAGGAGGCCCAAGCTCTTAAGCAAAATCGATTTACCGGCACCCGTTTCGCCACTCAAGATGTTGAGGCCGCGGCGAAACTGCATGTGGACGTTGTCGATAATCGCAAAATTGGCGACGCGCAATTCAACTAGCATTTCGAAACCTCCGTATCAGTTGCGTTGACCGAACTTGAGCTTATCGCGCAGGAGCTGAAAGTAATTATCGTCGGGCCTGCGAATCACATAATGATCGAGTGGACTGCGAATGACCACGACTTCGTGTTCGACAGAAATCTCGCCCCCTCGGACACCGTCAATCGTCAATATTGCGTTTGTGTCGCCGGTGACCACGCGAAATGAGAGCAAGCGATCATCAGGAAAAATCATCGGTCGGCTTGTCAGCGCGTGCGGACAAACCGGCGTGATGACGACGGAGCGGGCCTCTGGATGTAAAATTGGACCGCCAGCAGCCAAGTTATACGCGGTCGATCCTGTCGGTGTCGCAACGATGAGCGCGTCAGCTTTGAGCACCGCGACCGGTTTGCTTTCGCTGGCGATTGCGATGTCAATCAAGTGGGTCACCGATCCACGCTCGAGCACCATGTCGTTGAGAGCAATGTGGGAGGACTGAAGTTTGCCATTCCGGCGAACTTCAACTCGCAGCATGGAGCGCGGTCGAAATTGCATTTTTCCGCTCAAAGTGTCGAGAATCGCTCGCTTGAGGCCTTCCGGTTGGGTTTCAGTAAGAAAACCCAAGTGGCCCATGTTGACGCCAAGAATTGGTGTTTGCCGTCCTTCGAGCATGCGCACCGCGCGAAGATAAGTCCCGTCACCGCCAAGAGTGATAACCCAGTCAATTTGGCCAACATTTCGCGAATTGACTCCCGAACAGTCGGCCACGAGTTTTTGTCCCGGTGCGCTGAAAACTTGAAAACCACGTCCTTGAAGCCAAACCGCCAATTCACGTGCTTTTTCTATAGCTGTCGGCGTGCCGAGCCGATAGAGCACAGCGACATTAACCGGAGAAAAAGTCAGCCGTAGGGATTCTGAGGTCGAGTAATCTGCCGACCGTGCCACGGGTCGACCGTCTTTGCGTTCGGTTTTCTGCGATGCATTTGGCGATCGTCTTGTTGTGCTGCTTGCCAAGCTGAGTCGACTCCTGCCGCTATAATGAACGGCCGTTTTTCAAACTCTCTCAGCCCGCGAGCTATTGGTCAATCAAACCATCTCGCCGCAAAAGGGCGTCCGGATCGGGTTCCCGGCCGCGGAACTTTTTGTAGAGTTCCATCGGAGGCTCAGTTCCGCCCCTCGACAAGATGTTGTCACGAAAGCGACGTGCGACTTCGCCGTTAAAGATGCCTTTTTCCTTAAAAAGCTCAAAGGCATCGGCATCGAGGACCTCGGCCCACTTGTAGCTGTAGTATCCCGCCGAGTATCCACCGTTGAAGATATGCGAAAAGGAGCAGGAGCTGTTTGTTCCTTCGATGTACGGAAGCAGGCGCACGCGATCTGTCACATTTTTTTCGAACTCGGCGATGTCGGTGACGTTTTTTAAATCACTAGAGTGCCAAGCCATGTCGAGCGCCGCAAATTGCATCTGCCTCATAGCAGAATAGCCCGCGAGAAATTTTTCGGCGTCGCGAATCCTCTGCACCAATGGTTGCGGAATTTTCTCGCCCGTTTGGTAATGCTTAGCAAAGAGATCAAGTGCCTCTTTTTGCGAAGCCCAATTTTCCATGATTTGCGAAGGGAGTTCGACAAAGTCCCAGTAAACCGAAGTTCCGGCCAGTGAAACATAATGGCAGTCCGAAAGCAGTCCATGCAGAGCGTGACCAAACTCATGGAAAAGGGTTTTGACTTCTTCAAACGTCAGGAGCGAGGGCTGCGTCGGAGTTGGCTGCGTAAAATTGCAAACGATCGTGATGTGCGGGCGTTCGACTTTTCCGCCCTGTAGACCTTGATCGCGAAACGACGACATCCATGCGCCACCCCGTTTGGAATCACGGGGAAAGAAATCGGCATAGAACAGTCCGATGTGCCGACCCTGACTTGCATCGCTGACTTCATAGGTTTTAATGTCCGGATGAGACACTGGCACATTTGGCACGGCCTTAAACTCTAAATTATAAAGCCTTTTTGCGATCGCGAAGACTCCTGCCACGACATCTTCAAGTTTGAAGTAAGGCCTCAGAAGTTCTTGGTCGAGATCGTAGACTTTCATTTTGAGTTTTTCAGAGTAATAAAGAAAATCCCAGGGCATGATTTCGCCACCGCCGGAATCGGGGTCTTGACTGCGAAGTTCGCTCACGCGGTCAAGATCACGTTTTGCCGCGCCCGAGGCTTTGCGAATCATGGAGTCGAGGAAGCGATTGACGGCTTCGGGCGTCTCTGCCATGCGCTCTTCCAGAACAAAAGCAGCGTGTGACGAATATCCGAGAATGGTAGCGCGTTCATGGCGGAGCTGAGCAATACGAATGGCAATCTTTTCGTTATCCGATTTGTCACGAAATGCCCGTGATGCGCTCGCGCGCCAAAATTTTTCGCGCAGTTCCCTAACGGAAGAGTGGGTCATAAATGGTAAGTAGCTCGGGGCATGAAGCGTGAACAGCCAAGTGCCTTCACGGCCCGCGCCTTTTGCCGCCTCGGCGGCCGCCTCTATGGCGGACTCAGGAAGGCCGGCCAGCTGGCTCTTATCTTCCAAAAAAAGTTTAAAGTCATTCGTCGCCTTGAGAACGTGATCTGAAAATTCTGGTGACAGAGTAGCCAATTCACGATCGACTTCTCTGAGATTTTCTTTTTCTTTGGTGCCGAGTAAGCCGCCATTACGAACAAACTCTTTGTAGGTCTTCTCTGTCAGTTTGAGTTCTTCAGCTTGAAGACCTAGTTGCTCCCGTAAATCCCAAACGCTCTTAACACGGGCAAAAATTTTGGCGTCGAGTAAGAGATCTGAGGAGTAGTCGGCCATCTTGGCCGAAATCTCTCTCGCCATTTGTTGCAACTCATCATCCGAGTTGGTGCCGAGAAGGTTGAAAAATATCGAGCTCACTCGGCTCAGTTTCTCGCTCGCCGTCTCGAGTGCCAGGATCGTATTTTCAAAGTTTACTGAAACTTGCTGATCGTGATCGCGGCGGATGACATCCAAATTTTTGCGAGTCACGCTCAAGGATTCATTGAGCGCGGGCATAAAATGCGAATTTTTGAGGTGATCAAAAGGAAAAGCGCCGAACGGCAGCTGCGAGTCGATCAGAAGCGGATTGCGAGAGAGATCAGTGTCAGCCATGCGTCACTCCAATGTAGGAACTCTCAATGACTGAAGAGAGATAACACATCGAAGGCGGGCGGACTAGCCAGATAATTGCCAGCCGCCCTCACTCGGACACTTACATCGGTTGAACCCAGACGCCGAAGCCGCTGCCGTTGCCTATGGGTTGGCAATACGCACCCGTGACCGGGTTGCTCTGACCCACCGTGCACATCTGTGCGACGCTACTCGCGCAGCCTCCGCCGCCGTAGCCCGGTGCCGGAATCGGACTTCCCGGTACGAATTGTCCACCTTGATAACCCCAGGTTGAGTACTGGTAATTTCCGTTGATACCAGTTGTCGGTACGCAAGTGAGTCCTTGGGGGCCGCAGGTTGGGAGCATTTGCGGTCCACAGCCGCAAAGCCCAGATGAGGGAAACTCTTGGAGAAAGGGACCAGAGGAGATGTAAGCGTTACGGCCGCCGTGGCCACGACCACCTTCATGGTAACCTCCATCGGGACCGCGGTGAGACTGATGGGACCAGCGATAAGGTTGAATTCCGTAGTTCGCATAGGGAGCTGATTGATACACTGGTGCAGACTCATCGATCGGCTGAAGACAATCGTTTGCCATGGGGCCAGCGATCGCTGGCCCGCCGGCGGGCAAAGGGCCGCCCCCGTTGTTATCGTGTCCGCAGGCAGAAAATGTAACGGCCGCGAGAGCCGCTCCCGCGAAGATCAGTAGAAGACGGTTGATTTGTGAATTGTTGTTTGAAGTGGCGTTTCGGCTCATGAAAGACTCTCCCCTAATTTTGTTTGGCGCCGCTTGCCGAATCTCCGAAGGTGATGTTCGACTCGCGGCTGACGCTGAACGACCTTACACTCTTCGTGCCAAAAATTGTTCAAAGCTAGCGCCGAAAAAAGTCAGCCGTGCCAAGCTCTAAAATGTACACATCGTTTCGTTAAGACATCGCTTTTTTCAAATGCTTGCGAACGACTTTGTGAACGGGACGTTGGGCCCGATTGGCACCCATTTATAAGATGTTCAACGGGACCATTTCTTTATTTCACTGTGGATTGGCTGTGCTCAATGTTAGGAAACCCGCGAAAGTCTGGGCGGCGGCGAGCGGTCGGGTTCTTTCAAACGTTAGTCGTGCCCGATAATTGCCCGAGTGACCTGGTCTTGGCTACAAACAGCGCCCGCGCTAGCATGAGGAAGAGGTGATGAATGAAACTCAAAAGATTGCGGAGAACGCTCCAGGAAGCGGTTTTGGGGCCAGCCTTTTGCTCGGCCGTCGGCGGCACCATCATTATGCTCGCAGCGATACCGTCTCAATCAATGCCGATTCCACTTCAAGCGAGACCGAATCGTGTCGTTTCACCCCTCGTCGGGCAAGCCTCCGTTATTGGTGGCCAATCGGGGACGGATTACAGCCTGTTGAATGTAAAAGATGAAAAGTTAGCTGTTGGCGAGCGGCTCGAGTTTTACTATGGCGATCGCAACGGCCAAGTGCTTTTGGGTGAACCTGGTTATTTTCATGTCCTTTTAGACCGAGCAGGTAAACGGCTGGTGATTGATCTTGCCCAGGTCACCAAGACCGCCGTCGATCCGCTCAAGCTTGAAGCGATACTCCTGAAATCTACATTGGTCGCCAGCTCGGAAATGACGATGGACCCAATGGATGGTTCAACAAATATTACTTTAAACCTGAAAACTGCTGTGCACGCCGGTGTTGGAGTGGCGACGGACCACCAGTCGCGTATGTTCATTGACCTTCGCCCGATGAGCAATACTTCAGTTGGATCGCGATGAATCGAATGGGCTTGAGGCAGGAGAACTTACCAGAGAACTTACCAAAGAACTTACCAGAGAAGTTCCGCGCGCAGTTATTTTTAACTGCGCTTACGATTATTTGCGTTTCTTCCCAGCTACAAGCTCGCGTATTTGATTTTAATCGAGAAAATTTTGCGGTTTATGTCGGTGGATCTTTCGGAAATTCGAACCTCGGCGACGGTGCCTACGGTCTCTCGAGTGGCTGGGGAACGAGCACCGATCGTTCGGTTCAGACCACGACAGCGGCCGAATTTGGATTTATCTTCGCGGCGACTCGGGTGAATCTTCTCCTCGGAGTTGAATACTTGATGCCGCGTGACCAAACTACGGTGAACGGAAGTGATACCGCCGGCAATCAACTTTTCAGTCTGCATTCGACCGTGACCGCACTGATTCCCCAGGCAACGCTTGAGTTCATAACGTACCGGGGTCCAAATTCACGACTGTTTTTGGGTCTCGGCTACGGCTATGCGATGGTGAGTCTCAGTAACCAGTATGCGATGACGGCGGCGGGAACAACCGAGCTCGGCGTTGGTTCATACAAAGAGTCTGGATCGGCGACATCGTCTCTGTACAAGGCATACCTCGGCTGGGAATTTCTTTTCACTGACAATGTCACGCTGACGTTCGACGCCGGATATCGTTACCTCATTGTCCCGACAATTTCAGCTTCCCAATCTGCAATCGCGATCGGCGGCAGTGAAAGCCAGGGCGCGAACCTAACGAACATGGATGGAAGCAATCGTTCGCTGAATTTGGGTGGTGGCTTTCTCGGCCTGTCGCTGCGGTTTTATCTTTAAAGCCTGTCTTGTCTAGGGACCAGCTAATTAGGCTTTGAGGTGTTGGCTGGCCAACTGTTGATAAAGCGGAACCGGCATGATTCGGCGGCTAACGGAATAGGACAAATAGCTGGCAATCATAAACGGCAGAACTAATGAATGCTCGTTGGTCATTTCCATTACGATGATGACTGCGGTTAGAGGTGCGCGAACCGCGCCCGAAAAAAACGCGACCATGCCCGTCAGGGCGCATGTTTTAAAGTTTATCCAGCCGCAGACCTTTGCAAGCGCGAGGCCCAGGCCTGCGCCGATGGAAAGGCTTGGCGAAAATATTCCACCGGCCATTCCCGAAAGGTAAGACAACACTGTCGTTACGAGTTTATAGAACGGAAAACCTATGCTCACTTGCTCGATCGTTCCGTGATTGAGAATTCGCTCGGCGACTTCGTATCCGGACCCTGAGGTGTCCGCAGCTGTGAAATAACCAAACAGCGAACAAACCACGCCAGCAAAGACCGCACGGTATAGCCAATTCGTCGGGACTCGGACGATCTGCGGTTGGCTGAGCAGCATCGCAAAAAGGCCCCCAAGTAGACCGCCGAGCAAACCAATCGCCACCGATTCAAAAACCAAAAGTAAGACTTGCACTCTGACGATATCCGGGTGACCGAAGTAGAGATAGTCGCCGCTTAAAGCCTGCGCCACCAACCCTGAAACGATG
>JAYTRM010000308.1:0-1753 GCA_043746165.1 Bdellovibrionales bacterium | reverse complement strand
CCTATGTAATTGAGATCACTACTTGAATTAGACTTGAGCAGAGTCCATGCGTTAATGACTCATTTAAGCCGGCACGTGTGATTTTATTTTTGCGCGGCCTCTTAGACCCGAGCCGGATGATGCCAAGTGCGACCGCAAAGCCTTGCTGCGGGTGAGCTTTGGCTTTCATGATTTCTTCAACCAGACGAGCAGTGTTCGGACCAATCTTGCTTGACCAACTGACCACGCGTTGGGGCGTCCACTCAGCGTGCTCGCGGTGACTCTTCGGCATATGCTCTTTTAACGTCGTGTAGCCGCCCCTGCGACATGACCGTCGATGGGACGCAACGCGCTTGCCGCGATGGAAAATTTCGACAACAGTGGCCGTCGCCCGCACATCACACAGCTCATGCACAAGCTGATAGGGCGAGCTATAGTGATGATGATCGAAGGTGATGTGGTAGTCGATGTTGAGCCGTGCCTTTTTCCATTCAGCGAACTCGAAACGTGATTGTGGCAGCGGCTTTAACGCCGGTCGATCAAGCTCTTCGTAAAGCTCTAGGCGTGATTTGTTTAAATGGCGCATCTTGCGATTGTTCAAAATCTCAAGACACTCGGCGATGGCCTCGTTCATCTCGTTAAGATCGGTAAAAAAGCGATTTCGAAGCCTCGCCAATATCCAGCGTTGCGCGACCAATACGGCTGCTTCAACTTTCGCTTTGTCTCGCGGCTTTACCGCCCGAGCCGGGATCACGCAGGAGCCGTAATGAGTCGCGCATTCACGGTAGGTCTCGTTCAAAAGTGGTTCGTAACGATCTGCCTTGGTGACGCCGGACTTGAGATTGTCAGGCACCCAGATCTCCGTTACGCCTCGGAAAAATTCCGACATCCTCGAGTGCGATGAGATCCAGTCTGGCGATGTTTGAGTGAGTGTTGCTTCGGCGTAGGTGTAGGAGCTCGCGCCAAGGGCCGCGATAAAAAACTCCACTTTCTTTTTCTCGCCCGTCTTGGGATCAGTGAGGAAAAGGCCATCGCCCGAGTAGTCGATGAATGTTTTCTCGCCAGCTTTGTGCGTCTGGCGCATAACGACCGAGAGCTTGCCGCGCCAGCGATTGTAATGCTCAGAAAATTGGGTGTAGCCGTACCCGACCGCATTTTGCTCGCGGTACTCAGTCCAGAGGAGCATCAACGTAACATGCGGCCGCGCCATCTCTCGATGGATTTCAACCCAGCAGGGCATGGCCTCTTTTTTTCGAACGATCCCGTGCGCAACTGCCGCCGCTGTGAAGCCGAGACGCTGTTCAAGTTCGTTGTCGTCGAGCGGCTCAATCTCCGCCCACGTTTTTAAACCTGATTTCATCAGTCGATGTAGATATTCTCGAACCGTCGTTTTACCGACGCCGACACTGATAGCAATTTCGCGCTGACTTTTCCCCTCGACCAAGCGCAGACGAAAAATATTTTTGACCTGACGCATACACAACCTCTCTGCTGCCACCGCGATGCCCCCTCCGAATTGATGTTTGAGGTGGCAGCATGCAACATGTTGTTTCGCGTCACTTGCCTACAGTTTAGGCAACAGGCCAGGCGGATTGATCCGATTTACCCGGGCGCCATCGAACCGAAATGACCGGGCGGAATCGAGCCGATTTGGTCGGGCGCCTTGATCCGAATTTCGCGAGTATCGAGCCCATCAAAAATCAGCGAGCACTTTTCGCCATTTTCTGGGTTAACCGCGCCAACAAAATATGCGCTTTTGAATCCATTTTGACGA
>JAYTRM010000307.1:0-7229 GCA_043746165.1 Bdellovibrionales bacterium | reverse complement strand
AGGCTCTGCGAGCAGAAAACAAAAAATCTCATTCCTAGGCGAACGTCCTGAACACCTGCGATCTCTCACGATTTAACGCAGAACCTCTCCGAATCGCAGCAATAATATTTAAGCCTTGCCAGCTATTGACCGACATAAGATCTATGATGAAAGTCAGGATTAAGATCTGATTCCCAAGCTTTAACGGAGTTTCAAAATGTGTCGCTTTATTGCCTATAAGGGCAAGCCGATTCTGCTCAACGAGGTTTTACACGAGCCGAAGAACTCGTTGATTCGTCAGAGCTCAAACGCCCACGAGGCCGAGGAGCCGCTCAATGGCGATGGTTTTGGACTTGGGTGGTACCTCCCGGAAATTGATCCTGAGCCGGGACTTTTTGTTTCCGTGCGACCAGCGTGGAATGATCGCAATCTTCGCTACCTTTGCCAGAAACTTCTGACAGGATGTTTCTTTGCGCATGTGCGGGCCGCGAGCGCCGGAGAAGTTTCTGAGGCCAATTGCCATCCATTTCACTTTAAAGACTATCTCTTCATGCATAACGGCGGACTTGGCGAGTTCAATAAGATCAAGCGCCAACTTCGCCGCCGCCTGAGCGATGAAATCTATGATTGGATTCGCGGCCAGACAGATTCGGAACATCTGTTCGCCTTGTTTCTCGAAAATCTGAAAAATCGTGACGGCAAACCAACAAGTCATGACATCGCAAATACCTTAGAAGCAACCATTCGCGAAATTCAGGAGATGAAGAAAGAAGCTGGCGTCAGCGAGGCTTGCTACATCAACTGCGTGGTCACCAACGGTGATGTTATGGTCGGAGTCCGATATGTTTCGGATCTCAATGAGGTGGCCTCCACTCTCTACTATTCGGAAGGAAACCATTTCGAGTGCAAGGACGGCCTCTGTCGTATGCGGCCTGGCGATCCGAGTGAGCACGCGGTTTTAATCGTCTCCGAAAAACTCACCTCGCAGCTCAGCGATTGGAAGGAAATTCCGACTAATTTCTTTTGCATCGTCGATGAGCGAAAGAAAGCCCACCTGCGGCCCGTAGATGACGGCCAAGGCCAAGGCCAGACAGAAAGCAAGTTGACCCAGGGGGGCGGCGCGAGCCGCCGCGCTGGCTTTCGTCCGAGCATTGCCAAGGGGCAAATATAGAGCTCACCAAGAGCTGACTCAGTGCTGACGAATCCATTTATTGCCGTGGCAAATAAGATAAATCGGAATGTAGTTCGGGCGTCCCGCTGAGTCGTGGCCCGACGGTCGCCAGCTCGTCGTCTCGTTTCCCTCAGAGCAGATTGAGGGAGCCGGATTAGGGACCACGGGAGCATCTGGATCGGTCCACGAGCCGTTTCGACAAATCAATAAAACATTGGTGGTGATCAATTTGCCGCGACCGCTGTGGCCAATCACTCTCGAACCGAGCGAAGTGGAGCCCTCGGCGCAGAGATCGTCGGTGCCTTGGAAATAGGGACTGTTGGTCCCCCTGACCGTGGGGGAAGAGCAATACTGGCCGACGTAGCAGAATTTGACATCTTGAGCGCGAACGTAACCTGCGCGTGATGAATTGGAGATGGAGGCCGGGCAAGATTGGGCAAAAAAAGTCGCGAATTCGGGCCCGGTGGCGATCAACGCCGAGCCGCGGCTCTGCACGTAATTCTGAACTTTGCTGCAAGTCATGTTCAGAGAGTTGGGAATTGCGGCAAAACTCGGCACCGTCACTAAAAATAGGGCAGAGGCCAGCCACTTTCCAATTTGAAATTTTTTTTTCACTCGTGCCCCCAACGTTTATCTGGCGTTTATCTGGCGTTTATGGGCACTTTTTGAAAATGACTTTTTGCGGCGGTGCAGAAGACTCTTACCCGATGCAAAATCTGTTTGGCAATGAATATTGCCCGAAACTTAAGCGCATCGATCGGCGGCAATCGGCGAGCGATCGTCTCGAGCGTACAAAAATTACAAGACGCCTGAACAAAACCGGCTTCATTTTGTCGTCAGCTGACCCGTGTTGCGAGGGAAATGCGTACGCAAAGCGTTCGCAAATGATGATTGCGTGAGCCGCCGCTATGGCATATAAGGTGCTCGCCTGGATGGGCGTCACTGCTGAGGTTTGGCGGGCTTTAGCCCACAGACGTTGTCAGCGTTGTCAGAAAAAAGTCGAAAAAACGGCCGGAGTGCGGGTCAGGAAACGGCCAAGTGCAGACGGGATCTCAGGTTGAAAAAGACGGCTTCGTCAGATTCCAAAATGGCCTGGGATGGGTCTGAGAACCGGGACGCGCTAGTCCGGTCTCAAGATAGCCCTTCGCTTGAGTCGGTGTTTGCCTATGATGACCCCATAGATTACCTCAATTTTGAATTGCGAAGAATGCGTCGGGAAAATCGCAAATTTTCTCTTCGGGCATGGGCCCGAGATCTCGGTTATGAAAACCCATCCTATCTTGCCCAAGTTCTTAATCGCGACCGCAAGCTCAAGCCGGATTTGGCGGCGAAGATTGCCTTGTCTCTCAGGCTTGGGGTGAGACAGAAAAAATATTTTGAGCTGCTCGTCCTCGGCCATGCATCGGCAAAAGAGAAAATGACCCGCCAGTTTCGTCCCCTGAAGACGAAACGTTCAGCCAAATCAAATGCTATTAGCCTTGAAATATTTACTTTGATTTCGGAGTGGTATCACTACGTGATCATCGAAATGCCGCAACTGGCAGATTTTGAGTCGCGAGAAGAGTACATCCAGAAGCGCTTGGGTCGTTCGGTCGATAAGCGAACGGTTCGCGCAGCGATTGAGCGCTTATTGCGGCTCGGATTCATCGTCAAAAATGACGAGGGAATAATCAGTCGAGGATCGCTGGGCAATCATGCCTACGATCCGGGTGTGTCGACGCAAGCCGTGCGCGCTTTGCATCGCACGCTAGCGGAGATGGGCAGGCGGGCCGTTGAAGAACAAAGCGTAGAGACGCGTGATTTTTTCGGCTCAACGCTCAGTTTTCGCCTCGAAGACATGCCTAAGGTGAGAGATATCGTCCGGCAAGCTCATCTTCAAGTCTTGAGTCTTGAGGCGGCGACCAATGGCGATGAAATCTATCAATTCAACACGCAGTTTTTCAGTCTCACCACACCGCTCAAACCCAGCAAAGAACGGAAAAAAACCAAATGATAACCCAGACACTTTCTTCTCTCGCGCTTGCGGTGATGATCGGCCTGGGTGGGGCACAAAACGCATTCGCATTTGGCGGCTCGGTTGGCAACGGTGGTCAAAGCGTCGTCTGCTTCAAAAGCGGAAGTGATGTTGCCGCCTCGGAGACCTACGATTTATTCGAAGGACAAAAACTTTTTGGCTACAACTACAGGCCAAGCGGGCAAGTCACTGCGCTCGAGCTGGCGCTTAATATCGCTCAGCAGATCGATTTGATTTTACCAATCGCTCAGCCGGAGCTAACTTTTGCAGAACGAGTGACTCAGATCGCAGTCGAGCTAGAAGCGGCCACGGATCGAAAAGACATGGAGCCCACTGAGGATATCTTGGCGACCTACCTTCCTTCGAGTTGTTCGTTGCTTCAGGTCGTCGTCTTTAACGCAGATCAGACTATCTCGGTCAATCTGTCGGGGTTTCAGCAGCTTTCGACTGCGTCGCAGACCGCACTTTACCTTCACGAAGCCATTTTCTGGTACCTGCGGGAGGTTGCCGGCGATACGTCCTCGCGGCGCACCCGTCGCATTGTCAGCTACTTGATGAGTGGAGGAGTCGCGAAGGTTGCAGTCAATGCGATGCGTGGCTACGATCCCACTCCAATTCGTTGCCGGGTCGCAAAGTCTGTTGGTCATGCGGCGAGCCACCTGCAGAATCTCGATTTTTACCTCATGACCGACCCGTCGGGCGGGTCGGAGTTGCTTGTTTCTGACTTCACTTCAGAGAAGTTGCTGCAGCACCTGGCATTAAGCGGTGGCCCGGCCGGTCTTTCGCTCGTTAAAAATGGGAGGTTTCAGTCATCCTCCGCTGTGACTTTGCAAAGCCCCGTTTCCAAGGCTCGAGCGGCTCAAAGCTATAGCTTTCACCTGAGTTCGACATCCGGGCGGCTAGATGTCACCAGGAGAGGTCAAAAGTTGACATACTCGCTGCAGTGCCGGCCGGATAATGATCCGTTGCCTCTGTCGCTTTAAAAGCATGGCGCTACCTACGTTCGATTCCGAGACAATTTGCTGGTAGGCTTCAACTCCAGCGAAGGTGGCGGCAAGTGAAAATATCTTGCTCACGTTGTCTCAGTCCGAAGCGATCCGGCTCATGGATTTCTCTGTTTCGACCGATCCGTAATTAGGCGCTTTGGTTGAGACAAAGATCTTGGGGGGTTGAAGTGATGCCTAATCGAGCGATTCTTTGGGTGGTTTGCTTCTTGGGTCTCGCCGTTTCACTTATCGGCTTTCAAAACTGCAGCACGGGTTACCAGACGAGTTCGAGTTCGGGCAACTCAGCTGCTTCGTCTCCTTCGACGTTGTCTTCGCCTGTTCCGGGCGCCCCTGAGGCATTTACGGCGGGTTCGGCTTTTAACTACGCCTTGGTTCAGCAACAATCACAAATGGTATCGGTGCAGCTTCAAGACACCAATTACCTGGCGAGTTCGCTCGCGCGCGCCGTCGCGATCAATGCCAAGGGCCTCGGCTTTGTGAGCACGGTTCAAGATAATGACCAGAATGAGGCAAACCAAATTGCGATCGAAGCCTGCTTTGCCATTGGCGGAAGTCAGCCGTGCGCGCTACTTGCGATCGCCGGAAACTTCGCCATGAATGCATCAGATCTCAACTGGAGCTCCTCTTATTCGAGTGCCATCACGAGTTCGACCTCGGTTACCGGTCCGAATATTCTGTTTCTCCCATTTGCCGATCGCGGTGCCGCAGCTTACGGATACATCAATGCCCAATCACCTAAAGCTATGGCAATCAGCATTGACGGAACCTACATGGTGGCTTCAGCTAATGGAAACTTCGGCACCCTCACGGATTCGCGAAAGCTGGCGACCGCTCAGCTCAATGTTCCTGCTTCGGATACAGAGGCTAGCCGCATGGCGCTCGAGATGTGCGAAATGACGTCGAAGTACCTGCCCTGTCAACTGTTTGCTCTCAACAAAAACGTAGTTCTTAATCCGGCCCATTTTAACTACATGCCCGTCATCAATTACCAACCAACGACGATCACAGCGATTCCCGGAATTTCGAGCGCTGTGTTTGCCGCCAATTTTGCCGCAGGCCTCTCGACGATGAGTTACAGCTACATCAGTGCCGATGGAGATTTCGGCAATAACGGCACTATGACCGCAGCTCAGAGTCAGTGCTCAACTGCGCAGAGTATTTCGAACTCAGGGACCTATGCGTGTTTTGAATATGCGCAAGGTGCATCGCCCGTTTCGCTCATTGCAAATCTGACTGCCGTCAAAGCCCATTCTCTGACGACGCACTGTAAGGTCATGCCGCGCACAAGCTGCGCTGCCCATGCGGCAGTGGGTTGTACTGGCGGTACTTTTTATGTCGTGCAAAACGGGATCGTTCAGCTCTCGACTTGTCCCTAGGTCGACGGCTGAGGAGCTACTTTTCTTTTTGTACGACAAAATTGATTCCGGACCAACCTGCCATAAAGGCTGCGTTCATCGCCCGCTTAACGAATTCGATGGGCGTATTTTCATCAGCCTGGAGGTTGACCCGAAGTGGTCGTTCTTCAATCAATTCGGGCTGGCTCTCAGCCGTTGCCTTCATGGCCTTGAGAGCCGCAGTTAAACTTTCAAGCTGAGTGGAGTTATCACGGACGGGGCTCGCGTGATAATTGTCAGGCGCGTCGAGAACAAAGGTTGAACCTTCAATTGAAATTAGCGGCGCGGTGGTTAAGGCATGAGTACTAAAAGCCTTGGGTAAAATTAAATTTTTATTGAGAAAGAAAATTTCTCCGGTCGCACTGAAGTTCATTAAGAGATAAATAACCAGGATTGAGAACATATCGATTAAACTCGTCAGCGGTAGTTCTCCGACGATATGACCTTTTTGTCCGAGATTGCGCCGGTTTCGTAAGCCATGCAGGTCGTAGGCTGGCCGAATGTGGTAGCCTGGTTTAATCAGCCGGCTTAGCCTGGGGGCTGGATTTTCGATTAATTCACTCATGCAACCTCAGTTTAAACTATCAGTTTAAATCGATGCCAACGTCAGAGAAATTTTCTTTGATGAGGGTATCCATGACTACGACCAGGTATTTGTAGGGTGCGCGATTTGAAGCTTTCAGCGTCACGTCAATTCGACCGGGGAACCGCAATCGCCAGTCGGCGAGCGCGGTTTGCAGGGCCCTAATGTCCGGTCGCCCGTTGAGATTTGGAATATCAGCAGTCTTTTCGTCTTCGCTGACTGAAATTTCACTTTCACCCACAGCGACGCCCAGGTGAATTTGCTTCACCTTGGGAGAGTCTGCACTCGGCGGCGGCTGGCTTGTTTGAGCGGCGGGAGGCGGGGCGTTCGTCGACATCGCATCTAGCTCTTGCCAGACTGAGGTTAACAGCAAAAAGCAAATTAAAGTCGAAAGTAAATCGATGAAGGGAACCAAATTGAGCTCAAAATTAATCGAATTTCGTCTGCTCAAGGGCTACCGCCTCGCACGGTTACCGATTTTGAAATTTGTCGCGATTACTCAAGATGAAATTCAACGTCGCGACTGCAGCTTCGTGCACGTCGTCGACAAGTTCCTGCCCTCGCATTTGCAGCCAGCCGTAGGCTCCAAGAAGGGGAATAGCGACGATGAGTCCAAACGCTGTGCAATTCATAGCTTCTGAAATACTTGCGGCGAGGCGCACCGCCTTTTCGCTAGGAGCGACGTTGACGACGGCGGCAAATGCTCCGATCATGCCGGTGATGGTGCCAAGCAGACCGAGGAGAGTCGCCATGTTTGAAAACATCGCGAGTAATCCCGTGCGCTGTTCAATTCGGGGAATTTCCCGGAGGGCGACGGCATCCATCGCCGTTTGCACTTCATCCGTCGACTTGCGGTTGGCGATCGCAATGAGGCCAGCTCGCGTGATACGCGTGAGCGGCGTCTGGGCCTGGGCGCAGTAGGAGATGCAGCGCTCAAGATCGCCTTTTAAAACCAATTGATTAAGTTGATTGAGAAATTCATCTTTCTGCACGCTCGAGGCTCGCCGGATGTAGCCAATTCTTTCGATGATAATGGCGCCACCCATCAGCGAAATCATAAAGATCGGCCACATAAAAAAGC
>JAYTRM010000306.1:0-16517 GCA_043746165.1 Bdellovibrionales bacterium | reverse complement strand
CGCGGATCTGCTCAGCGCTATTGATCCCTCTCAAGCGCCCGAGGCGCTTCATTATTTAGGTTTAGTCAATCTGTCGCGGTGGGATCTACCCATGGCAATCGAAAACATTAATCGCTATATTCGTTCTTCACCGAAAAGTTATTCAGAACTCGTAGCGAAAGCCAATCTCGCCCTAGCTCACATCGAAAACAACGACACCGAGCTCGCAAGCCTGTTGCTTGAAGAGGTCATCAGCCTGTCCGAGAAGGAGCATCAATTTCGCATTTTAAATGCTGCTCTCACCTACCGAGCTCAACTGTCCATCCATCTTGGTGATTTTAAATCTGCGCGTTCGGATTTGGAACGCGCGGGACGCACCTTGGAATCAGCTCCGAGCAGTGATCGCTTTAACTTTTTGAAGCTTCGGCTGATCTTATCGGCCATGGAGAACAAAAATCCGTCACCGTTAGAGGAGCTTTCCTCGATGGCTCGGAGTGGTCATGCTTGGGGTGACGTGCGCATCGCGGACCTTTATTCATGCAGGATCAAGTTTGAAATGAGCCTTTTTCTAAAATTACTTTTCGGAACCCCGTTTGTCGGATTTCGAAATCGCCTCCTTCGCGAATTTCAGATTTTAACTGATCGGGATTTTTTCTATCTCGGCTTTAAGGACGCTCCCCGCCTTCACCTCAGCTCCGGCCAAATCTTGAGCGGAGCGTACGCTCCGCCCGGCCCAAAATCCCTGCAGTTTCTCGAAGTTATATTACGCGATTTTTACCAACCGTTGAGAATTCCGGGTGTCTTCTCGGCTTTGTTTCCGCTTGAACGTTTCAACGTTGATTCAAGCGCTGACCGCACTCACCAAATCATTAATCGCACCCGCAGGTGGTTGAAAAGCCAAAACATTCCGCTTGAGATTTTCGAACGCGACAGTTTTTATTTTCTCAATATTACCGGCGATTTTTCTTTTCTTTTGCCGCTAGAAAGAAAATCGGTCGACGTGATGAGCCTGCACTTTGAAAAATTATCTCACGCTTTGGGCTCCAGCCCTAGCTTCTCTGCGCGCCAGGCTCGAGATCACCTTCAGGTCTCCCGTCATACGGTCCAAAGAATTCTGACTTGGGGTCTTGAGCGAAATCTCATTGGCAAGCGCATTCAGGGAAGAGCTGTTCATTATTCATTCATCGATGAGCAGCGAAAAGCAGGCTAAACCCCAACAACTGACTGATCGACCGCGCCGAAGAGATTTCTACCGTTTGCATCTTTCATTTCGATTCGCACTCGATCGCCTGGCTTAAGAAATTCGGTCGTTATTTTTCCCTTGTTAATCTGTTCAAGCATGCGGATCTCGGCGAGGCAGCTCGCGCCTACTGAGGTATCTTCGTTCGATACGGTTCCGCTGCCGATTATTGTACCGGCGGCTAGATTGCGCGTTCGTGCGGCGTGGGCGATCAACTGACCAAAGTGAAAATACATTTGTCCCGCATCGGCCCGGCCAAACGAGTTGCCGTTCAACTCGACGAGAAGTGGTAAATGAAGCCGGCCCTCTCTCCAACTTGAACCGAGCTCTTCCGGCGTGAGGGCAAACGGTGCAAATGCAGACGACGGCTTGGATTGAAAAAATCCGAAGCCAGCAGCCAACTCTTCCGGAATCAAACCTCTCAGGGACACATCGTTGACAAGCATAACGAGAAGAATTTTTTCGAGCGCTTTTTCGGCACTAATCGCCATCGGAACAAAATCCGTGATGACGGCGACCTCACCTTCGAAGTCCGTACCGTGTGCAAAATCAATTTGCGGAATCGGCTCTCGTGGCCCCAAAAAATCGTCCCCGCCACCTTGATACATCAACGGAACGGTGAAGAGATGCTCCGGCAATGGTGCTTTTCGCGCCTGGCGCACGAGTTTAATATGTTGAATAAAAGCAGAGCCATCTGCCCAGTTAAAAGTTCGTGGCAGCGGCGAATGAAATTCCTCTTCATCGACTTCAAAGGCGTCGGTACGTCGGCCTTCGGCGAGCTCTTTAGCTATCAATTCAAGCTTCGGTTTACACTCGGCCCAATTTTCAACTGCTTCGCGCAGACTGGGAACAAATCCGGCCTTCACAGCTCGAGTGTTGTCTTGGGAGACAATGACAAGATCGCCGTCACGCCGACTGGTATTCCTGAGAGTTCCTAGTTTCATGGCAAAGTCCTTTGCTAGAAGGGTTGTATTAAATGCAGCTGGGCTTGTCTACGCTGCGCCGCGCGACCTCGACGGCAAAAGTGTTTCAAGTGCATGAAGTTTTTGAGGAACGAGCGATTGTGCGAGCAACGCATCGCCAAGGTCGATGCAAACCTGACAAGATGGCAGTATTAAGTTTGAGTCAACGCTCACCCACGGAGAAACTATGGCGGCTTTCGTACTCTACAACTATTTTCGCAGTTCCGCATCGTTTCGGGTGCGCATCGCTCTTAACCTCAAAGGCCTCGCCTTCGAATACCGAGCGGTCCACCTTCTCAACAACGGCGGAGAACAGAAAAAGGCCGATTATGTTCATCTCAATCCAAGTGCCCAGGTTCCGACGCTGATCCACGACGGCCGCGCGATTGGGCAATCCATGGCGATCGTTGAATACTTAGATTTGATCCATCCCGAGCCGCAGCTTTTTCCCGAAGCGCCTTATGAGCGCGCGTTGGTCTTGCAGTTTTGCGAAATGATCAACAGCGGTGTTCAACCCCTGCACAATCTTTCGCTCCTTCAGGATCTCGAAAAATTCTTCGCTGCAAATGAAGAGAAAAAGACCGATTGGACTAAGCTCGTGATTGGTCGAAGTATTCCGATACTCGAGAGCTTTCTTAAACCGCATGCCGGAGATTTTTGTTTTGGCGCCAAGGTTAGTGCTGCAGATTGCTTTCTCGTTCCCCACCTAGCCAATGTCGATCGCTGGGGCTTGAATTTGGCCGAGGCGCCGACGCTGGCACGAATCCGTGCGAGTTGCGAGGGTCTAACGGCTTTTCGAAACGCGGCACCGCCGGCTCAGCCGGATTTTCCAAAGCCGCCGGGTGGCTGAGGTGAGGGCTGGTCGTCGGGAAGAGGCGTCACGCTCGGCGCACTGCTTCTGCAATGGGAACCGGGTACCTCCCCCCAAAACCGGACCGAAGTTGCGAGCAAAATCACAGCGAGCGATTGATGGGGTACCGTCAGCCAGGGTGGAATAAAGTAAATCAGATTCAAAATTCCGAGCACCACTTGCGCTACGACCGCGAGCGCCAGAAAAATTGAAACGCGCCGCAATTGCGGACTCACCCACCTGCGCTTGCGGTTGAGAAAAACAAAGCTTGCTAAGGCAATCCCGATCAGCGCCAAAGCGTACGCGGTGAAACGGTGAATAATTTGGGTCCCAATGGCACCTTCCCAGGTGGGCACCCATTGCCCGTTGCAAAGAGGCCAGTCGACGCAAACTTGCCCGGCGTAGGTTGAGGCGACTTTTCCGCCGAGCAGGATCTGGATGAAAATGAGTCCGCTGTAAATGCCGGCGCACCACCGGAGCCACCGAGGTGCTGGCTCAGCCGTCGGTTGTTTGATCCGAGGATCGAGGCGGTACATCAGGGTCATCACGAGTATGAAAAATGTTGTGGCTAATCCAAGGTGGGTTGTCACCGCGAGCCACGCGACTTGTTTCAAGACAGTCATCGCTCCCGCAGAGATGAGGAGGAGCAGCGTGATCAAACCAGCAAGCGCCAGTGGTTTCAGTGGCGCGCGCGAGGATTTAGAGAAAAAGCAAATACCGGCTAAAATGAAATAAGTGATTGCCACGAGGCCGGCATCGGCGCGGTGGATGAATTCGTACCAGACACCGGGGTGAAAATCCGGAATGACCTTACCAAAGCAGAGCGGCCAATCGGGGCAGGCCAGTCCGGCGTTCATCGTACGCACGAAAGCACCGAGCGCCATAAGAATGAGGATTTCGACAAGCAGAGTTCTAAGAGCTAAGATATACCATTTCGAGCCCATCACTTGTCAGACTCCGCTGCGATAAAAGCGAACCCATTTGTCGATTACAGGAACAATGAGAAAAACCAAGACGCTAAAATTGGTCCAAAGAAAAAACCGCAACCAACGGGTTTGCGCTCCAGCTAGGTAATAGCGCAAAAACTCATAGAGAACCTTGATCGCAAACGGCACCACACAAACCAAATACAGAACGTAAACGCTGGTGAACCACGGCGAGGCCAAGGCGAGGCCGACGTAGGCAAACATGTAGAGACCCATGTGAAAAAGCGTCGGGCCCGTACCGATGCGCGTAGGCAGTACAGGAATGCCACCGGCGGCGTAATCGTCTTTGAACTTGATGGCAAGCGACCAAAAATGTGGCATCTGCCAGAGAAACAAAATGAGAAAGGCGTAAACCAACTCAGGCTGAAAGAGATCATTGGTATTGGCCGCGTAGCCGATCACCACGGGCATCGCTCCCGGAATCGCTCCCGGTACAGCTCCAAAGGCCCATTTGCGTTTCCAGTAAAGCGTGTAAAGGACATTGTAGAGAACGACGGTCGAGAGGCCAAGGAAGGTGACGAGCGGCGAAGACAGTAGGCTGGTGAAAATTCCGAGCAAGACAAAGCCGAGTCCCAAGGTCCACGCTTGAGCAGAGGACACACGTCCACTTGGAATCGGTCGCGACTCCGTTCGTGGCATCTCGCGGTCGATTTTCCATTCTTGGGCCTGATTGATAGCAAAGCTTCCGGCCGAAAAGAAATACAATGCCAACATCGTGAGCAAGAGGTGAATGGGTTGCCAGTGCTCGCCGGGCTGCAAACTTAAAGCATAGCCGGAAAATCCGCTTACCATCACGAAAACCACGATTCCGGATTTTGTTAGGTCGAGAAATAGCCGCAAGCCAGGCCCCAGTCTTGTCTGTTATTCCTACCGTCCTTTTTATTAGAGCACAGGAACAAACAGCAGGGAGACTTAGCTATAGATGCGCAGCGACTTCCGGAAAGCCGGAGGATTTCGCGCCAAAGGCGCGATTACGGCAAGGGCAGGAGCCCGTGTCGCGGAGCGACTACAGACAAGTCTACGTTACAGAGTACTTCTCTGAATGATGCGAGTGGATTCGTCAAGGAAACAGAAAAAGAACATCACAACTAGGAAGAAAAACGCGCTCAAAATGATCACGCGGTTGAGCATGTTGTCGTATTTCAAGTGCATGAAAATCGCCATCACGAGGCTTGCTTTGAATGTCGCGATCGCAAAAGCGATCACCGCGTTGCCGGCGCCGAAATTGAACTGCGCTGCCAGCACCGTGATAGCCGTAAGCGCGATCAGTGTTACAAAAACTTTAATGTAGGTTCCCAGCGGAATAATATGATGTGCCGAATGTTCCATCGTGAATCTCCCAAGTCGTTGCGCCAAACAAGTGCGGTCAGGCCAGGCCAAACAAATCAGGTCAAGCCAAACAAATCAGGTCAGTTCAAATCGGATCAAGTCACCAGATAAAGCAGTGGGAACAGGTAAATCCAAACTAAGTCAACCAAGTGCCAGAACAGACCCACACCCTCAACGGCGGTATAATATTCGGGACCAAACTCGCCTCTGCGCATGCGCAGCCAGATCCAGAAAATCAGGCCCATCCCGATCATAACGTGAATCCCGTGTAAGCCCGTCATCATGAAGTAAAACGAGAAGTACAGGGGCAAGTTCGCCGGTAATTTTTCAACATCGGGAAGCTTGTGATGAACATGCTCAAGAACCATCTGAGCCTGCTCAGGATTGTGATCGGCGGTGTACCAAGCTCCGGGCATCAAGCCCTCGTGAATCTTGAGCGAGTATTCGTAGTACTTAATTCCCATAAAACAGAATCCGCAGGCGATGGTCAGCAAAAGCATTGGCATCGCTTTTTTCGGTTGGCCGACCTGAATGTAGTAGATCGCGAGGGCCATCGTAAGTGAGCTGGTGAGCAGCACGACCGTGTTCGTAGCACCCAGGCGCCAATCTGTGAAGGTCGAACCGATGCGGAAGACTTCAGGATAGAGATGGTGAAAAATCAGATATCCGACAAAAAGTCCTCCGAACATCAAAATTTCTGTGGCGAGGAAAGTCCACACGCCTTGCTTGCTGGTTTCGTACTCGTGCTCCGCACTCTCAAAGTGATGCGCGTAGTGATGTTGGCCTTCGGTGTTCTTTCCGGTACTAACGGTACTCATAAGGACCTGCCGTGACTGTGGGTGTTTTTAAGAAATTATCGTGGGGCGGGGGCGAAGCCGTTGTCCACTCTAGGGTCTTTCCACCCCACGGATTGGCGCCGGCTTTTTTTCCGTACAAGAGGCCGTGAATCACGCAAACGAGGCCGACCAAGAAACCAAAACCGATAAGGTATGCCCCGACCGTCGAAATTCGGTTCAGAGTCTGAAACTCGGGCAGGTAATCGAAGTACCGACGAGCCATGCCTTTTTGACCGAGCGCAAACTGCGGGAAGAAGGTCACGTTAAAGCCCACGAAGATAAAGAAGAACGAAATCTGTCCCATCATATCGTTTGTCATCTTGCCGAACATTTTTGGGAACCAGTAGTACAGACCGCCCATGATCGCCATCAGCGTTCCGCCGACCATCACATAATGAAAGTGAGCCACCACGAAATAGGTGTCATGGAAGTGGACATCGACGCCCACAACAGCGAGCACGATTCCGGTCACGCCACCGATCGTAAACAGAAACATGAAGCCGAGGGCAAAGAGCATCGGCGCCGACAAGTTGATCGAAGCTTTGTGCAGCGTCGCCACCCAGTTGAAAAGTTTGATCGCGGTCGGCACTCCGACCAGCATTGTCAGGAACGAGAACACGATGCCGGCCACTTCAGACTGACCGGAAACGAACATGTGATGGCCCCAAACGAAGAAGCTCACCGCAGCAATCGCGACCGATGAGTAGGCGATCGCCGTATAGCCGAAAATCGTCTTGCGCGAGAAGGTCGCGATGAGTTCGGAGATGATGCCAAAGGCCGGCAAGATCATGATGTAAACAGCCGGGTGAGAGTAGAACCAGAAAAAGTGCTGAAAGAGAACGGGGTCGCCGCCGAGCGCCGGATCAAAGAAGCCGATACGGAAAATATTTTCCATCGCCAAGAGTAGCACCGTGATCGCAAGCACCGGAGTAGCGAGAACTTGTAAAAGCGCCGTAGAGTAGATCGCCCAAACGAAGAGCGGAATGCGGTTCATTGTCATGCCAGGGCAACGCAGCTTGTGCACGGTCACAACGAAATTTAAGCCCGTCAGGATGGAGGAAAATCCGCCGACAAAGACAGCCATTGCCATCGCGAGAACGGCTGGCTTGAGACTAATTGAGTAAGGAGTGTAGAACGTCCAGCCCGTGTCGGCACCGCCCAAGAACACGGACCAGATCGCCAGCCCTGCGGCGCCCAAAAGGCAATACCAACTCAGCAAGTTCAAGCGCGGAAAGGCGACGTCCTTTGCGCCGATGTGAATCGGCAAAAAGAAGTTACCCATAAACGCTGGAATTCCCGGGATGATGACCAAGAACACCATAATGGCGCCGTGATAGGTCATCGCCTTCGTGTACTGAACGCTGTCCATGATCGTAGGTCCGACTGAAAATAATTCGGTACGAATCAGGAGCGCAAAAATTCCGCCGATGAAAAAGAACGACATCACCGTGATGAAATACATGATGCCGATGCGCTTGTGATCCAGGGTTGTCAGCCAAGACCACAATCCCTTGGAATAATTGAGGTAGTTATCGCCATGTGCGGCTGTTTGACCATGTTCTTGCGCCATTAGATCTTCCTCACTTTACCGTCTTAATGAATTCGATGACGGCCCTGATTTGATCGTCCGTCAGCTGACCGGCGAACGAAGGCATGAGATTCGGTTGAAAGCCTTTTACAATTTTTGCATTGGGCTCAAGAATCGACTCGCGAATATAAGCTTCGTCGATTTTGACTCTGCCCTTGTCGGTGTCGACCATCTCTCCCCAAATACCTTTCCAGGTGGGGCCCACCGAGTTGCTGCCATCAAGAGTGTGACAGCCGATACAGGCCTTTTGCGAATAGATCGCTTTACCCTGATCGGCAAGAGACAGCGAAGCGCCGCCCTCAGAGGCGATCCAACGTTCGAAGTCTTCGTTTGAAACGACTTTGATTTTGGCTCGCATGTCCCAGTGGCTCGCGCCGCAGAATTCCGCGCAGAAGACCCAGAATTCACCGAGCTTATCTGCTTGAAACCACTCTGCCGAATAACGGCCCGGCACCACGTCTTGCTTAATCCTGAAGGCCGGAATGTAGAAGCTGTGAATGACCGCACGATCCGTAGGAGCATCGTTTTGAGGGATGTCAGGACTGATCCGTTCCGATGACATGATCAACTTCACGGGGCGACCAACCGGCACGACCATTTCGGCCGGAACTTTTTCGTTCTTATCATTCAACGAAGATACGACTTCTTTGCCGTTCTTGTAGATGAAGCGCCAATCCCATTTTTTGCCGACCACGTGAACTTCGAGGGCGTTATCAGGGAAAGTCCGCATGCGGTGATAAACGAGCCAGCCCCATGCAAAGACAAACATGAAAATGCAAAACGGAATAAAACTCCACAGAAACTCAAGGAAGTGATTGTGGGTGACGTAGGCCGTCTTGTCGCTGCCGCTGCGACGTCGATACTTGATAATGAACGCCACCATTCCGCCGACGACTAAAACGGTCGAAATAAAGCTGGCGATGAGGAGGAACTCATACAACGCGTCGTACTGAACTGCGATCGCGGTTCCTTCGGGCGGCATATAGCTTGGTGCTGCGGATGCGACGGAGTTCCACCACATACTTAAGTCTCTCCTTGCGATTCTTTTCGGCTGCGCCACCAAAACGGGATCATAAACCCCGCCATGACGACAACGGCAAGACCGCCGCCCGCGCGCATAACGTTGAACGCGGCAACAGTGTACTTGCTAGCCTTGGGATCATAATGAAAACAAAAGAGCACCAATTTATCCACGATCGTGCCGATCGTGCCGTTGGATGCTTCGATCAAAGACAAGCGCAGGTCTTTCGGATTGAACGTAATCCCGTAAAAATAGCGGGAGAGTCGGCCGTCAGGAGTCAAAACGTAGGCCGCAGAAGCGTGGGCCCATTGATTGGATTCTTTATCCCACTCATAGCGAAAACCAACTTGTTCGGCCAATTTGTGAACATTTTTTTCATCGCCGACAAGGAAGTGCCAACCGGCAGCGCCTTCAGGACGACCGTAAGCTTCGATGTAGGCGTCGCGCTTGCGCGCGGCAAGCTCGGGAGTCTCTTTCGGTTCAATGCTGACGACGACCATTTGAAACTCGCGCCCGAGCGGAGCTTTCATTTGTTTGAAGGCATCTTTTAATCCATTGAGGTGGAAATTACAGAGGCCCGGGCAACCATAGTAGGCAAGACTCAGAAGAACCGGCTTATCACCTTCAGTGAAATGAGAGAGTGCGACCGTTTTGCCGGTTTCATCGCGAAACGTGAGGTCCATGTCGACGCTGCTGCCAAGATGCTCGTTGACACCGACGTTTTCGATGGCTTTCGGGCGATCGTTTTGCGAGCCCTCTTCGCGGCCATCAAAACCCTCGACAGCCCAAGCAAAACTCGATGCCATCAGCAGCGTCGTGCCAAGACAGACCACGGCCAAGAAACGCGACATGGCTGTACCTCTGGCGCCGGCTCCTGCCCGTCTCGAAACTTCAATTTTGCTGTCCATCAAGTTTGAAAATTTCATTTTTTAATTCAATGAAGGTGCTTTGGCCGCGACCTCGGCATCGTCATCCTTAACTAAGTTTTGAGTGATCGAGCGAACAAAGTGCACAAGCGCCCAACGATCACTGACGGGCAAATGCTTATAAGATTGCATCGAGCTCGGAGGAAGTCCTGAGTAAAGAACGCCCATCAGACCTAAGCGTGTGCCGCCTTTTTTCCATTTTCCTTCGACGAAATTTCGCGGTTTCGGATTGAGCGCCATGCCGGCGGGGCCATCCCCTTTACCTTCGGCTCCGTGACACATTTGGCAGTTCTGCACAAACAATTGGTGGCCTCGCGAAATCATCAACGGCGATGAGACCCACGGATCTTTTACCGATGCGATATCGATCGGGCCAGAATCAGCGGCGGCAGCAGCGGCTTGAGTCTGCGCCGCCCCGGCTCCCGCAGTCACATCAGCGACCTCTTTAAGGTCAATCTTGTTGGCGAGAACGACAGCGTAAGTCATCACGCCTAATGAAACCACAAGACTCAATATAAAGGTGATCAGCCCAGCTTTGTTGAAATCATTTTGATCAGAGCTCATGTCGAACTCCCCCGGAGTGATAATGCATCCGCTCGACGACTCTGCAGCCCAGAGGGCAAGCGGTTAGGAAAAGTTAATATCAGATCTTCTTTTTTCTCACTTTCGTGTCAATGAGGCAAGTTGTTTCAAGGGGTTACTTTTCCTCTTAGCGTAGTCTTAGCAAAGATCGGTCTTCGGCTCGAGAGGGACCGTTACTTAGTCCAGCAAGCTCTGGAACGGTTTCTCTTAAAAACCTAGTCGAGCAAATTCAAAGCAATGTGAATTCACTACAACCATCGCCAAACAAGATCTAAGATAAGATCTAAGATAAGATCCAAGACAAGATCGGGGCGTGCTCACGCGACTCTTGAATCGCGGCGGCCGAGTCATGATTGCTGCAGTTTTAACGCGTGACGATGGAGTAAAAGCTCTGTTCTTCACCAGCAATTCCGCGAGGATCAATAGGTTCACATTTGGCGTTGATGAAAATAATTGCAGCAATGCTGCGGCTTGACCGCTCGCTCGAATAAAGTCTATACGCGAACTATGAATATCAAATTTGACTTCAGCGGTAAGAGTGTTGTGGTGACGGGTGGTGGTCGTGGTATTGGGCTGCAAATTGCCCGGCAGTTTCTCGAAGCCGGTGCGGCGACCGTGAATATCTGGGATTACTCGGCTGAGGTGCTCGAGTCGGCAAAAAAGGATCTGGCGGCTTTTTCCAGTCACTTGAACTTTCAGCAAGTTGACGTTTCAAAAATGGCGTCCTGTGAAGCGGCGGCGAAAGCTCTGCCTGGCCCCATCGATATTTTGATTAATAACGCTGGCATCACGCGGGATAAAAGTTTCGCGAAAATGACTTCCGAAGATTTCGAAGCGGTCATTCAGACCAATTTGTCTGGTGTTTTTTACGTGACCAAAGCACTGACTTCGAGTTTTAAAGCGGACTCCGTCAATAAAAGGATCATCAGTATTTCGAGTGTCGTGGCTCTGTACGGAAACTTTGGGCAGACCAACTACGTTGCCGCCAAAGCCGGAGTCATCGGAATGACCAAGACCTGGGCTCGCGAACTCGCGCGCAAAGGCTTCACCTCTAACGCAATTGCTCCCGGATTCACCTTAACTCCAATGGTCGAAGCGATGCCTGCAGAAGCGCGCAAGGCAATTGACGAGAAAATTCCGACAGGTCGTATGGCTAAGCCATCAGATATCGCCAACGCCTGCTTGTTTCTCTCGAGCGATGAGGCCGGCTATATCAACGGTGCGGTTCTCAGCGTCGACGGGGGACTAGTCTGTTGAAGCTCTCCAATGGGTTGGAGATGAATGTCGAACTACACGAGGGCCTCGTGCCCGTCGACACTCTTTTCATTCATGTTCATTTGGCATCAAACACCTGGTGGGAGCCTTCTCTCAACATCTGGAAAGATCACGCAAAGGCGTTCGGATCTCACGCCCCAAAGGGAAAGTTGATTTTTGCCGAGTGGCGCGGATGCGGAAAAACGGCCGCACCATCAAACCCAAGTGAGCTCCATCCCGCAGTTCTCGCGGGTGACTATATTTTGGCTCTTCGTCAGCTTGGCGTTCGTAAGGTCTCTCTCGTAGGACACTCCACGGGTGGATTGATCGCGCTCTTTGCTTTGCTTCAAGCACCTGAACTATTTGATCGCGCCATACTTCTTGATCCCGTGTCGGCGACCGGCATTCACTACGATGCATCCGCCGTCGCGATATTTACGAAGATGAGCCAAGACCGAAGTTTCTGTGCCGCGGTCTTAAACTTCGCAATCTACGGCAACGATGCTTCGCGACCGCTGTTTCAGAAAGTCGTCGACGATGCCTTCGGCGTAGCCAGTGAGGTTTGGACCGGCATACCCGCAGCTCTTGGCAACATCAATATCTTGCCTGATCTCGCGAGAATCATGCAGCCCGTACTCGTGCTTCACGGTGAACAAGACAAGGTTTTACCAATCGAAGATTCAAAAGCCATGGCTGCCAAACTTCCACGCGGACACTTTGAAGAGCTCAAAGGCCAGGGTCACTCGACCAATCTGGAAAATCCTGAACTTTTCGTCACTCTCGTCGACGCTTGCCTCTACGAACAACCTGAGCAAAACACCCCACACCAGGACCTTCAAAACTAAACGCTGCTGAGAAAGGCATCTCATGTCGGAAATCTGTCACCAGGCCACGATTGTCGGAATCGGAATGTATGCTCCCGAGCGTGTCGTCACGAATCAATTTTTCAACGAAAAATACGCACGCGACATGGATACTTTTCTACGTGAACAGCGCAACATCTTCTCTCGCCACTTCATGAGCGACGAGCAGGCGACCTCCGATCTGGTTGTCCCAGCTGCGCAGGCGGCCTTGAAAAATGCGGGACTTGAGCCGTCTGATCTCGATCTCATCATCATTTCAACCGATACGCCCGACTATATTTCTCCCTCAACTGCGGCGGTCGTGCAGTACAAACTCGGCGCCAAGAAAGCTGGCACCTTCGATATCAATTCGGCCTGCGCAGGATTTGCGACGGCAACGGATATTGCGAGCAAATACATCGGCGCCGACGAGCGCTACGAAAATATTCTGGTGGTAGGCGCTTACGGAATGAGTAAATACTTTGACTGGACAGATTTCAAAACGAGCAGCGTTTTTGCCGATGGCGCAGGAGCCGCCGTCATCCAACGCGCTCGCAATCCACGGCACGGCGTGCTGGCCTCGCAAAGTTTCACCGAGGGTGAATATCACGATTACATGGGCATCTACGCCGGTGGAACAAAGTTTCCGATCACCCCGCAGGCCATTGAAGATCGAAAGCACTTGTTACAATTCGTAAAGCGTATTCCGCCCGAAACCAACAGCATTCACTGGCCGCGCTTAACTCATATCTTGCTCGACCGGATTCACGCTAAAGTCTCAGACGTGAATCACTTTTTCTTCACGCAAATCAACATCGGCAGCATTGTTGAAACGATGGCGAAGCTCGAGGCACCACTTGCGAAAGCTCACAACATTATGGATCGCTTCGGCTACACGGGCAGTGCGTGCATTCCTATGGCGATTGCCGATGCCGCTAGCCAACATAAACTTAAAAAAGACGACTTGGTTTTTGTGCTCGGCTCCGGCGGCGGGATGTCGATGACTGCTCTCGCCCTCAGGTGGAGTTACGACACGTGACTGCGGCGAAGCTTTCTGCATTTGAAAACGATTGGCTCAAGCAGTGGGCGCTCTACGCTCCCGAATCAATCGCCTTTCAAGATGCAGAAACCGGAGTTCGCTATTCCTACGCAAAACTCTATGATTTAAGTCAGCAATTAGCGCTCCACCTGAGCACGCAATTTGGAGTTGAGGCCGGCGATCGCGTGGCGGTTTTTGCCGGCAACGAGCTTGAATACATTCCTCTGTTTTTCGCGACTCATCGGCTCGGCGCGATTTTGGTGCCGATCAATTTCCGACTCACGGGTCGCGAGGTTGCCCACATCATTGAAGACAGCGAGCCTAGGCTGATCATTCGCGAAGAGAAGTATTCTTCGGTTATCGCCATCGCCTGCGAGCGCTTTCTTCCGCAAGGCATTTGGAGTTTTGACGGCCGCGCGGGGCTCCGGCCATTTTTGCTCAACGCCGCAGCGGTACCGGCCGCAAGCGCGATGGCGGTGGTCTCTCGGTCGCAAGATCCATGTATGATTCTCTACACTTCGGGAACAACGGGCGCGCCCAAAGGCGCCATGATCACCTTCGATATGATCCACTGGAACTCAATCTCGACTGGCTTGCGCTTAAACTTAAACCAAAGCGATGTCGCGGTTACCTTTTCGCCTTTCTTTCACACGAGCGGCTGGAACGTATTGGTCACGCCGTTTCTTCACCGCGGTGCCCGCACAGTTTTAATCAGAAAATTTGACGCCGAAAAAATTCTCGAGCTCTGCGAACAAGAGCAGGTCACGGTTTTATTTGGCGTTCCCACCACAATGGAAATGATGGCACGCTCGCCGAATTTCGCGCGCGTTGATTTAAGTTCCATTCGGTTTGCGGTCGTCGGCGGCGAGCCGATGCCGATTGATTTAATCCATGCGTGGGAAAACAAAGGCATCCCGATTCGCCAAGGCTACGGCCTCACCGAATTTGGTCCCAATGTTTTTTCTTTGAACGAACAAGATTCAATTCGTAAAATCGGCTCGATCGGCTTTGCAAACTTCTACATCGAAACCCGAATCGTTGACGACGAAGACCGCGACCTCGCTGTCGGCGAAATCGGCGAGCTAGTTTTGCGCGGCCCCGTTTGCACGCCCGGTTACTGGCGAAATCCTGAGGCGACTAGCCATGCGATTAAAAACGGCTGGTTTCACACCGGCGATCTAGTTCGCAAAGATGCAGAGGGCTACCACTACGTCGCCGGCCGAAAAAAAGACATGTTCATCAGTGGCGGCGAAAATGTTTATCCCGTCGAAGTCGAGCGCTTCCTGAGCACCCACCCCGCGATTCGCGAAGTCGCCGTGATCGGCGTGCCCGATGCAAAATGGGGCGAGGTCGGTAAAGCGTTCATAGCCTTGAAAACCGGCTGCGAAATTTCAAGTCGCGAAATTCTGGCTTTCTGCGAGGGCAACCTTGCGAAGTACAAAATTCCTAAGTCCGTCGCTATTCTCACTGAGCTCCCTAAAGGAGACAGCGGTAAGATCTTAAAGCGCAAGTTGGCAGAAGCGACGGAGCAGAGGCCGCCGCTTGCAGAGGTCATGACGTAGCGATCATGCCCAGATGTTTTCAAGCAATCGATTAGCTCTTGGAATCTTTGCAAAAATCGAATGCTAGCCGCTGCAGGCCGCCTCGCTGTAGGCGGGTTGCCTAAGTAGTTAGCTTGATAGTTGGATGGAGCGCCATGTTTATCGCTCCATCCAACCCTAAAGTGAAAAGTTCAAAGAGCCGACGGATTTACTCCCATTCCTTGCCATGTTCCCGCTAAGCCATTGACGGTGTAGCCAGAAACCGCCGTCAAACTGTCAGTCGGAAAGGTGACACTTGGAGCGCAGCTCGCACCACTGCTTGTCGCAGAATAGCTCCAGTCGCTTCCGGATGCCGTTCTTGTTACACAAACACCTGTTGACGGCGTATCGCCGGCGGCGCTTGCGCTGTATGAACCAGTGCCACTTCCGGAAGCGGAAAATCCTTCCATGTATGCATTGGAGGTATTTGCCACTCGGTTGACCGAGAACGCAAATCGGCCTGCTGTGCTTGAACTCAAAATGTTGTCAACGAAAAGCATGGTTCCTGACAAATGCTTGGCATCGGTGCGAGTGCCATCGGCTCGGCCATACTGGAGGTGATTGGTAGCGGCGTTGTGAAAAATCATCTTCGCTAATACAGTCTGACTCGCCGACGATGTACCGAGGTCATAAGCGATGTTCATCACACCGGTACCACCATCTCCGCTGAAAGCGCCGCCATCCATGATCACGATTCCCTTATTAGTTGCGAGCGCAGAATCTGTCGAAAAGCAAATGCTCATTGCTCTTGTGTAGCCAGTGACTGCACCACAGTTACCCGAGGCAACCGCACATACCCAGGCCTTAGCGCCAAAGAGGTATCCGTTGCCATCAGCTCCCGTACACCCGTTGACGATATCGACATGCACTTTCATCGTACCGAAAGTCTTGGTCACACTTCCGACCCCCGTAATTCCCATGTCGTATTTTAGGTGACAGAAAATGCCATTGATCGTGCCCAGTATTCCGCCACCATCGTCAATCGTTGAGCAATCAGATGACGCCGCTCCGTCACCTACCTCGCGGGATGCTTCATTTCCGAAGATGACGTTAAACATTTGTGAAAAGCCAGAACTTCCATCTGCGCGAGCCGAGGGACTTTGCAGAAGCATTGCTATTACAGCAAGACCTGAAAGAAAAAGTGATTTTCGCATGCGTACCCCTTCCTTATTTTTATGGATTTAAGCTCGGGAACGTTACGCCGCTGGCGGTTCCCGAGGCCGAGCTGTTAGATCCGCAACCTGCAACGGCTAACATCGCAAAAAGAGCTAGTGCACAAGTCATCACCAATAAATTTCGTTTCATCAGGCCCTCCATTCTTGAAAGCTTCTACCCGTTATTTCGATTCCTAATATGTCCCTATCGGAAGAATTTAAATGAAGTTTAGCCCATCAGTTTCAGCGACTGCGATTCGGAGAGGTTCTGCGTTAAATCGTGAGAGATCGCAGGTGTTCAGGACGTTCGCCTAGGAATGAGATTTTTTGTTTTCTGCTCGCAGAGCCT
>JAYTRM010000305.1:0-8415 GCA_043746165.1 Bdellovibrionales bacterium | reverse complement strand
GTCGACTGCATCTTAATTCTCCTCATGTTGAGTGTCGTATTGTGAACAGGACGATTTTTAAAAAGGGAGGTGACTTTGTCAAACCTTTGCGGAGACGATTTGATCTTATCCGAGGAATTAGAGCCTGAATCTCGCCTCGGGCTCGCCCAAGTTTTGGTGAAATCCGCAGATCATCGCTGCGAAATCGTCGCGAAAGTGAAATGGAAATGAAATGTCGTCAACATCTGAAATGAGCAGGGTCGAAATCGTGACGACGAAGAATCTCTGGCAACTTGCCTGGCGCACGAGAGGCGGAAGTTCGTTGACACAACGTATCTGGCGTCATGCAAATCTTGTCCGCAGGGCTATTTTTTTAGCAGTTCTTTTTTGGATGCCGCTGGCGCAGGCACTTTCTCCGGACACGCGTTGGGCCGAGGTTGTGACAGAACATTTTGTGATCGTTTATGACTCATCACATCATGAACTCGGCGCGGCGTACGCCCAATTTGCCGAACAAGCGTTCAAATCTGTCGCCCCCGTGTTTGGCCTCTGGCCGAACAAAACTGTCATCGTTCTCGACGACACGACCGATCTCGCCAACGGATCGGCCACCGGAATTCCTTATCCGATGATTGAGGCGTATCCCGTTCTGCCTTCAATCCTCGATACGATCGGAGATTACGGCGACTGGGGTCTCGAGCTGCTCACGCACGAATACACGCATGTGCTGAACTTTGAGCCTGCCACCGGAGTGGCGCTGCCCTTGCGCTACATTTTTGGTTCGATTGTGAGGCCGAACATTCTGCTGCCGCGTTGGTACACCGAAGGTCTCGCGGTCGAAATGGAAACCCGGCTCTCGAGCTTTGGACGCTTGCGTTCCGCAAATTTTCTCGCCATCGTCCGCGCTCTTACCGAAGATGATTCTTTACGGCGAGAAGATATTTCGCGGATCAATGAAACCTCGATTCCCGATTGGCCTGGCGGCTCTAGACCGTACCTCATGGGAGCGCTGATTTGGGACGACATGATTCGCACAAAAGGGATCAGCGTCGTTCGCGATCTCAACCTTCGTTACTCGAGACGCTTCCCGTTCTTCATCGACGGTCCCGTCGTCGATTTACTCGGCATGAGTTACCGTGCCGTTCTGCAAGATGCATATGACCGGGCCGAGAAAATGATCGCCGACCAAGAGGCCCGAATACTTGCCGCTGGCAAAATTGAGGAAACCGAGCTCGAACAACCGGGATTTTTCAGTCACGACCCGCGCATCTCACCCGATGGTCAGAAATTAATTTTCATCGGTAAAGAACACGACGTCGACAGTCGTATCTTCATTGTCCGCCGCGACACTACAACCCAACAGTTTAATCCCCAAGCGCCGCCCGTGGCACTAGCCGATGGTTTGATTTTTAATCGTGCGAGCTGGATGCCCAACTCACGCGAGCTGATTCACGACGGCGTTGAATTTCACGACCACTATTATCAATATTCAGACCTCTGGCGGCTCGATATTGAAACTAAAAAAGATTTCAAGTTTACTCACGGTCTGCGCGCCCGCGAGCCTGTCGTCGCCAAAGATGGTTTAAGCATCGTGTTCGTTCAAGTCACGCCCGGCAGCACGCAGCTTGCGTCGATAAAGCCCGACGGAAGCGACGTCGAGATTCTTTACGCGCCGCCGTGGCAAACTCGCATTTCGCGGCCTGAATTCATGTCACCGACTCAGCTCGTTTTCTCTGAGAAGCGAAATGATGGCCGCGAATTCTTACGCGTCCTTAAGGTTGAAACCGATTCGACGAATTTAAAGCTCAAAGCGGTCGGCGCGCCCAAGACGGTTCTTGTCGACTTCAAACCGGCCCGCGACCCCCGCATGACAGTCGGGGGCCTGCTCTTTGTCTCTGCAAGGAGCGGCGCTTCGAACCTTTATCTCACGGATCCGACTTTTACTCACGTTCGTGCCGTAACCAACACTTCGACTCAAGTGATGAACGGCGAGATCGATCCCATAACCGGCGATCTTTACTACAGTCGCCTGCAATCTTACGGGCCGCAAATCTTTGTCAGTCACAAAGCTGCCTGGTCGACGGCTCCAGTTAAACCACCCGAAATTTTGCCGTTAATTGAAGGTGAGTGGCCCAAATGGACCAAGCCTGAGGGAACAGCTAAAACCGAAGAGAAATCTTACTCGCCCTGGCCTTATCTCTATCCGCACTACTGGGTACCGAGTGTTTACATTGCCCCGTTTGTCTCTTATTTCTCGGCATCGACCGGCGCCGTCGACCCGACGGGAACGCATTCGTATCAACTCTCGGCCGAGTACGATACCTTGACAACCGCAGTTAGCAGCTTCGCCGCTTACACAAACCAAGCGACGCGAGTTCCAGTGACCCTCTCGGCTTACAACTTATACGAATATATTTACAGCGGCGGATTCATTCGCCAGACCACCGATGTCAATGCGATCGGCAATTTCTTTTTGAAATCCGAAAACAACAACTGGCACGGTGGACTCGGCTGGGATTACTCGGATCTCAACGCTCTTGGACAATCGCTCCGTCGCAACGGTCCCGAGTTTTCATTTCTCTATTCGTCAGCCAAGCAGAGAGGGCTTGAGATCTCGCCTGAAAAAGGCCAAACGGTCGCTCTCGATTATCGCCGCTATCTCGGCGCCCTGAGTGACTATGAGCACGACGTTACCACCATGAGTTTAGCTCAGTATTTTTCAAAAGGCTTTTTGCCCGAGCGCCACGTCCTTGCGCTTTTCGCCAATGCATCAATCGCCCCGCGACTTGGCAGCTCGGCGTTTGGGGTCAGTACGATAGGAGCCAATTACGAACTGCTACCCGGCGTCCGCGGTTTCGTGATGCGCGGCTATAATTCGGGTGTGTTTATCGGGCGCAATTTGCTTTCGGCCAGCGCGGAGTACCGCTTTCCCCTCGCCTATAACTATCGAGGCTTCGGCACGTGGCCGGTTTTTCTGCGCCGTCTGCACGCCGACTTTTTCTTCGACGCCTTGACCTTGGACGGATTTGCCTACGACTACACTTCCAGTAGCTATGACGCTCAGAAACTTGGATATTTTTTCTACGGCATGGGCGCTGAGATGAAATTTGATACGACGCTGTTTTTCCAACTTCCAGTCCAGCTCATTGTTGGGCTCTACTACGGCTCCGACCCGCGTTCGGATCCGATCGGCGCGTTCCCGTTTATTGGCTTCGGTCTTTAGACCGAGTTTCGGACTTACTTTCAGCCAGGCTTCGATGACGTGGCTCTCGGGCGTGCCGCAAATTTGCAAGCTTGCGTCGGCTGGAGGTCATTGAATATGAATGGAATAAATCGTGTTTTCCTAATGGGCTACTTGGGAGCTGATCCTGAACGGCAGGTTTCGCGCAACGGCAAGGCTTTCGTCAAACTGAGTTTAGCGACTCATTACAATAAACGCATGGACAGCGGCGAGAAGGAGGCGACGACCGTCTGGCACCGAGTGATGGTGTGGGGTAAAACTGCCGACGTTTGCCATTCTTCACTGCAAAAGGGCTCGGCCCTCGCCGTTGAAGGTTATCTCTCGCGTTACAGCTACGAGCGCGATGACGGCAGTGAGGCCACAGCAACATCCATCGTCGCCCGGGAAGTGCACTTCATCGGCAGGCGCAGGTCTCAGCTTGCCGAGTCGACGGACTTTTCTAGGGTCGGTCCGAACGGCGCACCAGATGAGGCGCCAGAAAACGCGCCAGAAGACGCAACCGATGACGAGTCGGTATTTGGCCCGAATCATTCGGGCACAGAGGACTCTCGCGGCCGCTCACTTAATTCTTAAGCGACGAGGTAACAGCTAGAGTAAGGGCGGGTGGAGGGAGTCTCTCTGCCCTCTCAATCGCATAAAATTTTCCATCGGCTTTCGTCTAGATTTTAAATCAAAATCTTAGAGTTCTAATTCATAACAGTGGAAAAACCGTGCCCAACTAGCTTTGGGCGGTCGCCGCCGCGCTCTCCGTCGCGGCCAGACCTCAAAGCCTCAGGCTCCCGCTTGAGCCGCTCTTGACAAGGTCAAGCAAAGTTGAAACATTATTGATATGCCGCATCTAGATTGCGGCGGGCTTTGAGTGACTTTGGGGTTTCAAGAATTGAACCAATTTATGATCGTTCGGTGGTGTCGATGGATAAGTTGACCTGGATAAAAGAACTCGTTCGCGCAGAGCAGAATATGGAAGAATCGGGCGTCGTCGATTTCAATTCCGGCTTTGATCCGCAGACGATTTTAATGACGGAATCAATCGATTTTCTCAACACGCTCAAATCGGTTTTCGTTGAAGCCAGTTCCTCTTTCAATCAATTGAAGGGTTCGTCCGTCGGCCGGATCAAAATCTACGGCATCTCCAACACCAACGCCGACTTCATGCTCTTTCGCAATGGCTTTAAATTAATCTTTTCTCTACGGGAACCCGGCGTGACCGGCATTCGCTTTCATTACGTCGGCGCTGGCTTCGTACAAGTTCCGGCAGCATCGGAAAACGGCGGTCCAACGCCCGGTGAAGAAGACTTCCTGATTGCACGGTGGGGCGCCTTTGGCGATTTAGTTTGGACCTACCACGATCAACCCGTCAAAATTGATTACTTGGTCAGGTATTACATGACCCGCTTTATTCGCGAATCCGCGAAGTGATCACTCTACTAATTTCTTGGCGACTCGAACTGCGCGGACGCCTAGCCCAGCTCTGAGCTCTCGCGCGCAGGCCGCTCGCCAAGCTAAAACGACCTGAGACGATCGACTGAGGCTACTTTACAGAATCAATTCGCGGGAATTGAACTTTGCGGACTTCGCCTGGCAGCGCCTTGGGTAGAGGTTCACCTTTCACACCATGGCCCGATACCGCTGCGTTTTTTGCCAGTGTGCGCGCACGCAGCAAATTATTGGACGATCCGATTTGTGGCGCTAGCGATGTCCGGGCTCGATTCATGGCGTTCTGCACCTTGGCCTGAGCTCTTTGGCGAATCACTTCGGGGTCTTCAAACTTCGCGGTCGTGGGAGCCGACTCTCTTGGCATTGCTAAAGAAGCTGGCTCCGCCTCACGAGCGACTGCCGCTGGCGCATTCATTGCCGCCGATGCGGCTCTAGGTGGCGCTGCAGCTGATGCCGCTGGCGGAGTCCCGAACAGATCAGGTGGTGTCGTCGGTGTTGCGCCCAGCCCCCCGTGAAAAAGCTGCGGAATGAGATCCGAAATCTGCTCGAGCGAGGGCAGCATGCGGCTCAACCCTTGCGGAGTCTGGTTGGTCAATGCTTGATCGGCTTCGTCGCAAACTTTTTTAAATTCCGCCCCGACCCGGTTGAGTGAAGTACCGTCGATTCGCAGGCTAGCAAATGCATCCGAGAGATCACGCGTCAGATCACGCGTCTGATCACGTGTCTGATCAACTGTCGTCGACTCGCGCCCCAACTGTTGATCAAGGCTTTTCATTTCAAATTGCAAACGGCTCAGACTCTCAACCAGCCTCTGCTGCTCGGCCATTTCCATTTCGGCCTTGGCCCGCAAAGTAAATGCGCCCACGTCATTTGCCGAGGCCGGCGCCTCCGCAGTTGAGGCCCTGGATGCTGGCAGTTCAGATTCAGTGAACTCGAGATGGTGAAGTTGGCTCGGATCGAATTCTTTTCCTGCGGTCTCACCGTTTTGCTTGGCCCACCAAGGAAGGCCGTCTTCATTAAACATTAATTGTTCACGGTTAACCTTGGTGATGAAGTCGATTTCGCCTTTGGGAAGATCAACTTGAGCCGCGATTTCCTCAGCGCCCAGGCCCTGATGCGCCAAGCGCGCGGCTTGAACGTACTTAATCGTATTTTGGCGCTCGATAATCTCTTGGTGCGGAATTTTATCTTGGAATATCTTGGCGACGTCGAGGCTTCTTTCCATCGAAACGCGAATTTCGTGAACGTGCTGCTCAGCGAGTTGAACCTTGGCCTGAACTTCTTTGCTTTTCTGATCGAGGATTGCGGTCAATTGGCTCACTTGATTTTCAGTTCGGTCCGAAAGATCCTCGAGCACCGCGATTTTACTCTGCAGCAGCTGCAGACCACGACTCAGACGCGGATCATCTTTCGGCTGCCGCGAGAGGCGCATGAAAATCATGAATAAACCGAGAACCGCGAAAAGATCGATTCCCACTTGAAGCAAAGTCCACAAACCCAAAGCGTGCCTCCCGGTCAACAGTCTCTATCTCAATTGTATCGAGATGAGGCCGAGACGTCCACGTAGCGGCAAGCAAGCCAGACGATTGTCCATGTCTGGTTGATAAGGTCAGACGTTAAAACGGCTCCTTAGCGCATTGCCGCCAAGTGATCGCGAATCAATTGAATAAGTTTGGGATCAATACGCTGGATCTGCGCCCCAGGTTGGTCGACAACTTCGTTGCTCAAACAGTTCTTTCCGTTTCGGTCGCAGACGTTAGAGCGACTGCAATTTTTAATCGGATCGAGAACAAAGTCTGACTCAGGAAATTGCCTGACAAGAATACCGATCACTTCGCCTTTTTTGTTAAATACCGGGCTACCGCTGTTTCCGCCAAAAATAGTCATATTTGCACGGAAAAAATTCGGATCCGCAGTTTCGGTAACACTGCCTGTAACAATTTTAGCAGGTAGACCACTCGGATAACCGATGAGTGAAATCGAATCACCGACGGCTGGCGCTGGTTTGTCTGCAATCGGAATGATCGGATGATCCATCACTTTTCGATCGAGTTGAATCAACGAAAAGTCTTTCACGTAGGTGTAGGAATCTGTTTCCTTATGATAGATCGGGTTGTGAATAGCGTAGAGGACTTTTTTGCAACCGACCAGGTCGCTCAGCGGAAAGCGGCTCAGATCGGGAAGACGTCCGAAGGCGTCGGCAGCAAAGTTGAACATCCACTTGAAATCAGTGCAGTACGGATTCGCCTCAGCTGCGATTTCGCCCTCGAGAATTGAACAATGTCCCGCCGTCACAAGTAAATCAGACGCGACCAAAAACCCCGTACAATTGATAGGCGAGCTGGGTTGGTGAGCGAATTTCTCATCTGCACAAAGATTCTGATTTTCAGCTAGGCTTGGAAAATCGAGGCTTATGGTTTCGAGGACACCCACTGCAGGCGCCGACTGTGGCGTAACGTAGACGTTCGAAACCCACATCGCCGTTGACTTGGTCTGCAGAAACAGATTGGGACGCGAGATCGCTTCAACGCGATCATCCGTTCCGAAAACCGCGGCAGAAGCTTGAGTGAGCGCGAGCGTCGTCAAAAAAATCGTCAGAAAAGTCGCCAAAAAAGTCGTAGGAAAGGTCGTGCGAAATATCAAGAATTTCATGTTGGGCCTCGCTTGAGCGGGCCATTCTACACGCTATCTGGGCCTTTGGCCACCGAGCGCGAAAGCGTGAAGATCCAACAAAATCCCGTGAATTTAATGCACGAAAATGGGGAAACAACTGTCCCCCCGCTCGAAACTCAGGCTAATTGCGATTACTTAAGGCTCTGGAAGAACGTCTTCATTCTTTCGACGGCCTCGCGGCCTTTTTCTTTTTCAATCGCAAAGCTTAAGCGCAGGTAACCGTCTAGTCCGAATTCGATTCCTGGCACGACGGCAACCATTTGTTCCGCGAGAAGTGTTGCCGCTAATTCTGTCGAAGTCTTCATGACGTTGCCTTTGAACGTCCGACCGAGGTATCTCGAAACGTCCACCCAGAGGTAGAACGCGCCGTCGGGAACAGCCACGCGAACACCGTCAATTTTCTGCAGTTCTTTGACTAAGGCGTCGCGACGATCGCGCAAGGTTTCAACGGTCTTAGCGACTTGTTCATCGGAATTTTGTACGGCCTCGACAGCTGCATGTTGCGAAATCGTGGTCGCGCAACTGACACTCTGGCTTTGATAGCTCGTCATCGCATCGATGACGACTTTAGGCCCCAGAGCCCAGCCCACTCTCCAGCCCGTCATCGCGTAAGATTTCGAAGCACCATTGAGAACAATCACACGATCGCGCAAATCAGGCGCCACATGGAGAATGTGCGCTGCCAGAGGCTCAGCAAAACTCAGGCGATTGTAAATATCATCACTGAGAACCACCACTCGCGGAAACTCGCGGAGAACCTCGGCTAATTTTTTAAGCTCATCGCGCGAGTAAACTTTTCCTGTTGGATTGGAGGGAGAGTTGAGCAGCAGTGCCTTGGTTTTCGGATTGATCGCGCTGCGGAGAAGTTCGGGAGTCAGTTTAAAATCGTGCTTTTGATCGCACACGACGATGTGCGGTAGCCCGCCGGCTAGTTCAACCATCGTCGTGTAGCTGGCCCAAAAAGGGGCTACGAGAATCACTTCATCGCCGGGATCGACGAGGGCTTGGAGAGCTGAAAACAGAATAAATTTTGTTCCCGCGCTGACTGTCACCTGCGCAGGCTCGTAAGGAATTCCTAAATCTTT
>JAYTRM010000304.1:0-4488 GCA_043746165.1 Bdellovibrionales bacterium | reverse complement strand
CGAGGCAAGCCTCGGGGAATTTGACCCGCAGCGATTAAAATCAGACCCAAAAAACTGATCGCTAACTTCTTCATCTTATTTCTCCGCTGTAAAAATATGATTATGCGCTGCGATATACTTTTCCTTTTTTGCCAACCCTTTTTCGGTTTGAACCTTTTCTCATGCTGAGTGGGAATTTAGCGGTCCTGGCGGGCAAAGCAGAACCTTGTGGGCCTCGCTTATCAGTGATTTGCCGACAAACATGCCCACTCTCGTGGCATCTAGCGCTTGGCGAAGATGTGCGTTTAAGCATTTAAATTAATTGCAATTTTGTTCACGAACTTCTATATCTCGAAGCACATTTCTTAGTGGTCTGTTGGCGCAGTTGGTAGCGCGTTCCCTTGACATGGGAGAGGTCGCAAGTTCAAGTCTTGCACAGACCACCAATCTTCAAAAATTTAGACAAGGTGTTCGAACACCTGTCCGCAAAATATTTTCTGAGGGGTTTAGCCCCTTTCGGACGAAGCCCACCGCCCTCTTTTCCGGAAACTGACCCTTGTCTGTCCAAGGCAAAAAAAGGGCGGGAGCCCGATGACCCTTTAAGATCACCGAACTCCCGCTTGTGATAACTCTGGCCGACGTGGACACAGGTAAACTTTATACTACTTAGCGAGCTTCTTCGGTATAAGTGATATCTGAAGTTCGCAGCCAACTGCCTTGGCTGCTTTCGTCATCGTATCAAGTGATGACGACGTATAGTCCTCATCAAAAATACGTGTTGTGGTCGTAGGGCTTCCGAGAGCTTTGCGTACTTTATTTTTATTTATCTTCTTCGCAACCATTCTTTTTTCAAGCTGATAGACGAATGTCTTCTTTGCTGCTCGTGCAGAAACTTCGGTCTCAAGCCCTTCATTCTCAAGAAAATCACTGAAGCTCGACCCAGTATGAGGATTACTTTTTTTGCGCATGACTTTTCTTCTCCTTATTTACTTTCCGCTGATTTTCTTTGTCAGCACGAATCCATTTCTTCATCCGCTCCCAACCTAAATCGAGGTCAGACTTTGGCGTTTTCTGGCTGGTCTTCTTGAAAAAGTGAACCAGCACCATTTGCGAACCCGAAATGAAAAATAAAGTGCGGTACTCAATGTCGACAACCGTGTGTCGAACTTCGTAAAGAGTTTCTTCAAACTCTCCGCGGCCTGATCGCAAGCGATCAACGTGGGGCCGATCGACTCGCCAATTCAGCTCCACAAAACGAACATCTTCACCAACGATAGTCTTTGTTGGTCTTCCGAGTTCGAGCAAAGCTTCCTTCACAGGTTCATTGCCCGATTCAGACGCGTAAAACACCGCGTGGATGCGCTTCAGTGGTGCTGGTACTTTTGTCGGATTCTTCACCACCTGACTGTACTCTATAGTATACATAATTTCAAGTGTCTTATTCTGAGGCGGTCTAGGATTACCTATTCCGCAATAAAATCGACGTGACGGTACAGCCGTACCATTTAACTGACCCATGATATTATTCTGGAACGTCAGGCCACCTGCTAGATCAGCTGACGGGGCGCCTAGGTCCCAAAACGCGCCTTCCGCTCCTGTCGGGCCATTGAAGGCCATCGTGTTATTGGCAAAATAAACATTTTGTGCGTCGAAGCGCCGGTTGAGGCCTTGCGCCCTGCCGAGGTCAGAATACTTAAATTTGAATCGATACAAATCAAAATCACGATTCGACCTAGTAAAGTTCGACGTGGTCGTTTTCGCGAAAGCCCGAGCCGGAGTGTATGATTCCGACTGAGCCGTCTTTTCCGAAATAACTGACGACTTCAATCGTTCCCTTGAGACGGCCCGGAACTTTGCCGATCAGCGACCCCGTTTCGGGATCGTAAACATCTTCGCCGTCTTCGGTAATTTTCAAAATATCGCCAACCTGAAGACCTGACAGACGTCCCGCATTCAGGTAAACTCGGTCGCCTTTGACGAGAGCGACTCGGCCTTCCCAGGAGAGTTTGTCGATGTTTTGAATAATTCGCGGGATCGTGCTTTGGAACGCTTTTGTCACCGCTCCCTCGACGAGTCGTGGATCCTCTTCAAGGAGACGGTCACTCGAAGATGTTTCGGCGACTCGCGTGGTCGTTTCTTCAGCCGAGGCCGAACGAGTTTCGTTCATGAGAATTCCGGCGTTTTTGGTATTGACGACGCGGATCTGCACGGTCGCATCAAGGTGGGCGTGAATTTGCCGAACAAGACCGACTTCGTCGCCTACGCGCTTGGCTTTGACTTCGACGAGTGTACCTTCGATGATCACGGCGAGCCCAAGGCCCCCACCGATCTTGCCCATCGCCTCGAGATCGTAGCTCCCATTTTTCAAGTAAGTGCTGATGTCTTTGGGAAAGTCGGTACTCGCCACGATAACGAACTCACCTGTGCGGCGAAGTTCCTTAACAAAAGCGTCTCGTGCAGCAGCCGATACTTTTTCCGAACGACCAGTGGAATTGAGAAAAGGTAAAACCATGATTCTCTTGCGCGGGCTCTGATCAGCCTTGTCGCGTGCCTGAAGCGGAACATCGTGCACTTCGGGCTGATTGTCTCTACTAGCCCCAGAATGCGAGCTCAGCAGCGAGCACGCGCTGAGACCAAAGGTCGTGAGCGTAACGGCACAAATCTTGGTCAGGCTTAACTGAAATCGCATGATGCTTTATCTTATCCCGGAGCGCGCTCTGCCAACAACAGGAGCAATGCCGTTCCGGACCACCCAGGCTTTAAGCTAGGCCCAAGTTTGAACGTAGCGACTCTGCCAATCTCTCCAAACCTCACCGGGCTTTGACCTTCATCTCGACATGCCGAGAGCTTGTGCCTTGTGCAACTACCTGGGCATCGAAAGACGCAAGCCTGATTTTTTTGAGATGCTCAATGGTTTCGTCGAGATTATCGCCCGATACGTCGACGTCAAAATCAAACTCCCCGACCGATCCGCTACTTGAGAACATTCGCTCTTTGATCGTCTTGATCTCTTGAACATTTTGTAACAGTTCCGATCGGAGTCCAGAAAGCTGTTTTGGTGTGAGAACGCCATGAACTGAAAGGCGCAATAGTTTACCACTCATCACCCCACGCTGCCAGGCCTCGAGGACTTGGGTGCTGAGGTCTTTTGCGAGCTCGGGGAATTCAAGCGCGCAGAGGTTTCGCAATTGGGTTTCGTAAGATCCAGCATCTGATACGAACTGTTTAGAAACTTCCGCAACCGTGCGCTGCGTGCCACCAGCTGATTGGACTGACACTTGAACGACCTGGACCTGCACAGATCCAAGTGCGACTCCGCCGTCTTTTGATTTCTTAAAACTCACTTGCCCCGTCATGACCATCGGGCTCTGGTAGAAGTCCCCGATAAAGCTCAAATCTTGCGCTGAGGGATGCTCGGGCTGAAACGCCTCGGGAATCGGCGAAAATTCGAGCCCCATCGGTTTGATCAGGTGAAAGTTTTGTCTGGACAGCTCGATCTGAAACTTGTCGTAAAAAATTCCGGCGACGTCTGAGGCGAGCTTGTGGGCCTCATCTTTGGCAACACCCTGCCACCAGCGCACCGAAGCATTGCGATCGCGATCGGTGAACACCACCATTGGGACGATCGAAGTTGGACCTTCGTCCTCGTTCAGAAAGCCGGCCGCTTGGACCATTTTCTTAAGCGAACCTTGTGAGAGCTTGAATTCAACCGACATTTTCCATTCGCCGTCGGCTTGATGCACCGGCACCCCCGGATTGACAATCGGGATAAATTTCGCCGATTGCTTCACGATCCGAGACTCGATCATCGTCTTGAATTTATTGTAACGCTTTTCGCCGATGATCGACAAAACCTGGGAGCGAACGTTTTCCGCAATCACTTCACTTTGAATTTCGCGCGCGGCTTCAACCGAGGATTCAACCGATGCAGTTCCATCGGCTTTAATTGTAATGAGGTCAGTAGATTGCGCAAAAGACCTCAAAGAACACATCATGACCAAGACCCAAGGCAGAAAACAACGATGCTTCACGCATTACCTCTCAGCTGCGAATTTCGACAAAATCGGTGCGACCAAAAAGCGACTGGAGCCCTTCAAAGAACTCTTCTGATGGATTGACACCGTCTGGCTCTAGAATATTGAGTGTCACCGATTTTTCAAGCTCTGGAAGTTGAAGTTCAAGCTCAATCGACGTTTTTCCAGGATGGCGATTCAGGAGCTGGCTCAGCGAAGTGAGATGTTGCTCCATCGACGGTTGAATCTTAAGAGTCATCGCCTTTGATTTCTTGAGCATCTCCGTGAGCAAACCAACCCGGTCGACCAGGATTTTGGCTTCCCCGCCTTCTTTTTTGAGCGTTCCGCCTATGAGCAGTGGCTGGTCGGCCTTGAGCTGCATCTCGGATTTTGCAAACGGCTCCGGAAAAATCACCATTTCGACTGAACCGGTCAGATCTTCGAGTTGGCCAAAGGCCATGCGCGAACCTTTTTTTGAGATGATCTCGCGTAACGT
>JAYTRM010000303.1:0-11257 GCA_043746165.1 Bdellovibrionales bacterium | reverse complement strand
TGGTTCGCTCAGCTGCAGAACTCAAAGCATTTATCAAAAAACAGCTGCCTCGGGACGAGGGCGAATTTATAGCCGAAGAACTTATAGCCTTTTCTCGCGAACTTGCCGTCATGCTCGCGCGCAGCAAAACGGGCCAAACGCAAGTTTTGCCGCTGGTTGAAACCCGACAAAGAGACTCTCGCTGTCTGTGGGTCAAAGGCCCAATCAAGCCTCGAGCCAAGGACAAAGCGATGATCGCAAAGACGCTCGAGTTGCTCAAGTCGCTCGACTATGTTGGCGTGATGGGCGTCGAGCTCTTTGCCACCGACGATGATGTTTTAGTCAACGAACTTGCGCCGCGGGTGCACAATTCAGGACATTATTCGTTAGAGGCCTTGAGCGTCGATCAATTTTCATTGCACGTCCGCGCTGTCCTCGGTGAAGATCTGGGGATAGCCCAACTTCTCAAACCCGGATTCGCGATGTATAACCTACTCGGATCGAAATCTGCATCGCCAAAGTGGACCTTGCCGGCGGAGGCCGCTTTTCATTGGTACGGAAAACGAGAAAATCGCCGCGGGCGAAAAATGGGTCATCTCACCGCACTTGGATCTTCCCCGGAACTTGCGCTCGAGCTTGCTCAAAAGGCTCGCTTGAGCTTTGATCTTTGATTTTTCAACTTCAGGGAGGAATTTGTTGATGGCTAAGAAAAAAAAGGCGACGGTTCGGGTTGGCATCGTCATGGGTAGCGATTCAGATTTGAAAGTGATGCGCGAAGCGCGAAAAACTTTAACCGAATTTGGCGTCGGTCACGAACTTCGTATTATCTCGGCCCACCGCACTCCGAACCAAATGATCGACTACGCTGCTTCGGCCGAAGCCCGCGGCCTTGAAGTCATTATCGCCGGAGCTGGTGGCGCTGCCCACCTGCCCGGCATGATCGCCTCAGCTACCTTGCTTCCTGTGATCGGGGTTCCGGTGCACGTCACTCGCCTCAACGGGCTCGATGCCCTGCTTTCGATCGCGCAGATGCCGAGGGGCGTTCCGGTCGCTACCGTGGCGATAGACAATGCCACCAATGCAGCACTTTTAGCGGTGAGAATTCTGGCGAATTCGGACCAAGCACTACGTGATAAACTTTTTAAGTTCAGAAGCGCTCAAGCCCGAAAAGTTCTGCGTGCCGATCGAAAAGAGCGTTCGATCTGGCGCTGAGGTTTTTACAATGAATGTCAAAGTGGTCCGCAAGCATCCCGTCTCGCTACGCTGGAATCACTGGATCAACTTTCCGTTGATGTGCATCATGATTTGGTCCGGTCTGATGATCTCTTGGTCCAGTGAAGCTTACTTTATCAAAGCCGACTGGCTCGAAAAATTAGGACTCGGCTCGCGCCTAGGAATTGGACTTTCTTGGCATCTCAACTTTGCTTTTTTATTTTTAATAAACGGCGTCGTTTACACCTTGTTCCTGCTAATCAGCGGACATTGGCGTTACCTCACCCCTGGTACAATTGGCGAAATGACCCAGGTCGTTCTGCACGATTTGAAAATCAGAAAGCAGCCGCTCCCTGAGAGACCGAAATACAATGCTGCTCAGAGCGCCACCTACCTCGCCGTTCTGTTGATGGGCATCGGCATCGTGCTAACGGGATTTGCGATTTACAAACCGGTTCAATTTAATTGGCTGACGGCACTGTGTGGAGGCTACCAGGCGGCAAGGCTTGAGCACTTCTTGATCATGATTTTATTTGTCGGTTTTTTTGTGATTCACATTCTCCAAGTTATCCGTGCCGGCTGGCCAAATTTTCAGAGCATGATTTCTGGCCTAGAACGCAAAGAAGAAATTCACCGGGAGAAATCGTGAGCGATCTGCCGAAGCTTGAAGAAACCCAAATGGACGAAAAAATTTTAACGAAGCGGTCGAGGCGCTCACTATTGTTAGCTGCACTCTCGGGCGGAATCGGTATCGCAATGTTTGAATGGTTGAACAATATGGCTTGGGACCGAGAGATTCCTTGGTTGCTTCGCCGCAGTCTTGCTCTCACAGACGCGGGTTTCAAAGCTACGTTCCGAAAAAATGCTCTTGCGCCACATGTCACCCCGCCAGCAAACCCCATTCGAATCAACGGAGATATCGGCCTGCTCGAGAACATCGATGTCGATAAGTACCGCGTCGAGATTTCGAGTCCGGCGCATGCTCAAACTCAAAGCCTGTCGATCGAAGACATCAAACAACTTCCGGCTCGCGAAATCTCATTTCTCTTTAAATGCATCGAAGGTTGGTCACAAAACGTCCAATGTAAGGGCGCCCACTTTTCTGATTTGATCTCAAAGACGGGCATTGGCAGACATTTCCAGGATGGCAAAGAAGTGCATTATAAATATGCTTCGTTAAAAAGCCTTAACGGAGAGTATTATGTTTCGATGGATATGGATAGCCTACTCCATCCGCAAACTCTTCTCGTTTATGAGATGAGCCAGGCTCCGCTCCTTGCCGAAAATGGATATCCCCTTCGCCTCATGACGGCTGTGAAGTATGGCGTAAAAAGCATCAAACAGGTGGCTAGCATCGAGTTTACTAATGATGTCCCTAAGGATTACTGGGCCGAAAACGGCTATAGTGATTTTATCGGTCTGTGAGTTCTTTAAGCCACTAAATCAAACGAGTCCGTATCGCGTGTGCGATAAACATCGGGCGATAAAATTCTTGTCGTTGGAAGGTCAAGGTAAAACGATGTGCCCTGCCCAGGCACACTACTCAAGGTCAAATCGCCGCCCATCGCCAGCGTCAAGCGTTTGGAAATTGGCATTCCAAGGCCTGTTCCCTTGTGGTGGGACGAAACGCCGCCGACAGTTTCGAATTCATTGAACACGTGATGAAGTTTGTCATCCGGAATACCTTGGCCAGTATCTGAAACCGTAATTCGCGCCATATTATTTTCGCCCGCTGCAAAACTCACGGTCACGGTGCCACCATCGCGATTGTACTTGATGGCGTTGTTAACGACGTTGCTGATCACCTCACGGAGCCGCAGCTGATCTGCAAAAGCCGTAAGCTTTTCAGAGCCTCGAATCGTGAGCTTCACATTGGCTTGCTGGGCCATGTGGTCAAATGTTGACGAAAGTTTCGAAACGAGGGGTACGAGATCAAATTCTTCGACGTAAAGTTCCATCTTGCCCGCACGGATTTTTGCATAATCAAGAATGTCATTAACCAGTTCCATCAATTGCAGACCTTGTTCGTGAATGGTCTTGATAAACTCTTCCTTTTGCTCCGCCGATTCATAAAACTTCAAGACGAGAACTTCTGACGTAGCTACGATCGCTGACAGGGGCGTACGCAACTCGTGCGTGGTGAGAGCGATAAAGCGGTCTTTGGAGCTATCGAGTTCAACGAGCTGCTTGTTTTGCTCGAGCACCTGATTTAGCGCCGCTTTAATTTCTTCCTGCTTGGTTTCGAGATCGCGTTGCAGCTTTCTTTGCACGGTGACATCTTGAAACATCAGCAGGTGAATGCGGTCGGCACGGAGCGAATCCACGTGCCGCACTCCTGTATTGGCAAAAATTAAATGACCATCGCGCTTTTTAATCAGAACGTTTTGCCTCATACCTTCGGTGAGAAGAAACGTCTCAGATAGTGCAGTTGAACCCGGCCGAACGGACCCGGGGATAAGATCAGCCAATTTTAAGTTTGAAGTGAAGGAAACATCAGAGCCAAGCTCGAGCACTTCGCGGGCGAGACGATTGATGTAGAGGCAAGAACCAGTTTTGGCGTCAAAGGCCACGATACCCAGGATCGCTTCATTGGCAATGGTTTCAAATAACAGAGAGAAATTCAGTGTCTCGGGTGCATTCCCCGAATCTATCTTGCCCATTTTCAACCCTCAATTATTTTGAGAAAAGCCTCAGCGCTTGAAATGGAGACCTTTATTTTTGCGATCAACTCCTTGAGCTGGTTCGGATCAATATGCAACCGCTCCAAAATATCTTTGGGCACGCCCAACACTTTGCCATGGCCGCTATTACCAAACTGAAAGGCCTGAACGAGCAAGTTGGAAAAGAAAATGATGTCGACGACCTGGTTAAGTTCAGGCGAGACACCACTGCGAAGTGAAAGATCACGCTGATGATGGTGCTGGGCACTTGCCTGAATAATCGTCGGCAGTTTCCACTTTTGGGCGAGTTCGCGGCCAATCACGGTGTGCTGCGGATAACCGAGCTCGAGCTCCGCTTCGAAAATGGTCAACCTTTTATCTTTGGCAAGCTGTATCGTTTCTTCGAACAGTTCAGGAGCGATGATAAAGAGTGCGATCTTTCCGAGATCGTGAATCAGCCCGCAGGTGAAGAGATCCGAGGGCGTTTTATACTGAACAAATTGCGCGGTTGCCTCGGCGGCCATCGCGACACCGAGCGAATGACGCCAAAATTGAACTGGTTCAAAGAAAGGTTTCGCTCCGGCGTCGAGCGCCTTAATCACGCTGCAAGATAGTACGAGCTGGTTGATGGAGTCGTAGCCAATGTAGCCTATAGCCCGCTGAAGGCTTGAAACACCACCGGGGATAGCGTAGTAGGCCGAATTGGCGAGTTTCAAAACTCGACCGGTAAGGCTTGGATCATTACGCATAATGGATTCAACTTCGTTAATCGAAGACATCGGATCGTTAATGACGCGGCTAAGTTCGTAAACGATTGTCGGTAAGGTCGGCAAATCATCTAAACGCGAGATGATATCCTGAGTTTCAATTTTTTTTGCCGCGCCCATGACTAGCCTTCGTCTTTCACTTTATCAACTGGCAATTTGCGGAAACTTTCGATCGGGGAAAAGCTCTTTGAGTTTGGCCGACACCCTCTGATACGTCACCGGTTTTAGAATGTAACCATTTGCATGCAAATTCTTTGCTTCGAATATATAATCCTTATCCGATACAGCGGTCACCAAGATAAATGGCAGCTTGGCAAATGCCGCTTCATTGCGTACTCGACGCAAAAGCTCAAGACCGTCCATGTTCGGCATCATCAGGTCAGATATAACGGCGACGATTTTCTTGTCTTTGTTTTCATCCATTTTCTTCCATGCGACGCTTCCGTCTTCGCACTCGAGAATTTTAAAACCGTGCTTCTTGAACAGAAGAACTAGTATCGCACGATTGGGCGGAGAATCTTCGACTACTACGATGTATTCGTCTTGGTCACTTTGCGGGGCCGGTGCGCCCACTACTGAGGTTTTCGGATCTGACATTCTAAATCCTCCGACCTAGACCCCGGCCTGGAGGCCGACCGACGCCAGGTTCAATGAATAAATATCGGAAGATTGCCACGAATTTATGAGGAGCTCTCGCCGGTACTGGACCGTCTCAGCAAAGAGCGTCCGCACCTTCAAGATCAAGGAAAGCTAGACCCTTTTGAGAAACTGAAAGTACTTGCCTTCGGTAACGTCCATTTCCAGCTCGCACTGCGGTTTATCGCACTTTGCTGGTGGTTTGCCGCCGAAATCGATTTTGATCGAATTTCCAACGGCTGTCACTTCGCGTCCCGGTTTGACCAGAACATTTTCTTCGCGATCACATTTCTCGCAGAAAAAAGGCACGTAGAACGACTCAACTAAGGACTTTGGCGGCAAGAATCCCTCAACCATATTGAATTGAAACACAATAGTCTTGGGACAATTGAAAAGGTGAATCTGCAACTTTTCGGACAGGGGCCGAATCCAATCTAGCCACTCGCGAATTCCGACGGAGTTGATCGCTTTGATGCCCTGAAGATCGAGATGAATCGCTTTGTAATCTTTTAACTCTACTTGCGGAAAGGCGACATCTTCGTCAATCATCCCTTCAAACGCCAACTTGAGCACACCTCCGTCCGATTTCAATGTGGATTTGAACTGACTCATGTTGAACCCTTTCCTAAGACGTGAATATTTTTTGTTAACCCTGCTGCTGCCCGCCGACTGATTCCAAGGGGAAACGATGCACATACTACTGTTTTGTGTCCAGGGTCGACTCCTAAATAATAGCTGACACAAGATTCAAAAATCAAGAAGCTGCCGATCCCAGCCCCCCCTAAACCATGTCGAATTGATTGAGCGACGCCCTTTTCATAACAATCGTAGATTTGCTTCAATACGTCGTGGACGTTAAGCCGGCCGTAGCTATCTCGACAGCCAACAATCATACGCTTTTCATCGGCGGCTGCAAAAAGCTCGACCTCGCCTGGAAATGCGATGGGGCCGGTGAAGATTTTAACGTCTTTACGCCAAGCGTTCTTTGTTCCGTTGGTGAAAATTTCATCCGCGCATAAGAAAGCATTGTCCCAGACGGTTCGTACGCCTTTCACTTCATTCATGAAATTTCCGAATTCATTTAAGATATCGGCCTTACGCGAATCTGGCGAAACTTTCTTAGTAAAATCCGGAGTGATCCTAGTGCTTTTCTCAACACCTAGGATACATTCGATGGGGCTCAGGAGAAACTGCTTGCCCCGACTTAACATAAAATGGGCCGCAGATAACTCTTGTTTAAAACATAGGCTATCGGATTGAACAATATGCGAAAAACTTCCATTACAAATTTTTTCGAGCACTTGCCCAGGCCCCATCTTTTCGCCGACTAGAATCGTATTTGTCACATCAAAAAGATTTGCCATCACGGGTTTGTGGTGAGGTTTCCTCTTCTTGATCGCCATTAGGCGGCTCCTCGAGACCGAGCGGGAACCGTCGTGGTCGGATCTTGCGTTTGCTCTGCGGCCTGCGGCCAGTAGCGAACCAAAATTAGCGTCACATCGTCGCCAAGCGCAGATCCCGCACGAAATGACTCGATAGACTCAACGACTCCGGTGATAGCACTCGATGTAACCCGATCGCCATCAAGTTGTTGCGCCAAGGCCTTCATGAAACGTCGTTCCCCAAAGGTCTGATCTTCTCCGTTTTTTACGTCTACGACACCGTCGGTATAGAAAACTAAGCGGTCTCCAGGATATAACTGAATCGAACCCTGGGTGAAGGTAACATCTGTTCTTTCACCTAGCCGAGGATTATTAATTTCGTTAAGAGCAATGAAATCGTCTCTAGAAATTTTCGTACCTTCCTCGACCCGGTGAAGAAGAAGTGGCGGCTCATGAGATGCATTCGAGTAGGCCATTTCTCCCGTCACGCTGTCGACCGCCGCTAGGAAGAAGGTCATCATCATGCGGCCTTTTGAAATGTCAAAAATCGCTTGATTGAGAAGCATCAGGCAGTCAGAAACAGAATGAGGCTCTCCCATCGACAAAACGCTGGCGACCGCGCGCGCGGCGCTCGTTAGAAGCGCGGCTGGCGCTCCGTGGCCCGTGGCATCACCAATCCAAATGAAAACTTTGCCGCCAATTTCACAATAATGCCACCAATCTCCACCGCACTCGCTCGCAGGGACGTAGTGGCCAGCGATTTCTAACGGACCGACGCGCGCTGCGGCCTGCGGAAATAGCGTATCCTGCACGGTCTTTGCGGTCGCCAGCTCCGCTTCCATCCGCGCTTTTTCCGCGGTTTCCGACATCAGGCGCGCGACTTCTCCCGCCATAGCGTTAAAGCCCTCAGCCAGGGAACCGATTTCGTCGCGACTCTTCACTTCCACCCGAACCGTAAAATCACCTTCAGAGATTTTGCGAGTCGCATCGCTTAAATCCGTCAGTGCGGATGTCAAACTTCGCGACGCAATGACTGCGATCATGGCCGTAAAAGCAATGATCGCGATGAAAAAGAGAATAGATTTTCGCAGTAGGATGTCGACCGCGGCCAAAGCCGCCTTTTTTTCAACGAGAGAAACGGCAATAAGATCAGCGACCCCAACTTCTGAAAATGATGCAAGGTAGTGAACCCCAGCGGGTGAGGTCAATTCTTCGATACCTTCGGGGGTCTTTTTTCCTCCGAGCGCGTGCAAAACGCTATCAGCACCCCACGCAGATTTGGCATCGATCGAAGTAAAGATCGGGATTCCATCATCGCGGCGAGAAAGAAAACTAACATCGCTTCCCTGCTCGGTAAAGACTTGTGAGAGATCAGAGGCGTCAAAAACAACAACAGCTACGATGTGATGAGGATCGGCGACGTCGCCGAATCGGACTGCCAATAAGATCCGGTCGCTACCCGGTGCTGCGGCCTTGACGATCACCGGGATAGAGCGCGCGTGGTCCACGAGACCTAACAGATCCTGCTCCCGACCCGCCAGAATCTTTTGTCCACTTGGTTTGTTGAGATTGACCGTCGGGCTGTAATTTGAAGAGTCAGGATTCCACGCAAAGATGCGAAAGGCATCGAACTTGGTTTCGCGCTCAAAGTAATAATTTCCGGTCTCAGAAAGGTCTTTGGTATCAGACCTGTAACTGAGCACGATGGCCTGAGCGATACTGACCACCGACGAAATTTCGGAGCCAACGCGCGCCGCGCGAGTTTTTGATACCGATAGAGAGGTGTCAAACACGTAGGCAATTTTATCTTTTTCAAAAATGTTTTTTGCAATCAGCAAAAAGATGGACAACCCGACGATCGGGATGACGACCAGCGCGGCCATGAGTTTGTAGCGCAGTGAAATGCCTTTCTTGCCCATGCCAGTCTATCGGCGGATTTCGAGCAGAACCTGCCCCCCTCGACCCAAGAATCGGTTGATCAACAGCTAAATCCGGACATAGGTCCGTCGACTGTCGCGACAAGACACTCGATAAGAGACCGGGGAAAGAGATATGAAGCGTCGCCGAGCAAAAAAACGACAGAGCTGGCTCATTGATGGCATCTTGTTATGCATCAGTGCCGGGTTATTTATTTCGTCCATTTATTTCCTGGTCAGCGACGACGGGTCAGTCATATCCACTCATTCGCTTGAAGCCGTTGGCCAATTCAAACAAAGCCGAAATGACGTAAGACGAAAAATTCGCTCAGGCTTTCTTTGGTCACAAATATCGCGGCACGAGCCAGTTTACGAAGGCGATAGCATCTTCACGGGAGATGACTCCGATGCCTCGATTGAAATTGAAAAAGGCGGAACGATTCATCTCTCGCCTAAATCTCTGGTTGTGATCCGCACTCAAGACGGGCTCTTTCTCGATCTCAAATACGGGTCAATGGTCGGAAAAATCAATAATGGCGACAAACCACTCGTCATTAGCCAAAATGGCGAACGCCGAGAGTTAGCCGGAGACGATGCAGAATTCCGAATCGAGAGTTCGGAAGGATCACACGAAACAAAAATCCACGTGGTCAAAGGACAAATTGCCATTAAGAACTTGAGCCCTCACAATAAGGAGGCTGCTCCGCAGGTCGTCCACGTCGATGAAACGGCAGATCTCAAAGCGGAAGCGGCCCCCGTCATCCTCAAAACAGGGATTAAATTGATCTCTCCCGCAAATGGAAAATCAATCTGGCTTAAAGACGATCAAAAAATCGACTTCGTTTGGAGACCGACGGGTGACACTAGTCGCGCTCTCAAAAGCGTCATCGAATTTTCACGCGATGATAGCTTTGGTAAACTCATTCTACAAAGTACCGTAGACGGCAATACTTTCTCATTAGCACCGGGTCAGCGTCCAAAAGGTGAATTTCACTGGCGCGTTCATCTTAAAGACACTTCAGATTCCGAACCCAGCACGGCCTTTTCATTGACGGCGTACCCGGACTCTCCGCCAGTTCTCGTCATTCCCCACGATCGGCAAAACTTTACCTTTAACCGCGATTCTGGCGAAACCGGCAAAGAGGTTTCTCTCGCTTGGCAAGACGACGCTGGGTCATCGACCTTCGACTTGCAAGTGGCTTCGACGCCAGGATTCGAATCACCTTTGATCAACATTCACTCGGTCCGTACCTCAGAAAAAACTAATGCGCTGACGGTCGGCAGTTACTACTGGCGAGTTCGGGGTCTCAACCGCGACCGTAACGATTCGCCGTGGAGCACACGCGGCTCTTTTTCAGTGGGTGAAGAAATCACCCATCTTCCTACGCCCGAAATTAAACAGACACGGATTGACTTTGAAGTGCCACGAGATGTTCTCGACAAAGCGCCTCCAGGGGTCTCGATGACAGGAACCGGCGTTCGCTCTGTCACCGTCACGCCATTGACGTGGTCCGCGGTTTCAGGAGCCAATGACTACGAAGTGGAGGTCTCTAAGAAACCCGATTTTAGCAAAAGCACTATTATCAAAACGGCCGGCAAACTTACTTATGCACCGCCTGAAGTCAAGCCGGGCCCGATGTACATGAGAGTCAAAGCTTTAGGGCCCAAAGACGCCAGCAGCGATGTATCCAGTCTGGGCGTTTTGCAAGTGAGTGACGCGCCACCCGCACTCAAAGTCGAGCCGCCAACCGAGGAGCACTTCAAGGATAACGAAACGCTCATGCAATCCCGCCACGAATTCGATCTCAATTGGAGTCGCGACCCATTTGCGGAGAGCTACCAGGTTGACTGGGGTCTTGACGAAGATTTTAAAGTTTCAAAAACTTTTGAGGTGCCTTCTCCTGATTATAAAATAACGGTATCAAAGACAGCCAAATACAAAGCCAGAGTGAGGCCACTCGGACACGACAAACAGCCGGTCGGTCCCTATTCCACCGTCCAGACATATTCTTATAAAAAAATTCTCGATCCACCTCCAGTTAAACTTCCGGTTGCAGCCGCACCCGCACAAGCGCCTGCGCCCCTTACTTCTCCGCCAGGCCTCGCGCGCGCGCCGACCTCAGCTCCTGGATTGCCTTCGCCGGTGCTGACCGAGCCCCTTCGCGACGCTTCCGTGGTCTCGCTCGAAGACTCAGTTTCGTTTGTAAATCTGAAATGGCACAAAGTTTCTGGAGCTGAAACTTACGAAGTCCAAGTGGCCCAGGATGCCGACTTTGTGCACGTCATCGACAGCACAAAAATTAAAATCAACGCCTACACCGTTAGCAAGCCCCTTCCGGAGGGAAAAGTCTTTTGGCGCGTTCGCGCATCGCGCAAGAAACTAACCTCGGATTGGTCCGAAGTTAACCGAGTTATCGTGCTTTATAATTGATGAAAATGGGTCTTTGAAGATTCCTTACGAAATCTCATGATTCACAATCAATATTGGTTCTCATTCAGAAACGCTCGGCGGCTGAGGAGGCTGACAAAAATGCCGAGTCATGGAGCCTGTCGTTGCAAAGATTCGAGCGCAACTTAATTCCAGTTGATTTGAATCCAGGTTCCCTGCATTTGCAGTGAGGTCGGGCTCAGACTGAGACTCTGAGTGAAAGGAAGTTTGCCGACACTCAAAGAAAAACCGCTACTTAAGAGACCCGAAATGGCAT
>JAYTRM010000302.1:0-2505 GCA_043746165.1 Bdellovibrionales bacterium | reverse complement strand
ATTGAAATACTCCACGCTAAGACGGATGACGAAGCGCAAAGTTGGCTCAGGGCTGGCAAGGTTGACGCGGCTCTGGAGAGCGCCGAAGCAAATCGGGTCGAGGTGGTCGTTTTGAGGCGAGACTCACTGCAAACGCTGGTTTTTTTGCAGGTGATGTCAGATTTGCAGAAAGTGGTCGAGAAAAACAAGCCCAGCTGGGTTGCGGATGTGAAAGCCATCCATGAAGGCAGCGTGCAAAAGCAGACTCTACCGACGTGGATCTTAATGCTTGTGCTGCTTGTCGCTTTCATCATTTTGCCAGCGCAGGTTGCTGATGAAAAAGACAAGAAAGTGCTGCTTACTGTGCTGCAAACGCCCGTGCATGAAACTGACTGGCTGCTGGCTAAGGTAATTTTGGGAGTATTTCTTTCTGTGGTAGCTGTTGTTCTGCTTCAGGCATTGAGTCAAAATGTTCCGGCGAATCTCACGGCATTTATTCTTTTTTTAATCGTCGGAAGCTACTGCTTTTCGGCCTTTGGGATTTTTCTGGGCTTTCTTTGTCGCAATCAATCGAGCGCGCGAACTCTTGGCTTGGTTTTCTACCTGCCATTGCTAGTTCCCGCGGTGCTGTCTGATTTTTCTCAAAATGCAGCCGAATTGACTGCTCAAGGGACAGCCCAAAAACTTGGTATGTACCTTTCAGTTTTGCCTTCATACCGTTTTTTTCAGCCGCTTCAGGCAATGATTTTTGAAAGTCACGGCTCAGGGCCAGCCTTGTCGTCATGGCTTTACCTGTTTGGTTTGGGGTCAATCTTGCTCGGACTCTCCTATTTACTTTTAAAAAAACGGGTCAATTGGCTTCTCTAGGGTCTAGTTTTGGAGCGCGGAGCCAGCCGAAATTCCTCAAGATATGAGATTCTTCTGATCATCGTCTTTTGCCAGACAATTAGGAGATTTCATGTTTCTAAGATTTACTCGAACATTGAAGTTTGCCAGCTTATCGCTTTGCTTAATTGCAATCGCGACCGTTGGTGCAGCCTCAACCTCGAAAAAAACGGATGAAAACTCATCCTATAATCAACCACCTCAGAATATTCTCGACATCATGCGGGCGCCTGCTCCACCCGTACCTTTGGTCAGTCCAACTCGCGATCGAATTTTGCTGGTGGCGATGGAAGAATACCCCTCGATTGAACGCGTCGCACTTCCTTATTTGCGCCTGGCTGGCGTTCGGATTGAACCGAAAAACCGGAGCAAGCACGACACTCCGGGAGGCTACGGAATCGCGCCATGCGTTCAGAGTCTCGATCTTGTACAGCTGGCCGATCACAGTCAAAAGAGCATCGATATTTCGAAACTCAGTTGCGCGGATGGTTTGAACTGGAGCGCCGACGGCCAGCACTTTGCGTTCACTGACAAGACCGAGGATGCAGTCGAGCTCTGGATTGGCGATGCGAAGACCGCGAAGATTTCGCGAATCTCGGGCGTGAAACTCAATCCAATGATGGGCGATGTGATGCGCTGGATGCCCGATCAAAAAAATCTTCTGGTAAAACTGGTGCCCAAGGGTGCGAAACTAGCTGCCAAAACAGCCACAAAACCAGCCACAAAACCAGCTGCCAAACCAGCTACGAAGTCAGCCATGAAGGCTGCGGAGATAGAGGCTTCGACCCAGGAAGGCCCAAGCATCCAGGAGACCTCGGGCGAGAAAGGGCAAAGTAGTACCTACGAAAGACGCGATACCCTCAGTAACAAGCACGATGAAGACCTGTTTGATTTTTACGGCACTTCGCAACTCGCCTTGGTCAACGTGTTAAGCGGAACCGTCACGGTCGTTGGAACGCCGGCAATTTATGATGACGCGGATCCTTCTCCAGACGGCACTCATTTGCTCATCTCCGAGATCATAAGACCTTATTCGTACCTCACTACGTCTGATCGTTTTCCAAAGAAAGTCGAAATTTGGAATATCGCAAATCTTGCGCGGATCGGCCATCACCTGATCGCGGATCTTCCTCTAGCAGACCGGGTGCCGGTTCGCGGCGTTCCGCTCGGGCCTCGGGATTTTTCGTGGCGGCCGAATCGCCCCGCAACTGTGATCTGGGCGGAAGCGCTTGATGGTGGCGACTGGAACGTGAAGGTCGCATCGCGCGATAAGGTCATGTTGTCAGAAGCGCCCTTTGAAGCTGCGCCCGCAGAGATTTTTCGACTCGAGCAGCGCTATGCCGGCCTGGACTGGTTGGAGCAGGGAAACCTCGCATTTCTTACGCAATACGATGAGAACAAACATTGGGTGAAGACTTTCATCGTCAATGCCGATGATCCTAAACAAGCTAAACAATTATTATGGGATCATTCGACCGACGAAAAATACGCTCATCCGGGCCTAGCGATTCACAATATCTTGCCCAATGGTTTTGCGGTCGTTAGGGTCGACCACGATTCGATTTTTCTGACGGGCATGGGCTCCTCGGATATTGGCGATCGGCCATTCCTCGATCGCCTCGACCTCCGAACGTTGAAAAC
>JAYTRM010000301.1:0-8920 GCA_043746165.1 Bdellovibrionales bacterium | reverse complement strand
ATTCAACACCTGGCTTATCGGCCACAACTCAAGGGCGGAGTGGTATCGGTTCTCGACGAAACTGAGCGCCACAAAGCGGGAATTTAGTGCTGATCGATATTCCGAACGGCGAGACATGGCTTGAGCTTTCGGAAAAATACAGGCGGCTGATGCCGTTCCAAGATGAACGGCTGCAGGTTCAAATTTACGCGGGCTTTCAGCACGCACTTTACGAGGCCACTCAAGGCCTTGCGCAACTTTTCTCCTATAAAAAGACGATTGCGATTCTCGGCGAGCGAATTGAGCCGGCCATCGAGCAAATCGCCGTCGATTTTTCCGAAGAGAGCTACGAGGTCGTTCGGCTTCACACAGATGGACCCGAGTCATTAGACGCGCAAATCGCTAAGATCCAAATAGATCTGATCTTCGTCCTCGCGGTCGAAGATGATCCTGTAACAGGGCGACTCACGGATTTGCAGGCACTAGGTGCCTTGCTTACCGCTAAGAAAATTTTCCTGGTTTCGTTGAGCCACGCGCATCACCGCCTGGGCCCCCTCGCTCGTCCTGGACTGTACGACGTGCGGGTGATTTCTCTGTCGTCCGAACGCGCGCTCCTCCTTGGCGGTGAAAGATTTAAGCTGAATCCATTGGTCGCACGACGGTTACCATGGCACCCAAAAGTCAACGAAGACGAACTGAAGGTGCCATCTCCAGCAGAAAAAGATGATTGGCGCCAGCGCATCTTGGCTTTTGAAGCGCGGCTTCCCGACGGCTTTGAGACTTACTTCGAAACGGAAGAGGCGCGTTCGTTTGATCGCGCGGTGATCGTTCATCCCGGTCATGACGGATCAGCCATGATTGATTTGCTGTTAAAGCTATACCCTGCACGGAGTGCGAAGAATTTCGCGACCTCAAGTCCGTGCGCTTGGAATTTACCGCGCTTTCTCGACTGGATGCTAAAGAAGGAAGCCGAAACAACGGTTCGCGGACTGATCGTGATTGATGTCCAAGAAATTGATGCGGCCCTCGCGGGCCAGCTAGCGCAGGCCTCTCTTGAGCTCACCGCGCTTGAGGGCTAAGGACCGAACCTCAGTGCGTCGCTCTTATCTGGGATTTTTCGCCCGCTATAGCCTAATTTGGCAGAGGTGCTCATGAGCCATCCCTACCAGTCTTCTGAGTGGATTCGAGTCTCCGTTCGTGATCCCCAAGAGGTGGTTGCAGATAGCAATTATCTCAAAAATCTTTACGATGGAATTCAGGAAGCCTTTGTTCCGTGGTTTGAAAATCCAACGTCTTCATTTGCGGAGATGTTGCGCCTGCAACACGAGATTCTCGTCGGCGGACTTGAAAAAACCGGCACCTATGCCGGCTTCAGCCGGCGCGCGGAAGTCATTTCACAAAAAATCTCGGCAATCCCTGGGAAATTTCGTCATGAGCTCTATACTGAAATCTACGAAGAAGGGTGGACGGCGCAGATCGACGTTGCCAGACAACTCAAGGGTTTTATTCCTGAAAACCTCAGGCCCGTGAGGGATAAGTACATGGCGCTGCTTCGCGAACAACGGCTCGAGGAGCCAAAGACCGATGCGGAGTTTGTGGCCTTTATCCAAGCTCATAACTTGCGAACCGGACGAATTGTCGCTTCGGCCGCGGGCCTGCCCCGGGACCTGTGGCCGCTGCTTGAGGTCTACGAGAATTTTATCCGACATACGTTTTCGAAACATCCCGACCTGGTATTTTTTCTCGATGAAATGGGACGCAAGATGGAGCAAATTCGGTCATTGATCCAGCAAGGCCTTGGAGTCGAAATGATCGACCTACTTTCGGATTTCATCCACCTCGGTGTGAATGCCCACCCCTTCAATATCGGCAATTTTTCTCCGATTATGGCGCAGGCAAATTGGCTTTTAGCGAAGATCGGCTTACGCGGAATCAGCCACGGAAATCTCGATTATCGTGCCTTCGTTGTTGATCACGAGACTTTTCGGAACGAGTATCGGGTGGAACTTCGAAAGGAAAACCCGAGCCTATGAGCGGTAAAAAATTAGCTATAGTTCTCTGTTTTGTCATATCAGGTTGTGTCACGGCACAGCCGATTATCGGCCCCGATGGCACTGAGAATCAATTGATCTCATGTGGCGCTGTCGAGACTTGCTATGAAAAGGCAAATGAGATCTGTCATGGACCTTACAAAATTGTCAATACCAGCTCTGAAACTTCAGGAATAAACGGCTCAACGAGTACGACCGTCAAGCTTCTCATCAAGTGCGGGCAGTAATTATTTAAACAAAATGTGTTTGTAGTTGCGCAACGAAAACCTGGGCTGCACAGTTGACTGCTCAAAAGCCGGACCCTAGTCTCCGAGAACCGGAACTTTGATCTGACCAGCTTGAGCGAGCTCACGCTTGAAGTACTCATGACAGATTTCGAGACCTTGGGCCAAATCGACTTTTGGCTTCCAGCCGAACACGCGCAAGGCTTTGCTAATGTCGGGCTTACGCTGCTTGGGATCGTTTTCTGGGAGTGGAAGCGAGCGAATGGCAGTTTTGTTTGCCGTCAGCCGGTTCACCTCGTTTGCGATTTGCATAACGGTGTGCTCAGTTGGGTTACCTATGTTGACGGGCAGGGATTCAGAGCTCGAAGTTAAGAGAAAAATCGCTTCGACTAGGTCAGATACGTAGCAAAAGCTTCGGGTCTGCGAACCGTCGCCGTAAACCGAGAGCGCTTGGCTCTGAAGGCCTTGCATGAAGAAATTCGGGATGATCCGCCCGTCGTCTGGCCGCATGCGCGGGCCATAGGTGTTGAAGATTCGGCCAACGCGCACATCCAATCCAAATTCACGCCTGTAGGCGTAAGTCATCGCTTCGGCAAAGCGCTTGGCCTCGTCGTAGCAGCTGCGATGGCCAATTGGGTTCACGTTGCCGAAGTAACTTTCGTTTTGCGGATGAACAAGCGGGTCGCCGTAGACCTCACTCGTGCTGGCAAAAAAGATTCGTGCTTTTTGCTGGCGCGCGAGATCGAGAAGTTGGCGGTGACCAATGGCCGCAGTCTGCAAAATGAAAGTTGGCATGCGCGAAAAATCGACTGGAGAAGCGGGGCTCGCAAGATTGTAAATCTCGTCGAAGTGATTCGCAAGCGCGCCTTCGAGATCAAGAGGCTTCGTGATGTCGGCCTCGATGAGTTTGAGCCCGCGGTCTTGGGCGTCTTTTAAATTTTCAATACGACCGGTGATCAGCGAGTCGAGAGCCGTCACTCGGTAGCCGCGGTCAAGCAGGAGATCGCAAAGGTGACTTCCGATGAATCCGGCACCGCCGGCAACAAGAGCGTGCTTCAAGGTGCCGTCCGTTCCTTGGTTTTGCCGGAGGTCTGGCCGGTCTGGCCGGTCTGGCCGGTCGGGTGGCCAATCGCCTGGCCAATGGACCGCCGCCCGATGCAATCATAAATAAAACCTGCGGCGCGGACTTTGGCAGGCTCGAGGATATTGCGGCCGTCGAAGATCACGGGAGATTTCATGAGACTCTTGAGCTGCGCAAGATCCGGACTTCGAAATTCATTCCACTCAGTCACGATGACCAGCGCATCGGCGCCGCAGACGGCGTCGAGGGCGGTGGTCGCACAAGTGAAGGCACCGCGGCTTGCGGCTCTGGCATTCTCCATCGCGACCGGATCGTAGGCGCAAACGATAGCTCCGGCTTCGATCAGATCTGCGATGAGGCTGAGCGCTGGAGCTTCGCGCACATCATCTGTCCTTGGTTTGAAGGCGAGGCCCCAGACTGCGATGGTTTTGCCTTTGAGCTGGCTGCGGTCGCCGAAGTGCTTCGTGATACGAGCAAAGACGACTTTCTTTTGCCGGTCATTGACTCGGTCGGCGGCATCGACCAGATCCATGGGCACGCCATTTTCGCGACCGGTGTGAATGAGCGCTTTGACGTCTTTCGGAAAACAGCTGCCGCCGAAACCTACGCCTGGGTAGAAAAACGCAGGGTTAATACGCTTATCGGAAGTGAAACCTTTGCGAACTTGATTGATATCGGCGCCGAGCTGATCAGCCAGCAGCGCAAGTTCGTTGATGAAGCTGATTTTCACCGAGAGAAAAGCGTTGGCCGCGTACTTGGTCATTTCGGCTGAGACATTGTCCATCACTAAGATGGGATTGCCATTTTTGACGAAGGGTTCGTAGAGTTCGCGCATGGTCGCTTCTGCAGTTAGCGAAGCGCAGCCGATAATCACGCGGTCAGGGCGCAGAAAGTCTTCGATCGCAGCGCCCTCTTTGAGAAACTCGGGGTTACTGACGACCTCGTGCTGGAGTTTCGAGATCTCCCGCAGTTTTTCGCGAACCACCTGCGCGGTACCAACGGGTACTGTGCTCTTGAGCACAATCACTTTGTCAGTTTTAGCGGCCTGCGCGATCGCGGTCACGACAAGCAGGGTCGGCCCGAGATCGGCACTGCCATTTGCGGTCTCTGGAGTTTCGACAGCAATAAAAACCACGTCGCTGCCTTCGACCGCAGTCTTAAGTTCGGTCGTGAAGGTGAGACGTGGGCGGTTTTGCTTGATCAAGTCTTCAAGGCCAGGTTCGTGAATCGGAACTTTGCCGTCATTGAGCAGGGCGATCTTGCGGTCATTTTTATCCACGCAAATAACGCTATGCCCTGCGTCAGCGAAGCAGACTCCTGCGACGAGCCCAACATAGCCTGTTCCGATCATCGCGACTTTCATAACTTGTTCCCCTGGCCGCACTGTTTGTTTGGCAAATCCACCTGAGCAGCGTAGAACTTCGGTAACATGGCAAATCAGGTTTCACAAGGGGCAGAGACGCCCAATACCAATTTCAGCGGTCGCGCGCGCATTCAATCCGGTTTGGGCAAGGTGCTCCAGACCCTTCTCAAAGTTGGTTTTGCCGGTGGATTGATCTACTGGATGATCAAAAAAGGCGTGCTCGACCTCAACTCTTTTGCCCAACTTCTCACCCCGCAAATTATTATTCTAAGCCTCGCACTTGTTTTTATGCAGGTCTTTCTCAACAACTACCGCTGGCTGCTTTTGATGCGAGCGCAAGGCCTCGTCAGCACGGTTCGCTATACGTTGCCTCTTTCTTTCATCGGTATGTTTTTTAGTTTCGTGATGCCTGGAGGAGTCGGTGGCGACGTGATCAAGGGCTACTATGTCTTACAAGATAATCCGAATCGTAAAGTGGCGGGCGCGATCAGCATCTTTATGGATCGTGTGATCGGCTTCTTCATCATGATTGTGACGGCGTTTGTTGCGCTTTTTTTCAACTGGTCGGCGGTCGTCGCGAGCCCTCAGCTTAAATCGGTAGCAGCGGCAGTGAGTTTATTGTTTCTCGGATTTATGGTTTTCTTTGCGCTGTCGTTTTCGCGCCGGCTCGGTAAACAAGTTTTTGGAACCTTTATCGGCCACTTGCTTTTTGAACGTCTGCCCGGAGGACAGAAAATCCGGCAAATTTACGACTGCGTTCACTTTTACCGAAATTCGCCAGGAGCCCTTGTGAAGGCCATGCTCCTCAGCGCGTGCTCGCAAATTCCCTGTGTTGGGTTTGTTTACATGATCGCGCTAGCGATGGGTGTCACTCAGCTCCCAATCGAAGTTTATTTCTTTTTAGTGCCTGTTGGGATCGTGGTTTTGGCTCTGCCGATTTCTCCGGCCGGCATCGGCGTGGGTCAGACTGCCTTTTACTTTCTGTTCAAAATATATCTCGGTCCGTCCAGTCAGCTCGGGCCAACGGCGGCCACGGCCATGCAAGTGGTGAGCTTTGCATGGGGTCTGCTCGGCTGCTTCTTCTACCTGACGCGAAAAAAACCGCAAATCGATAGCCAGGTTACCGACTCGCTCGCGAGTCGAAGCTAGCGCTGCGATGGAAGTCAAAGATCGGGTTTTCATTCTCAAGAAAACTCGCTACGGCGAATCGGATTTGATCCTCAATTGCATGACCTCTCAGGGTGCTAAACTCAATTTGTTTGCTAGGTCCGCTTTGAGAAGTAAAAAGCGCTTCGGCGGTGGCGTTCTCGAGCCGACCCATTTCATTCATGTGCTCTATCAAGATAAAAGCGGCTCGATGTCCGCCGATCAACCGTTACACACTCTCAAGGAAGCCTCGCTGATCCAGGGTTTTCCTGGCTTACGCTCCGACTACGCTCGAATCGAGCTGGCATTGTACGTCGTGCAACTGGTGTCAGTGGTAGTCAAAGCCGGTGAAGTGGACTCTGGCGATCTCTTTAATCTGCTCGGCAACACTTTAAAGGCGGCAGAGACTTCGCGTGACCTGCCGCTCTTAAGACTGCATTTTGAGGCGAAACTTCTCGCCCAACAGGGCGTCCTCGCATTAGAGAGCGGCGAGGAGTCTCTATCGCGATTAAGTATCGCCGAACATGAGGGCCTGGACCTCGCACCGGAAGTTTTGCGAGCCTTACGGGTGCGTCTGAGTCAGAGTTTGCGGGAGTACGTCGGCGTCTCAAAGTGAAACGCCGCTTAAGCAAAGTTCACTGCGCACCTTGGTTTCGTGCGAAAATCTAAATATGTTTAATCTCTATCATCTCTCCACGAATCAAGCTCTTTGCCTTATCGCCTTTGGGGGGCTTGCGTGGGTCTGCCTCACGGTCTTCCTAGATTCGGCTTCTGCTGACCGAGACCGTGACGAGTACCGCTTTGATCTGCTGAAATTCCTTACCGATCTCTTCAGCTACTAGAACACAAGAAGCGCCGAAAAAGTCAGCATTGCCGTCCACTTCGAGTACGAGAACACATCGACGTTGGATTGGTTGATGTTGTAAGTGCCGACAAGACCAGTGCTATAACGGTCGCTCAGCTTCTTGCTACTGCCGAGGGTGAGCGTATAGCTGTTATCGGTCCGGCCGCTCGTATTGGTTGGATAATCCAGATAGAAATATCCGAGTTTGGCGGTCGCGTTCATGCCCATAACAAACGGTGCGATGTAGCCAAAGGCCAGATCGAAGCGATTGTAAGTGGCGTTGAGTCCGGCAGCGTTGTTGAGTGTTGCATCGATTTCTGAGGTGATGATCTTTGTTTTATCCGCGCTGATAAAGTGCAGGTTACTGTTGATCAACTTAATTTTAAATGCCGACGTGTCGTTGATGCCGATCACCGATTGGAGTTGATTTATATCTTGGCGGAGTTCGATGTTGAAATTCGAATATAATTTATCGCTCATGATGAAGAGATTCGAGATGTTGAAAATATAGGAATAGAGAATCATTTTCTGAGTGTTGTCTTCGATACTCATGCCAATTTCTTCGAGGCCGGGCGTCAGATCAAGACGATAACCCTTACCGAATTGGACGCCTTTGTAGCTCCACGGGGCGAGCGCGGTGACAACGGTGGGATCTGCGTTGCGCAGGGTCTGATTGTAGTTAAACGAAGTATTGGTCGTGTACATGGTGAGAAAATTTAATTGCACTGCGAACTCTTGGTCCTCTTCGTAAATGGGGCGGTACTGAGTCGACTCCATAAATAGCGAGCGAAAGCCGTCAGCGTTCGTCACTGAACCTTGCGAAAGGGCCGACGTGGCGTTGAGGTTAACGTTTGAATCGTACTGTTCACCGATGGTGGCCGCGATCTGCCACTTGCGGGCGCGCTCGGCTTCGAACTGTTGCTGACGCAAAATCTGCTGAATATACTGATCAGCCCGTTGATCGAGCTGGGGGTCCTTGGTGGTATCGAGAACAGACTGAAATGCGGCTTTAGCGTCTTCCCATTTCTTGTCTTCGAAGTTCATGACGCCTTTATAGAATGTCGCAGGCGGCGCCATTTCGGGATCCTTGGAGGCGGCCACGCTGTTAAACAGATCGACTGCTTTGTTCAGATTTTTGAGTCGGAAATAGTCGAGACCAATAAAGAAATCCCGTTCGACAGGGTTTACGCCCGGGCCGTCGGCGAGTCCTAGGTAGACGATCGACTTTGTAAACTGATCGGCCCGGTAAAGTGCGACTCCGTACTGAAAGTAAAACGAACGATTTTCAGGATCGAGCGCCACAGCCTTATCAAACTCAATGGTTGCCTCTATAGATTTCTCAGATTTGTACAGAGCCATCGCTTGGCTCGCAATGTTCTGGGCTTGGGCTTTTCTTTGTTGGCGCTCGACTGGGCCAGCCGCACCTTCATCGGCAAGGAGCTTGGCGAGCTTCGCTGCTTCGACCTGCTCGAGCTTGAGCCGCTCGACTTCGATTTTGCGGGCGTCCTCTTCAAACTTCATTTTGTCGGTCACCGTCGCCGTATCGACGGCGTTATCCGGCGGAAATCTTTGGTTTTCCAAACCCTGCAGCTGCACTTCGGCATTGTAGGAAACAAGTGTCATCGCGGCCTGATTGCGGTTGTCAAAGATCTCGACGGTTTGTAAGCCCGTTTTTGCGCGACGGAGAATGAACGGGTTCGGACTGATTTCTTTAGAAGCGATCATGGCGGCGATTTTTTTGATTCCCTCATTGGTCTCGAGAAGGCTCTGGGCCGGGCGGTAGAATTCGACTTTATATTGCTGAATATCCTGCCATTTGATTTTGAAAAGACCCGCGAAGGTCGACGAATTGGCTTCGGTTTCAACGAGGTGGATTTGCACGAGGCGGCCGGTGCTTGGTTCGCGCATCATGATTGAAGCGGTATCGGCGGTTTTCGGATCGGTATTCCACTCAGGGAAATAATACGAAATTCGAATTGTGTTATCTGAGTCGATCGAAACCGATTTTCGATCCGGATTGTTAGGCGCTGCCCTAAGACTTGCAGCGGTCAACAAAGTCGCGACAAAAAATAAGACGCCAATCGTCTTCACGTGAGGGAGCTCCTTGCTGCAGATTCTAAGGTGAGAGCTCCATCATCATAACTAAAATACCCGGCAATGTTAAAATCTCATGGAGAGACCTGACCCTTAGGCCAGGCAGTTCGCATCGAGCGAAATGCCATCACAGGTCTG
>JAYTRM010000300.1:0-7462 GCA_043746165.1 Bdellovibrionales bacterium | reverse complement strand
CTTAAGCGCCAAGGAGTACCTCAAAGCAACTCTTTCGCCACCAGGATTGGGGTTTAGTGGACGCAGATTCTGGTATGCGCCGATCCATACTCCTCAACTATTCCGTAAAGGTAGCCAGCGTCACTGCGAGAAACACGCACGCAACCGTGCGAGGCCGGGCGGCCAAGTTGGCTCTCTTCGAGCGTTCCATGGATCGCATAGCCACCGTAAAAGAACATCGAGTGCGGCATCGGCGAATTTTCGTACTTTGACGAATAATGCATGAGTTCAAGGTGCGGATGCGTGAAACAACCCGTTACGGTGTGGTAACCGCGGCGAGCGCTGGAAATTTTAGTGCTATAGCTGCCACCCGGATAGCTGATCGTAAGTGACTGATACGCGATACTGACGTCAATTTCCACGTCGTACTGGCTGGAATACAGATTTGACGGATTTTCGCGATTCATTTCTGAATTTGAACCAGGGAAAATTCCCCACAGCGATTCGAGTTCTGAAGGAGTTGCAAGATCCATCATCTCCATTTCGTTTTGCGACTGAGCGAGAGCTGCTGCCCGGGCCTTCTCGTATTTGTTTGCAACATTTGAAACGTCTGCAACACTTGCAACCGGACTGTGGCTCTTGGCCTGAGCGAGAGAGGCCATCGACAGAATTACTAGGCTTAGCGAAAAGAGGCGGAACATGGTTTGAATCTCCTTCAATGAGATGTACTTAAGTATGATTTTAGGGAAGGCCCAACGGCGTAATTTCTTCCCCAAGACGCGGCAATTTCTAAGGCCTTTTGAAAGATTTTACAATTGCGTTTCGGTTTGAAGTGAGGAAACCATCCATTAAAAATGCGGCGCGCTACGATTGTTTCCTGCTCTCGAATTGACAACGTGTTTTTCGAGGAGCATCGATTCAATTTAGGGTGAACATTGATGAAAATTACGTCACGAAATCTCAACATTGCGCTCATGGAAACCGAACTTTTATTTTCTCGAGGGAGCGCACGGGCTTTGTTTGCAATCTTAACCGGCTTGTTTTTGATGGTCGCTACGGGTCCTTTGAGTTCTGCACAGCCGGCCTGCGCGGAACTAGGCTGTAATTGTGAAATTGCAGTCGGGCTGATTGGCCAGGTTCAACCATTTTCGGCCATTCATGTCGACTCCCAGGCTCAGTGTCTTAGCTTCTGCAAAGATTCAAGTCTCCACTGGGACCGGCAAAATCTTTCTACAACTTGTTCCTATAAAAGAAAGACCATTTTGAAAAACGAGATTGGTCTCCTTGATGTCAATTTCGCCGACTGCCGTATCGACGGGCGAGTTGAACGCACGAGTCAGCGGGACTGCCGCCGCAACTGCGCTCAACTGAGCCAGAATCCTCAGCAGCCGCGCCAAGGGCGTGGCTCCGGATCCGAGGCAACAAGAGAGTGCCTTTGGGGTGGCGTCAAGATCACCAAGGGTCATCTATGATTTTCTCGCCCAGGCTAGCTCTATTATTGCTGGTAATTCTTGGGGCGCACTGGAAAGCTCATGCCCAGTGCCCTCCGAGCGAAGGCAAATACGTCATTGACCACGATCCTGCCTTCGTGAACTGGGAATTTAACGGTGCCACTAAGTCACCACTTCACATGCCCGACGCTGATCCGGCCAGTTTTGTCGAGATCGCGCCAGCTGCCCAGCTCGACCCGAGCAAGCCTTGTAGTCGTGGGCGATTTGCTCAGGACAAAACACACATCTTTTACGAATACTTGACTCTCGAAATAACACCCGCGAGCCTTCACGCCATCGGCGGAGAATTTGCAGGGTCTAACGAACTCATTTTCTGGAAAGAAAAGGTAATTCGGGGAGCCGATAGCAAGACCTTTAAAGTGCTTGGCAACGACATCGCCGAAGACCAAAATCGGTGCTATTTTCGGACCGAGCCATTTCCAATCGGGCAATTGCGAAAGTTGAATGCCGATTATCTCAAACTGGGTTCGCACATCTTCTATCGTGGCCGAGAACTCAAACCGGTCGATGACGCGAGCTTTGAGATTTTGAGCACTTCTTGGGCCGCCGATGCAAAAAGCTTCTTTTTCCGCGATCAGTTAATTCCGGGAGTAGACAGGCGGAGCTTTCAGGTCATCACGGAAGCATTTTGGGCCGACCGCATGGGTGTTCGTCCTTCTCTTGAAGTCAGTAATATCTCCTCGGTCGGAATCCCTGGACTCAATTTCAAGAAGGTTCATGGAATTGATAAAAGCGCTTGGAAGAAACTGCTTCGGGAAGGCTGCCGCAACGCCAGCGGCCAGGATCTCTGCCTGACTGACGGCAAATATTTAATTGCGATCGTGGAACTCAGTGGAGCGGCAGCCGGTCATTTCGAAATCAAATCGGCGGAGGTCTCGGAGGTGTTCGTGAATCCAAAAGGCTACATTCGTTTTGGGTCAGAACTTTTCCTGCACCTAAAAGCAGAGCCCGGTGAACTTCCCACCGGCCTCAGGCTAATTCAGCTTGATCACTGAGGTTTCGGGCCGGCGTTCTCAGCATTGTTGCCGCAAATGACACCATCAATCGTGAGATAACCGGATGGGTGTTTGTTGAGGTTCGGACTCCGATGCACCCAGTGGATAATCGCGCCATCGGGTGATGGGGGATAGGGTCCCGCTTGCGCCATTGCGGTAATATAATCGCCACAGGCTTCAATCACAGAGCCTGGTTGATAATCTGGGATCGCTCCGAAATCTTCATTGTAAATGACTTCGATTGTGCTCTGGCTATTTGCGCCGAGACTGACTTCGAGGTGATGATGCCCCGAGTGATCAGGATAGTGGCGAATTAAGCTGCCAAGAATATGTGCGCGAGCCCGATAGGAATTCGGAGTGCTTGTCTTCCAGGCGACAACTTGTTCGTTGATGACGGGGATCACGGCCCCATCGTTGTCCAAACAATCCGGACCTGCGAAACTCACTTCACCCAGCAACGCTACGCTGGCTAAAGACAGACTCGTCACCACACCCAAAAATGCAGAACGCGGTAAAAGTTTCAAATACATTATCCCCCCGATATTCAATTTGATTCTATCTCGTTCGCTTTTCATCATTCTTTCAGCGCATGCCTTTATGCATTTGCCGTCAGAGCGACCTGCCCGCGATTAACCACAAATGCCGCCAATTGCACAAGCACAAAGTTGAGTCTCGCCTCGCAAAACCCGAGTTTTCACCATGCTTAGGTACAGACTTCACGCCTTCTCTGCCGCTCTGGACTAGGCACTCCGGTTCCTTTGTTAGGATTAAGTTTGGATCCAAGAGCGAGTTTTAAGCGAGTTTTAGGCAACTTGCAGGCCGACCGACTTAGCGAACTGCCTGCTGGGACGACACAAGGAGGTGATGTCCATGAATTTATTGAGAGTTCCGAAATTCTTTAGCCGAGCCGCACTTCTCACAGGCTTCATATCTGGTATCGCAATGGCCTCAGAAACGACAACAGAGCTGACCTCAGAACCGACAACAGGACGACCGGTCACAAGTTCCGTCCAAGAAGAAGAATCCAGCCATGAGATCGTTCGGCCGATGAGCCTCGATATCATGAACAATACCGAACGGATCAGCCAGATTGGCTTCATCGAACCTGCACTCACTCCCGCTCTCATGCAGGAAATCAATCAACTCTACAGCTACGTCGACGTGAACTCTCAAGTTCCAAGAGATCTTATGGCTAAGGCTCTTAGTTATTACCACACCAACCTCGCCAAAATAGAAAACCCGAACTATTTATCGATTGCCGATTTTTCTCAAAACTCGAGCCAACCTCGCTTTTACCTCGTGAACATGAACACGGGCGCCGTCTGGAATCTGCACGTCGCGCACGGTAAGAACTCGGACCCGGGAAATACGGGTTTCGCCACCCGGTTTAGCAACGCCAATGGTTCAGAGGAGTCCTCACTCGGCTTCTTTCTCACTGCTGAGACTTACTACGGTGAGCACGGCTTATCATTGCGCATTGATGGCTTGAGCTCAACCAACTCGAATGTTCGCCAAAGAGCGATCGTCATTCACGGCGCCAGTTACGTTTACGACGAGAATATCAAAGCGGGTCGCAGTTGGGGATGCTTTGCGTTTCCAATGGATGATCGCGATAAAGTTGTACAGCAGCTTAAGGGCGGAAGTCTTGTCTTTGCGGCCCAGTCGAGTCTGTAATTTAATCCCCACCAATGTCTGTTTTTCGGGGCGCCAATCAATTTCTGGGCCCCGTTTGACCTAATCTCAACTCAACCACCTCAACAGTCGCCATTCAAAATCCGAAGAGTCCTGCGAAACAACTTCGCACCTCGGGTGAAATGAAAAACGCGACGAAACAGACTGGCAAATACGCAAAACAGCTAGCCGTTATGCTGATCATGATTTCAACTCCTGGTTGGGGAGAAAATCGATCGGCTTCGATGTTCGTGCAGGTAGAGAAGCTCAGCACAAAACTTCGCGATCAGATGGCTCCGACGATCGGGGCGAGCTTTCACTTTCGACTTAATTCTGGCGTGGATTGCACGGGAACTTTCATTTCTGACACCGGGCACTTTTTAACGGCGAGGCACTGCGTGGCCGGTTGCCTCATGCACCATCACGCCGTCGAGAAGGAATTGGCGGTGCAAGATTTTGTGGGTCAAATCCCAACGCTTGATCTCTTTCACGGCCAACCGACTTACAAGATGACGATCGCCGAAGAGATGCTCGACGACGACGGGCTGGATTGTCCCGGCACCATCAACGGCGCCCAGGCTGATGTTCACCTCATCATGACGGGCGGCCGCGGCTGGCTCGCTCCGTCAGGAAGCCTGGCCAGTTTTTCCAAAGAATTTCCAGACGAATACCGCGAACTTCTCGACGAGGGCTACGAGCATAGCGGAGACTTCGCCATCCTTCGCGCGATCAACATTCGCCCTTCAAGCTGCCTGCGGCTCGGAGCCCAAAGCCCTCACGCCGGCGAAAAACTTCACGCCGTTTCATTTCCTTGTCTCTCGCGTCTGGACATTGAGACTGGCGGCACGACCGCGCTCTTCACGCAAGGAATCAGAACTTCGGGATTTAAACAAAGTCAATATTACAAGGAACTCGGGCCGAAAAAAATTGCCTTCGACATCGAAAGCGTAGAGCGTAAAGAAACTTTTTTCAGCACCCTTGATATGGAAAGATGTGGCAGCGGCACGGCAATAGTTAATAGTGATTTCCAAATCGTCGGCGTCGCCACTCGCGTTTACAAATCCTCCACGCAGTACGAAATCGGCAGCGTCGAAGCCGTCGACGTGGCACAAATCACCAAGGAACTGAGAGAGCGAAAAGCGCCTGACTTTAAAGACATCACCGCCTGCTCAGCTGCGTCCGCACTGCCTTCTATGGCGACGCCGGCGACGTCGGCAACAATTTCAGTGCCTCCACCGGTCAAACTTCCCGTCGGCAACAAGGTTCAAGTCAGCCGCGCAAAATTTCAGTAACCTGCTTGATCATGAAATCTGAAGCGCAGCCACCAGTTCGGCTTTCAAACCTTCGAGGGCGCGCTCAGCTTCGTCGTTCACCTGACTTTCAGTCGCCACGCCGGATTTTGCTGAATCCTCAATCGAGCGAAAGACTTTGCAGACTTCGGGGCGGTGAAAAAGTGAAGTGTCGCCGCTTAAGCGGTGGGCTGCCGCACGAATTTTCGCACAGTCACGGCTCTTTACGGCGCTTCGATACTCTTTAAGAGATTGATCCAAGTTAGCTAGAAAACTTTTCGTCGTGACTGCAAAGATATCGTCATCTCCGGCAAAGTTTGATTCGATAATCGCCTGGATTTCCGGAGGGCGTGCCGCCATAGGACCTCCCACTTCGATTTAACCTCAATTCATCGTTGATGGGGTAGCCTCATCTTGAGATATTTGCGCTTCAACTTAACTCCCTAGCCGATTCTGTCGAACACACTGTATCGGCTACCGTTGCAAACCGAATGCTCGCGAGGTCACAGTTCATGTCCAAAAATGAGACGGGAAAGTTCAGTCAGCAACCTGATATCTTTGCCGATAAACTTAAAGTTGAAGAAGTGTCCGCAGCTCTCTTCACAGGCATCACAGACAACACAACAAAGACAGGCTTAGCCTCACCCGAAACCGAGCCGATCGTCGTCGCTAATGAGCCCGCTGAATGGATCATCGTCGTTGACGATTCGCCAGCCAACCTTACGATTATCTGCGGTGTCTTGAACAAACTTGGATTTGGCACCATATCCTATCGCGACGGCCAACAAGCCCTGAGTGGCCTCGAAGGTCTATCGGAAGAACGCCGTCTCAAAGTGCGCGCAATTTTTTCGGACTTAATGATGCCGAATCTTGACGGACTGGCGCTGCTCCGGGAAGTTCGAAGATCTGAAAAGACCGCAAAGCTTCCATTTGTTATGGTCACATCGTCCAAAGAACGCGATAAAATCGCCGAAGCGGCGAATTTGAAAATTAATGGCTACCTGCTTAAGCCGATCACTGCGACGACAATTACAGATACAATCACTCACCTTTTTCCTGAGAAAAATATCAAAATGGGCGAAGGTCGCATTCAAATCAGGCGCGCTTAAGATCACGAGCATTTCCGATTTTTCTTGCGCAAGCGGCAATGCCTGGGATTCGGCCACGGCTCGCCTTGGAGCTTTGGCGCAAACCGAACGCCGAATTCGCTACCTAAACTTCTTGTCCAACATCCAAATAAATTGATTTTGTATTATCATTGTAACCGAAATACTCAGCATACCGGCCCCAGGCGATGAGAATATCAACCATCGTGTCAGGATTCTCATTTGGCAGCCATTCACTAACTTTTTCTTTGAGCTCTGACACTGGAATTCTGACAATCTCACTCATTTTCAAAAGCTCGGTGGTCTTTTGGACAATGAGTAACCTTCCGAAAGCATCGTGGAGCATTCGCTTTCGCAAATTGATATCGGCTTTGGTGAACATCTGGCCTTCTCGAGTCAAGACCACCTGCTGCTTGGGGGTATCGACGAGGTTGAGGAGCTCCGCCGCCTTCACAAGATAAAGCGTGTGTCCAAAGTCTTTGCCGATATCGGTCGAGAGCACAAACACGTCGATCGCGCCGCCCTCACCCGCAACGGCTTCCACGAGACCAACGATTTCGGTCATTTGAATATCAGGTAAAACCTCAACCGTCGGAAGTTTGGCAACTTTGCCAGCGCTCGTCGAAGACAGCTGAAGAGCCGCATCGGGAATGTAGGCTTCCGTAATCAAACCGTGAATTTTTGAAACGAGTTCCGTAAATGGCGCCGAATCAGGATAACGCGGGTACGGAAGTTGGTTAATGAACTCAGCTCGAATGTGTCCTGGGTTAGAACCCATGACCAAAATCCTGTCAGCCATGATCACCGCTTCTTGAATATTATGGGTGACGACGACCATCGATCGAGTTTTAGTTTTCCGGCTGAGAAAGATCTTCATGATCTCATCGCGAAGTGTGTCGGCCGTCAAGACG
>JAYTRM010000299.1:0-1670 GCA_043746165.1 Bdellovibrionales bacterium | reverse complement strand
TGTGAGTGACCAACCTTACCAATGTCGTGATAGTAGCTCATCACTTTGGCGAGAAGAGGATTGCCGCCGATTTGTTCGGCTGCTGCCTCAACCATTGAACCGACGACGAGTGAGTGATGGTACGTGCCGGGAGCCTTCACGATCATTTCGCGCATCAGCGGATGATTGAGGTTTGATAGCTCAAGTAGCTTCACATCAGTCGTCGAATTAAAAACTGTCTCGAGGAGCGGAATCAACATCATCGCCACAAGCGATGCCAACAATCCCGAGATTAGGCCTGCAGGAACCGTCCAGATGAGCTGGTGCATGTACTGCTCGTTACCGTAAAACTGCACCGTGATTACGAGGAGAACCATCAGACTGTTGATGAGTCCTGCCCGCACACCAGCAAGGTAGAGGTCATTGCGGGTTTTGCAGCCGTAAACACCGCGTGCCGCAGCCAAGCTCCCGACGACCGTCGTGAGCATGAATGGAAACTTAAGATCGACCATCAAGCCTAAAACTACGGCCAGGAAGAGGGTGAAAATCCACACCACTTCACCTGAAGTAATCAAGAGACCCACGAGCATTGTTCCAGCGGAGACAGGAGCAGCAAAGAGAAACGCCGAATCGGGAATCGCGGTGCCAAATTTTTGCGAGAAAGCAGAACCAGTAAAGAAGAGGAAAATTTTTGTGAGGCCGACAATCAAAATCGTCACGGTTCCCATAATTGAAACGTCTTTCACCTGGACGCGCACGCGATTGAAGGTAAATCGGCGCAAAAACGATGCAAAAACCAGCAACATCACCACGAACATGACCGAGGTGGCGAGCGCAAGCAGATTGCGGTTGCGACTCGACCGTTGGTTTTCAATTTCGCGCAGAAGTGTGACGTGAATTGGTTGAACAACTGATCCTTCTGGCACGATCACTTGATTCTTTTCAACCGAAATCTCGTGGGGCAAAACTTCATCACGCGCCTTTTGCCGGCGGGTTTCGGTTTCTTGTTTATTGAAGGTAAGATTCGGCAACGTGAGAGATCTTACAAACTCCTCGTAGAGCCGCATATCAACTGAGGTGAAGTTGCTGCCTGCCAAAGGCCTTGCGACAGGTAAGTCATCACTGCGCGTGATATCGCGAATGTCGCGAATCGGAATAAGGTACTCACGTCCACGACCGCCGTTATGGGTCAGTTCGCGTGCCACAACCTCTTTGCCCGCTGAGGTTCCAAATTTATCGACACCTTCGGTATATTTGTATGGCTTCCAGCCGTCGAGTGACTCCATCACCAAGTTTTCGATACCCGTTCTAAAACGATTGTTGAGCAGCCACTCGAAATCTTGGTCGGAGACACGGCGGCCGAGAAGTCTTTCAAATTCCGGTTTCAGCGTGAACAACTTTTTTATCTGGTCAAAATGCGCAACTTCCTCACGCGAGATCACCACATGACGGAGTTCCTCGCGCATTTTTCGAAACGAAGTGTAGAGCTGCGCATACAGGTCTGAAAAAGTTCGGGTGTCGTAATCAAAAACCAACGGCACGCTGCTCTCGACCTCATGCCTTTTTTGTTCGGTAGAAACCTCATCGACCACTTTGAAACTGAGTGGCGACTTAATGTCGTGGCCCGCTCGGTCCCCGATTCGCGCGGAGTAGGTAAAATCAAAATCGAAGAAAACTAACATGGACAAAAG
>JAYTRM010000298.1:0-7381 GCA_043746165.1 Bdellovibrionales bacterium | reverse complement strand
GCTTCAGGGGTTCGCGTTCTTGAGTATTTCCTTAGCGCTCTTCGCATGCGGAAACAACAGCAGTAACAATGGACCTGCGCAGCCCCCTCCTCCTCCAGGGCCCGTCGTGGTTTTGCAGCCTCAACAAGCTTTATCGAGTCAGTACGGCGAGTGGGTCAACATAGACGGCGTCGCGTATTTCGTACCGATTTCCTCACAGCTCTATCAGGGCTGGCAGCCCTATCAAAATGGTTACTGGTCGTACGATACGACAGGTGGCGATCGCTCAGGCTGGACGTGGGTTTCGAACGACTCCTGGGGCTGGATGACAGAACACTACGGAATCTGGCGTCACCACGATCAGCACGGTTGGATTTGGTTACCTTTTGATGACCATCATTACTCTCCGAGTGTGGTCACTTGGTTTGACCAAGGCAATTACATCGGATGGTATCCTTATTTTAAAGATTACTCTTACGTTCAGGCGGGTGGTTTTGACGATGGCTATTGGGAGCGCTTCCCTTCGTATCCTGCTGTCAGAGTTGCTTTTGCGTCCTCTGGAAGTTTTGCTTACAATTATGGTTTTGTAGTCGTGAACCGCGAACACGTCACTCAAACAAATATTGCGAACTACGTCATCACGGAACCCAACGTCGTTATGAATGTCGTCCAACAATCACACAGCGAGGTAAACCTACGCGCGGGTCACGTCGGCCCAATTCCCGGCGGCAGTGCGGAGCATGCTTATAACTTCGTCCAAGGCCCGGCCGGTTCGGTAAAAGCACCGATGGGTCCGTCGACTTCAAAAAGACTGGATAACGGGAGCACCGTCATCGTTCCATTCCACTCGAATTCGACTCCCCCGAACGTCCGTCCAGGAGGCATTCCTCACGGTCGCGGTGGCGAAGAGCATGGGGGATTTTCGGTTGGACACGAAGCTGGTCGCGATGGACGCGACAGTGGACACGAAGTCGCGCCGGGTGGGCACGAAGCCGGTCGCGATGGACGCGACGGTGGGCATGAACCTGCCAGGCAAAAAATGGGAGAAGAGCCTAAAGCACAGGTTCTCCCAGCCTTCGTGAGAGGCGGCGGCGCCGGCGCAAGAGGTCGCCCCGTGAAGACCCGCGCAACGCCAGCTCCGCAACAGCAACAAACTGGTCATGACGAATCGGCAAAAAAGCCTTGAGAGCCTGGCGGCTCCGAGAAGTCGTATCTAAAAGCAGCTTTTGATTTCGGTTACGACCTCTCGAAACCATGTAGCCGCGGCCAGCTCTCTTTGGTAAATGAGATAAAATTCTTGGCCGCCTTAATACTTGTCTGAGGCGCCGGACACGGGCCGGGTTCGCCTCCGCCTCCGTCGTCGCAGCCTTGACACTCCAACCAAGCGCTTGCCTCGCGACAATAACGGTGCTTAATTCCGCCCAACGCTCAACGCCCGGAAAGGGCGTTGACCAAATTAAGGCTTTCGAGCGGCACGGATTAAAACCATGATACCGCCAACTCCGACGGTCGCGCCGCTCAAGACGTCGATGACAACATGTTGTTTAACGGCCATCGTGCTGAAGCAAATCGCAAAGAAAAAGATCCAGAGCACAGTTTTAATCGCACATCGCGCTGTGACTCGAGCTAGCGCAAAGCTTGCGAGCAGGCTAAGGCTGACGTGGGCGCTAGGTACGCAATTGGCAGGAGTGTCGGCCATGCGTAGCCATTCGAGTGCGAGTTCGGAGAGCGAACTTGCTGGGTCGGCAAGAGGTCTGAGCATCGTCGTCGGGTAGACGACGAAGATAACGGCGCTGAGAGATAAGACCGCGACGAAGGCTTTGGAAAAAGCCTCGACTTCGAATTCTTTACGGATGAGCAAAACAGGGAGCACGACGTAGGGATAGGTCAAGAGATAGATCCAAACCCATTTCGGATCAAAGCCCACGAGCTGGTCAGCAACGGTAAACGGAATTTCGAACGGCTGAATGAAATGAAAGCGATTGGTTGCAATGTATAGAACAATGAAGCTGAATCCGAGTAATATGAGGATCTGAATGCGCTTAGAGGTTCTCACATGAAAATTATCCAACAAAATATCCCGGCATTGAAGAAAATAAAGCTGTCAGCGTGGCGGGCACTTTCGCTCGGCACTTGGAGGGTCGTTGGAGACTCGACCGTCTACGGGATGCTAGAAGTTCCTGTCGATCGCGCCCTCGCTCATTTACAGGAATTAAGTCAGAAGAGTGGGGAGCGCTTGACTCTCACTCATTTTATTGGCCGGGCTGCGGGCTTAACGATCAAGGCCAATCCACAAATTAATACACTTGTCCGTTGGGGCTGTATTTACCAGCGAAAGCAGGTCGACTTATTTTTCCAGATCGCGGCTGACCAGCGCGGCGATGATCTGACCGGCACCGTAATCCGGCAAATTGACCAAAAGTCGATTGTCGAGATTGCACGTGAATTGAATCTCTCCGTCAAAACCACGCGGCGGGATGGTGATCCCAACTTTAAGCGGGTCAAGGGAATGGTCAATTTACTTCCGACGGCGCTGTGGCGCTGGATCCTGAATGCTCTCGGATTTATGTTGTACAGCTTAAACCTATGGACCCCGCTGATCGGTGCGCCGCGGGATCCTTTCGGGAGTGCTATGATATCCAACGTCGGATCTCTCGATATTGAGTTTGCATTGCCGCCGCTTGTTCCGTACAGCCGAGTGCCCCTCATTCTCACGATCGGCTCAATGAAGAATGGGCTTCGGCGCGCGGCCGACGGTTCGGTCGAGGATTACAAGTTCGTGCGCCTCGGGGTGACCTTTGATCATCGCTTGATCGATGGCGTTCATGCTGCAAAAATGGCCAAGAATTTTCGCGAGATTTTTGAGCAGCCTGACACCTTGACTTGAGTCGCGGCCCGTTGACCAAAGCCGATGACATTGTAGGTCTTCAAGACAAACTCCTTTGGAATTTATGAAAATGATCTTAAGCTTCTTTAACAAGGATACAATCTTGGGGGATAAATTGGCGGCTGGTGTAGAAAAAAAAGAACTTTCTGAGTACTCGAATGTGATGCGAACTTTGGAAATCGCTAGTATTTTCACCTTTCTACTTTTTTCCGGCTACCAGATGCAGAGGATTCAGTTTTCCGAAGTGCACTGGTACCAATGGGTCATTCTCTATCTATTGGCTGCACCTTCTGCAGATTTTCTCTCCGGATTAGTTCATTGGTTTGCCGATACCTGGGGCAGCTACAAGTGGCCGATTCTGGGTCCGACTCTCATTCGAAGTTTTCGTGAGCACCATGTTGACCCTAAATCCATCACCCGGCACGACTTCGTCGAAGCCAATGGAGCGACGGCGCTGGTTCTCATTCCGCAGCTGCTGATTTTATACTTTTGGGCTCCGCAATCGCCGTTAGTGAACGTGTATTTTATTTTTGGGGCCTGGTTGATCTTTTTAACTAACCAGATTCATAAGTGGGCGCATCAGGAGCAAACTGGCGGCATTGTTCGGTTTTTACAAAAATCAAATATTATTTTACCGTCGCGGGTTCACGATCTTCACCACTCTGGAGATCATTCTTACGGCTATTGCATCACAACTGGATGGATGAACCGACCGCTTCACGCGGTCGGGTTCTTTCGCAGGTCCGAGCGTTTGATCACGTCGTTAACTGGAGCTCAGCCTCGGCGTGAAGATCTGTCGCTACTGGATTCCGAGAGAGTGCCGCCTCTGGCTTCGAATGCTTCTTAAGTTCTTCGGCTTCTTCATTGTGCATTTGCCGAAAGAAGCTACCGAGTAGTTCTTTGTCGGTGGGCGCTGCCGAGATTCCACGTGGCTCAAGAATCTCTCGAGCGGCAGTGGTATCGATGCGCGCGCCGTTATCAAAGCATAATTCTTTTAAACGGAACCAGCGCGAGACGATCTGGGTTGTCATCGACTCAAACTTCTGTCCGTTCCACTGAAGAGAGCCGTTTTCCAAGAGATCACGGTAGTCATCTATAGACAATTTATTGATCTCGTAGCCCATCGCAATCATGACGTCGAGAATGCTTTCAAACTTGAGAGCATCCTTTTGACAGAGGTGAAATGTTCCCAAATCGTCATGAGTTAAAAATGAAAGCATCGCTGCTGAAACATAGTTCACCGGCGTAATATCGAAAATAAAATCGGTCACGAACGAGCACTTAAAGTCGTGAGCTGATTTCAGCAAATCCCAGAAAAGTGAATCATTATGCCCGTTACGCGTGAAGAATCGGCCCGTTTGGCTGTCGCCAAAGACATGCCCGGGGCGTACAATGGTCGTCACGCATTTGCTTTTTCGGACTTCGCCCTCGCCGAGAAATTTGCTGTGTTGATAAGGCATGTGCGGAAAAGTTTGACCGACATCCCAATCAGTTTCCTTGAAGACAAACCCGGGTGTCAGAAGCTGATCGCCACAAATCGAATATGTCGAAACATGCATCAGGCGCCGCTTTGGCGTTGCTTCCGCGAAACGGATAACTTCCATCGTGCCATGCAAATTCACTTTTTTGGCGGTCGTCAGGCGATTGACCAAGCTTGTATCGGCCGCCGCGTGGACGACGATATCGGTGTGAAGGGCTTCTGTGGCCCAATTCTCGCCTTCGAGACCCAAATTATGAAGCGATATGTCACCATTGACAACCCGAAGCTGGTTTTTGTGATCACTCAATTTGAAGTGCGGATCATAAGTGTTTACAGCATCTTGCAGGCGATCCCAGGCAATATCTTGCGATGCGGCACGAGCGAGGCAGGTCAGGTTGTGATCGGTTTCTTGGAGAATTCGAAGCACGAAGTGCGCTCCGAGTGAACCTGTTGACCCCGTGAGAAAGATCTTCATTTCTGCTATTTCCTCTGTGTATGTTGTCTCTGAAGTGCTCTAAAAATGTAGCACTCTTATTTGTATTAAGAAAAGGGACTTGTTTCCATGAAAAAAAGAAATTTAAGCGAAGATATGAAATGGAACGGATGGGGAAATCCAGAAGTTGAGTTCGACCATTCAACTCGTCCCAAGGTTTGGACGTGGCTCGCGAATACTCTCAAACTGCAGCCTGGAGCCCGAACCGAGCGCACGGTTTTTGATCCTTCGCTCTTTGCCGAGTCGAAGATATCGGCAGAAGTGCAGACTGGACTCGAAGCGATCGTAGGCAAAGACTATGTTCACGTCGATGTCTTCAATCGATATTTACGTTCAGTGGGAAAAAGCTTCGTCGATTTATCTCGTGCGCGCGCTGGGAACATCATGGCCATTTGCGATGCAGTCGTGCTTCCTGATAATCACGATCAGGTTGTTTCGATTCTTGCTTTTTGCTCAAAAAATAAAGTCTGCGTAATTCCCTTTGGTGGGGGCACCAACATCGTCGGATCTCTGGACGTCGAAACCGGAAAGACTCGGCCCGTCTTGTCTTTGGATTTGCGTCGCATGAACCGCATGCTCTCTTTAACTGAGGGCGCCAACACGGCGCTGTTTCAAGCTGGTATTAAGGGACCTCTGGTCGAGACTTCGCTCAAAGGTCGCGGTTTTTCTCTTGGTCATTTTCCAGACTCGTTTGAGTATTCGACCTTAGGGGGCTGGATCGCCACGCGCTCGGCGGGAATGCAGTCAGACGCTTACGGCCGCATAGAAGACATGGTCGTCAGCCTCAAAGTCGCGACGCCAACCGGAACATTTTGGACCAAAGATTTCCCGGCGAGCTCGATGGGTCCGAATATTCAAAGTGTGTTTATCGGCTCTGAAGGACAGCTCGGCGTCATTACCGAAGCGCTCATGAAGGTCCATCCAACAGCGATCACTGCAGAATACCGAGCTTATTTATTCAGAACTTTTGCAGAGGGCTCTGCCGCCTTGAAAAAGTGTCGAATGGCGGGGATGAAAGCTTCGATGATGCGACTTCAGGACGAAGACGAAACTAATCTCGCCTTCCACTTAAAGGAACAGAAAGGAAAACTGTCGACGCTCGTGGAAGCACCGTTCAAAAAGTACATTTTGCTGAAAGGCTACACTAAACCCGCTTTGCTGGTGATCGGTTTTGAAGGAACGAAAATTCAAGCCGCGAGCTCACGCAAAGAAATCGAGACTGCTCTCAAAGAGTTTTCTGCCCTGCCGCTCGGTACGAGCATCGGAAATACTTGGGCCAAAAATAAATTCGACATGCCCTACATTCGCGACTTCATCATGGACCATGGCTGCGTCGCCGACGTCGCTGAGACATCGGCGCCTTGGGATAAAGTCGACAGTCTCTACAACAATGTCCGCAAAGCGATGTACGATCAGTACGCCAAAGATGGCATCTCGGGTTACCTTGGCTGTCATGTCTCACACACCTACATCAACGGTGCATGTCTGTACTTTACATTCGCATATCCTTCACCCGTAAGAGGCGATCTCAGCTGGTATTATAAATACAAGAGATTGATCACTGACGTGATCGTTGCGAGCGGCGGGACAGCTTCGCATCACCACGCGGTCGGCGTCGAACACCGACCCTGGCTCGAGAAAGAAACTTCGCCAATCGGTCTCGAGATGCTGGCAAAGATTAAGCAAACTCTGGATCCTGAAAATCTAATGAATCCCGGAAAGTTCTTTGCCGGAAAATCGGTTGAGGCCCCAGAAGCCCCAGCTCCGGTGAGCGTATCCGTTTCGGCTCGCACGGAGCCGTTTCAAGCCGAACTCTAAGAGCCGACTGCACGGTATTTCCTGGATGAGCGAATTAAAGTTCGTCATCCAGGGATTTCGCATTTCTGCTCGCTCGCTTGCCAGCGAAAGCGTGTCACTCGCCCCTTGGGTCACTGGGATGGACGTCAATTTTCCCGCCACCCGTGATGCCTGTCTATATTTTTGACACCTGCCTGCGAATTAGGGAACGCGCTCTCAGTTGTATTTCAGCTCGAATCAGATGCACGTCGTGTCGCCTGGCCGCGCCCCAAACTTGCATTTTGGAGAACCGACAAGGGAGACTCGATGCCGCGAAATTCACAGCGATCCACACCGCCGGTATTGACGTTTGTGATCTTCCTTGCGGCGTCGTTTTATCTCACAGTGACAGAAGCGGCGAGCGAGTCGGCCGGAGGCCCTAAAGCCATGACTGGTGCGATTGATGCTAAAAAGTGCTCGGGCGCCGGAAGCGATCAGACAGCTTTTAAAAATGAAATTATGAAAGCCATCCGGGCTGCTTCGTCGCAGAGGCAAAAGCCGGCTCTTGCGTACGAACTGCATTCATCGCAAAATACAACGGAAGCCCAGCTCACTGACATTCGCGCCACATCCGAGGCCGAGTTCGCAGCCCGGACTCTGTTTGCGGCGATCAATAACCCCAAGGCGCCGGCCAACGCGGCTTCGAACGAAGTATTTCATGATCCCCGCAGGCGCAGCTCTCTTGAGATGTACACACGGTGCCCAG
>JAYTRM010000297.1:0-3953 GCA_043746165.1 Bdellovibrionales bacterium | reverse complement strand
CTTTGAAACTCAAGCGAGACTTCAAAAGGATCAGCAGGAAGAACGGCCAGATTAAGTAGTACTGCTCTTCAATTGCCAGCGACCAGGTATGGAGAAGTGGATACTCTTCGGCGGCTGGGTTGAAGTAATCCACTTCTTGCGCAAAGAAAAAATTCGACGTCAGCCGAAGAATCGAGCGGATCGAATTGGCGAGAAAGACAAGATCGGAGGGAAGTAAAATAATAAAACCAAAAGCAAATGTAACCCCCACAACAACCCAAAGCACGGGCTGAATGCGCCGGAGCCTTCGGATGTAAAATTCTTTGAGGGAAAAGCGGCCCGATTTAAGGTCAATGTAAATGATCGAGGTGATGAGGTAGCCTGAGATGACAAAAAAAATGTCGACGCCGGTGAACCCACCAGGCACAAGCGAATTTTTTAAATGAAATAAAATGACCGAGAGAACGGCAACGGCCCGTAGCCCGTCGATATCCGGTCGGTAGCGCAATTCAATCGACATCAAGGGACAGTATCTGAGACTCCGGCAGGGGTCAACGAAGCCGGCCTCAAGAGCATGGGTCTTGCGGCCACTGCATTTTGCGTTCCGACGCAAGGGTCGTCGACATTCAGTGGCTCTCGGCTGATGAGCACGGCGGCCGGAACCTTTGCCCAATGCCTGAGATCTGGTTTCAAGGTGAAGGCCACGAGATCGGCCGATTTTCCGATAAGATATCCTGCGGCCTCGGCTGAAATTTGGCAGAGTCCTCCGCCGCTATCTTTAAGTGAAGCGGCAGCCGCGCAACCACCAACCCCGACGGCTAATCCAGTTGACACTCCGACAATCCCATAAGTCACCCCGACAGGAAGTCGCAACAGACTTTTTGCAAACAACAACGGATGGTACGAGTTATCGTACTTCGCGGCGATCTTGTGCAGCCAAGATTCAGTCGAGATCACGACGCTCGTTTTCGACTGGCAACTCGATGGAAACAGCGATTTCGCGAAAATACGGAAGGTGCCGCTCGATCCACCGAGAAAGTTGGGGTGCCAGTCGACTTCCGGAAAAACACCAATCTGGTAGATGTCCCAGTTGATATGACTGTCGCCGGCCGAGCCATCGATTTCAACGAGGCGTGATACCGCTGCCTTCTGCAGGGCGGGCGGGAGCTCTAGATTTTTCTCCAGCTTTTGCCAGTAGGGTCTGGACTCATTTGTGTCGAATCGATCCCAGAGAGTTGCGAGCAAAAGAGTGATCACTGGGTCGTCACCAAAGTTATAAAGGACTGCGACCTCTTCACTTTGGCTGCGCCTCAACTCCGTCTGGGCGTCATTGACCTGACCGAGCTGGAGGTAACTGAGAGCCATAACGATGCTGAGGTAGCTGCGTTCGTAGGATTCTAAAACGTAGTCGCTCAGGCTTCCGTCGGGTAAAAATAACTCCGCAAATTCGCTCGTTACGCTATAGAATTTGTCGCGACGTTGATCACGAATTTGTCGTCCGAGCCACAATGTTTCTTTGAGGCATCGGCCATCGTAAAGATCAGAAAATAGGTCTAACTGATCATTAACCTCGCCACCAAGCTCGCCGCCAACCTCGCCGCTTTCAAATTTTTTGATGCGGTCTTCACAAGAATTTGAAGTGTAATGTTGGAGTTTAGGAAGTGGCCCACTCACGCTCGCGCAAGCCGCGAGCATGAAAAAAGACATCAGGGAGAGCGCTTTTAGCATCTCGCGTTTTTATTGGTACTGGCCAGGGTAGGCGTTGTTTTCGAGCTCAACCGCCGTGACTTTGTCGCCCGCTTCATTTTTCTGGATGCATTTATTAGCAATTTTCACATTCATATGTTGGCACTGAGGATATTTCTCGAGCATCGCACCGTCAGGTTTTGGCGGAGAACTGCTACATGCGACCAGACCCAATGCTAACGCTGCGATCGCGATACAGAACTTCATGTTGAATCACTCCTTGTGAAAATCTTGATCCCTGCTCGAATCTAACCCGACTTCGGCTTAGCAGCCTAGGCCTGATGCAGAGGTCCACGAACGAGCAAGGCCAACCTCAGACTCCACCGACAGCGATCACCTCGCCCGAAATTTTTCGTGCGCCAGGCGAGCAGAGCAGCCAAACAGTTTCAGCGACGTCTTCAGAACTCGAGCCTTTGGAGAAAATCTGCTGCTCGACGACTTTTTGTACCGCATCGGCAGAGAGCGCACCGATCAAACCAGTCGCGACCGGACCGGGTGAAACAGAATTTACCGTGACGTTGAAGTCGGCCATCTCTCGGGCAAATGCGTAGGTGAATCCTTCGACACCCGCTTTGCTCGCAATGTATATTGACTCACCTCGAAGGCCAAGTTGGGTTGCAATCGATGACAGATTGACAATTGCGCCTCCACCTGATCGGACGAGCAAGCGCGAGAAAACCTGACAGCTGAAAATCGTTCCTAACAAATTCACTTGAATCACCTTCTGCGTAACATCCGGTGATGCCATCATGGCAAGTCCGCTCGCGAGCACCCCAGCGGAATTGACCAGGTATCCAATACTTTCTTTTTTGAGCCGAGCGGCCGCTTCGTCGAGTTGCGAAAAGATAGTCACGTCAGCTTGAATGTGTTCAACAGCCGGATTTTCCGGCGGAGTTCTTGAAATTCCGAAGACTCGTATTCCCTGCGAAATAAATTTGGCGGAAATTGCAGCGCCAAGACCGTGACTCGCACCCGTAATGATTGCCGCTTTTTTCTCTTTCAAACTCTAGCTCCTGATCAAAGGGTCATCGAGTAAAATCAACGAGGGTTTCCTTGGCGCCATCCCAATGATTGGCCTGTTGATCCACGAGAGCTTCTTGATTGAAATCCAGGAAGTACCAGGCAATCAGCGTGCTCGTTTCAAACGCGTGGAATTCGTCATTTTTACCATAATGGCCGAGCCAAGTTTTTCCGACGTAGACCGGGCCGAATTTGCCGGGAACGGCCACCATCACATCGTAAACTTGCACTTCTGTCAGCACGATCTCTTGCCAGTACGGCCGAGTTTTCGGATGTGCGTAGTTAAGAACGACAAAATTCGAAGTCACTTCTGGCGCAAGAATATGCTGGTCCAGCAATGAAGTCGTAAAGGCTTCCATAGGAACTATGGGTTCGCTAAAGCCAATTAACTGTTGTTTAATGCGATTCAAGCCGTGCGATTCGCGAGGATTGGCAGACTTGAAAAAGATCTTGCCGCGCCAATTTGAGCCGGTCAGTGTGTCGAGGGCAGTCAGGCCTAATTCGGTCGGCAAATCTAGAACCCTGGCGCCGGCTCCAGCAGCATAACCGACAGGAACGGCACTGAGACTGACGCCCGAATTGAACAGTCGATTCAGCTCATCATACTTCTTTGCTTGCGCCATTTGTTGGAGCTTCCAAATGGTGAGGTCACCGCGCTTTAACGATGGATCTTGAGCGTCCCAGAGTTGACCATTGTTCAAGGCCTGCACGGAATTGGGGTCATCCGACGCGAGACTTCGTCGCGCATTGGCGATCCCGGCTTGCTGGCTATTTGAAGTTGTAGCCGAATGCGTACAACCCAGTACAAAGGTAACTAATACGGCGACGGCTGCAATTTTCTTCATTCGCTCTCCTCGATGGACAATTAATCTTTTTTATTATCTTCCGTGATCACTTGGCTGGCTTTCTCCGCAATCATATAAATCGGCAGCGCGATGAAAAGCCCAGGAACTTTGGGAAACACCGAAGCGTCGACGATTCTCAGACCCTTTGTCTTGTGAACCCGAAATCGGCTGTCAACGACCGCTTGTTCAGGACCGTCCGGATCAATTCCCATTTTATTGGAGCACGAAGCGTGGTGCCCCCATGACTCGCGCATAATGTATTTGCGAAGATCCTCGTCGCTCTGGGCGTCTGGACCCGGTACTAGCTCGGTTTGCAAAACTCCCATCGTCGTCAAGGTGCGATTCATCTGTCGGGCAATTTTG
>JAYTRM010000296.1:0-2153 GCA_043746165.1 Bdellovibrionales bacterium | reverse complement strand
AAGGCCCTGCAGAAGTCCTTTATTTTAAAAGGCAGTGCCCAGCAAGTTCGAGAAGAAGAGGCCAAGCGCGACGATGCAAAAAACCGCACCCCGGCGAGTGTTGTTTCGCCATCGCCTGGGCCAGCCGCTGCGCCACCCGCTACACCACCAGCACTGGCTGTGCCGTTGGCTAACCCGTCGGATATCCCATTGTCTGTGCCACATACTGAACCGAGTGTAACTCCCGATGCCCCATGAATTGAAGTCGACCGAAAAGATCCTGCCCCAGGTTTTTGATGCGCTGACATTAGGGGCAAGCCTGCAGCGCTTGGCCGTCGATGTCGTCCGCGGCGAAAGCACGGATTTCATGAGCCGATGGTTTCGATCTGCGATAGGTGACGCGGATCTGGTGATCTGGACCGATGGTGAAAATCGGATCGTCAAATATCAACTTTGCTTCTATGGGCAAGTCATCGACTGGAACCCAATCAACGGCACTCGCACAGGACTCGTCGTCGAAGAAGAAGTCGAAGTTCCCAGGGCCCCACGCGCGGGCGACCCTAACTTCGAGGTGGCCGAAACTATTCGTTTTGACCGAACGGCGCAGACCGCAGTGGTCAGTCAAGCCATTCAAGTGTTGAGGTATGTCCCTGATCTCGACCAGGCCGATCGCGCAAGTCTCATCTTTAATCTTCGCGAATCGCCGAAGCTTCATAAAAACGCCCGTGAGCGCGCGCTGAAGACTTGGGCACCAAAAATCGACGAAATCACCTCGACCCGTCGTCCCACCTTCTGGCGTCGCCTGACCGGCTGGGTCTTTGGCAGTTAAGATCGTGCGGCGAGATGAGCCCGTCCTTGCTCGAGGGCCAAACCTGATTTACTCTCACGACCGAAAATGAAATTTGCCTGGGATGTTTTTCGCCACTATTTGCTCAGCCGCAGGGCTGGTTCGCTCATTCGCACGGTGGCGTGGCTTTGCATGTGCGGCGTGAGTCTCGGCGTGATGGCGTTAATCGTGGTCACGAGTGTGATGAACGGTTTTAACGATCAAATTCGCAACCGACTCCTGGCAGTTGAACCTCACCTGATCGCAAAAATCCCCGGCGTCGCGTCGGCCGACAAGCTTCGCACTTTGCCGATTTATGATTTCCTCAAAAACAGACCCGATACCCAAACCGAAGTTTTTGAAAATCAAGAAGTTATCATCCGCACGGTTGATGGCCTCTTTCAAGGTGCCATCGCCAAGGGAATTGAGCCTGGGGCGCTCGGCTACATCATCTCGGAAACCCGCAAGGCAGCAGCACTGAACAACAAAAAGTCGCCGACGGATGTCGAAACTCCGCCCGCCGATGATCCCAACATGAAACTTGGAGCTGGCGAAATTTTTATCGGTATCGATCTTGCGCGAAGCCTCGGGATCTTTGAAGGCGACAAGATTGTGGTCATTGCGCCCGAAGCCTTACTGATGCCCGAGGGCGAAGCGCCACCGTTTGAACGAGTGGTCGTTAAGGGGTTTTTGCGCACGGATATCGAAGACATCGACGATAAGGTTTTGTTCTTCGGTCGCGGCCTGACTTTCAAAGCGCTAGCGGGCTCATCGAGCCATGAAGCAGGCTTTGAGGTACGAATCAAAGACCCCGAGCAAGTAGACCGCCTCAAAGCAGAGCTTGCTTCGCGCGGAGTTGAATCAGCCACGTGGATCGACCGAAACTCGGCATTGTTTTACGCTCTCAAGATGGAAAAAGTCGCCATGAGTGCATTTTTGGGACTTGCTGCTCTGATTGCGAGTTTTTCGATCGTGACGGTTTTAGTCTTGCTGCTCACGCAAAAGCGCAAAGACCTGGGCCTGCTGATGGCGCTTGGGTTGTCGCCAAAACAGACGCGTTGGTTGTTTGTGCGTGTGGGCTTGATGCTTTCGTCGTTTGGAATTTTTAGCGGGCTAATCTTGGGTCTGGTGATCTGTTATGTGATCGCCAGGTTTCCGCTGCCGATTTTGCCCGATATCTATTACGAAACTATCATTCCCGCCAAAGTCGACGTTCGCTTTGTGCTCGGAGTTTTATTTGCAGCTGCGGTCATCGCATTCGTCAGCGCCGATTTACCAGTTCGAGGAATCACTCGAGAGTCTCCCGCGGAAGCTCTGCGGGCAAAACGAGCCAAGAGCCAGTAGGAGC
>JAYTRM010000295.1:0-19842 GCA_043746165.1 Bdellovibrionales bacterium | reverse complement strand
TTGCTAAAATTTACATCAATCACCGGAGTCAAGCCGGGATAAAATTCGCTAAGGCGCCTGGATCAGAGCGAAACGGTACAGTTGCTGCGTCAGTTTAATTGGACGTCTCCTTAAGTGAATGGCGATCGAGCTTAAGTGAATGCCATTGGGGGGACAGGGGCCGTTATCAAAATTCCGCAGCTTAAACGACGGCCTCAAGGCCGAGGTCAAGCTTCGGGTCAGTTCATCTCAAGGCTAAGGTTACAGTAAGCGTATGTATCGGTCCGTTTGACGATGAAAGTTGTGAGCATCAGGCGATAGGGATAAGGCTGACCATCTTGTCCCACGGCAGCCGGAGTCGCAGGCTGCAGGTCACCAGAAATCTGCAGCTGAATCGGTGCGCCGTTGACATTTAAAATGATGTTGTCAAAGGAAGTGCCGATGCCGTTGGCGCCGAAAACGCCGGGAGATACCGTTGTGAAAGTGTAGGGTCCAGGCGGAACGTTACACTGAGTCAACGGCTGAGTCAGGTTGAACCGACCGGCTGCAGCGACGGCGCCGTAGTAAGGCGCTGAGCTTGCACCGGGGACTTGCTGTTGCGCCAGGATCGAGGCATCGCCGTAGAAATACACATTCAATTCGGCCGCAATTGCACCACCCGCGCTCGCATCTGCGATGCCGTTGGTGATGAGCGCTTCGCTAGGTGGACATCCGGCACATGTCGGCACGCCGTATCCACCCGCACCTGTCAACGTTGTCACGGCCGGTGGATAGTAAACGGGGCTTCCGCCGCCGCCATTGTTTGAGCATGCCGTGGCAAGCACTGACAAGACCGCTGCGAGAGCCAAGGCTCCGCCCATCTTCATCATGCCTTTCGCTCCGAAAAGCTTCGCTTTAATTGTCTGTACCGTTTTCATATTCCTACTCCCTTTAACTTTCGTCCCACCAAAGATTCAAAAAATTCACTGCGCTGGAAATCCAGCGGTCGTCAGATCAATTCCAGAGAAAGTTCCAAGCTCCGTGTAATTCGCCGAAGCATTCGGACCTTTATTTGTCGGATAATAAGTCGAGGTCATCTGCACCTGATTGTTCACTAAGAAAGTGCGGCAATCGAAGGGCCCAAGTGAAATCTCCCAACACATCTTCAGTGGGCCTTGCACGCCAAAGTTGGGAGAAGCGGTATTGAAATTTTGAAACCATACCGAACCGCTGGCGAGACCAGGCTTACCGTCACCCTGGCTTTGGAGAGAATCGACAATCAGGACAATCGCACCGTATTGATCCTGGAAAAATCCCTTCCAGATCGTCGTTCCGTTCTGATTCACCCAACCGTTTAAGCTATTGCTCGAGTAACTCGGGTTGGTCGGATTGACGATACCGAAATTAGCTTGAACCAGAGCGCCAGTTGTCTGCTCCGTGTAGCTAATGACGACCGATTCCGTCGTGCTGCTTAAAGAGAGCGCGATCTCAATGTTTTCAGGCGTGTTCGGATTGGAGTTAAAAAACAACTGCGCAAGAGCGCTGGTCGAAGTCGGCACCAGAGTTCCGGTCGAAGTGCCCGTCGTTGTGGTCGTAGACGTGGGTGTTGATGTCGGCACCGCAGTCGGAGAAACACAAGCTGCCGTCGTGCACGACGTGGTCACGGTTGAACCGCCGCCGCCGCTTGACGAAGCGCAACCCGCAGCTATGATAAGCATCGCGACCGCTGCACCTAGTTTGTAGTTTCGTTGACCCATAGTTTCTATCCTTTTTTAACTTCTGAACGCTTCACACAGGCCCTTAATGCGAGCCCCATGCCGCGCTAAGGGGCCTTAGGGCCAAAAGCTAAATTATTGATATTATTGATTAATATTACTTCGACCGAATTGGGCTAGGGTGTTAGCCGAGCCCAAGTGACACAATTTGTTCGACACTGACCACAGGGATCAGTCAGATCCGGCAACCTGAGCCACTTGACTCTCGCCAGCCTGAATCAAAGCTGAGTCTGGATAATAGTGTTTGAGAATCTCACGATAAAGCCGGCCGCCTTGCGCGAGACTCCTAGCGCCCCATTGGCACATGCCGACGCCGTGCCCGTAGCCAACGCCGGTAAACAGGTAGCCCGCAACTTTGCTGCGCTTGAGTTTAAAATTCGTGCTTCTTAAGACCTCCGAACCCAGGGCCATGCGAAAATCGTGAGACGCAACGTCGTCATACTCGCCACCACTCCACTTGAGGCGAATCTGCGCCACCCGACCCGATGAGGTCTTTCCGATAGCCTGCAAGTCGACGAGCTCCAGGCTTTCAGCGTGGCTTGCGACTTCCGGCCGAGTGGTCAAACGCTCTTTGACGGCGAAGGCGATATCGCGTGATGAAAGTTCAGCCTTCCAGTGCGCTTGAGGATTCAGAGGGCAGCCGGTGTCGACCGCGGTGCCCGCACCCTTTTGCCCCCATAGCGTATGGGCGTCTTCGGTCTTTCCGCCACAATCGGCGTGGTAGTAGCTGGGCAGTACCGCAGGCGATTCCGAGCGAGTGACAAGCAAGAGGCCACGCGTTTCGCGCACGGCGCGTTCGACCTGCGCTAAGTTTTGATCGACACCGTTCATGACAGGCACCGTAAAGACTTGATCGGCAATGCTCGATTCGACGTCGTACGGGGCATGGACCCGCTCGCGTTCTTGCTGGCGAAACAGCGCAAAAGAACGGATCGCAACGGCCTGAGCTTTGAGAGCTTCGAGCGGCCATCCAGACGGCATCTCTGAAGGCAAAACACCTCGCACATAGGTTTCGAGATCAACCGCTGCGAGCACTAAGACATCTGGGCTGATCTCTGACGGCCAAAGTGTGAGACGCCCAGGAATTGGCTGCAAGTTAAGACGCAGGTTCTCGCCGCTGACAGAAAAAGAGTGCGATTGAATATGCGCCAAAACCTCGCCGCTGTCGCGGTCACTGATCTTCCAGTCTGCCAAGCGTCGGTTCTTTCTCAGCATCTGGATTTTAAGAGCGCGGTAGCCCGCCATTGAGAGGCCGATTGATCCCGGAAAGCGCAGCGACGTGCCTGAAATCGAATACTCCAGGGCTCGCGATGACCTGAGATGAACGCGAATTTCATGCTCTCGGTGACTGAGCAAACTTGTCGGCGCCTCGCGAATTTCGATCGCTAAGGCTTGCTGACAGACCAAAGCGACCGTGACCAAAGCTAGAGTGACCGCAAACAAATGCCGAAGCCACCAAATGGCGCGCGGTCCGTCTCGAGAATCCTTCATCGAGTTTGCCCTTCGTATTGACCTTTGACCTCAACCATTGCGAGGGCGAAGTCGGCTAACGCCGCCTCTGAGGCGGCACCCGAGTTAGCGCCTGTCTAAATTGAATCAGGGTTTGAGATTCAATTCAATTTCAAAGGATATCAAACCGTCAGATGCTTCATTAACGCTTGGAGGTGGGTCCAGGTCTGGGATTTTTTTCCAGGAGAAGCAAGAAGTTCAAAAGGTGAATACGTGAGTAGGACTCGACTGCCGTCTAGGCCCTGACACCAGTCCCCGCCCACGCTCGCGGAAACTGCATCGCCAAGCAAACGGCCCGCAGAATTTGCACCAAACAAAATTACTGGACGCGATTCCTTCGCGGCTCTTACCAAGAGGGCATTAATCTGCTCTGGAACGACAGCATTTGCGTCGTCGACCCACTCTGCTGTTACGACCTCACTCGGCTCGAGTTTCATCGCGCGGATCATCTTCGCAAGGAGATCATTGACTTCAGCCTTCAATGGAAATTCACCGCGCGGAACGGGCACCAGCACAAAGAGACGAATGGGGCGCGAAGGCTCAGCTCCTAGCCGAGATTCGGCGAGAGGTGGGTTTTCTGCGATAGGTCTGTCAGCTTGCCGTACGAACGAACCAATGCCGAGAACGGTTCGTGCGTATTTCAAATAACCTTCGCGATGATTTTCTGGCTCGTTTTTTGGGGGCGACTCAGACACTTTGATACTCCCACTCTTGGCCATGTTGTAAAAACAAATGCTCGCGGGGTCAGCCATTTTTCGAGGCAAATGCAATGCGCCAAACAGCGCTCGACTTCCCGCCACTCCTGTGGTGGATTTGAGGCCCATGACTTTTACAGATCTTATTCATCAGCCCTACGACGTGTTTTTATTTGATGCCTATGGCGTGTTGGTCAACAGTTCGGGAGCGATTCCTGGCGCCGCAGCTGCTCTCGACCGCGTGCGTGCGGCAGGTCGAAACTATTTCGTGCTCACCAACGATGCCAGCCGCACTCCCTTAGCTGCCAGCCTGTTTTATCAGAAGTGCGGATTGCAAATCCAGCCGAGCCAAATCGTTACAGCTGGACTTGCGATCGAAGCGGCGTTGCGCGAAATTCGCAATTTGAACGGCCTGTCGCGAAGTCTTGTCATGGGAACCGCTGACACCGTGGCCATGGTCCAAAATGCTGGACATCAAATCATAGAAATCGACGCCCATGCCGATTTCGACGTGCTCGTAATTGGCGATGATTCGGGATTTGATCTTCTGGTCAGCTTAAATGCCATCATTTCAGCCTTGCATCGTTTGATCAAAGCCGGGCGCAGACCGCGTTTGCTGCTCGGCAACTCTGACCTTCTCTATCCGAAGTCAGCCGATAGTTTTGGCTTTACGAGTGGTGCGATTGCACGCCTGATTGAGGCTGCGCTCGATCAGCTGCATCCTGAACTCGCGATGAAATTTGAAGTTCTCGGCAAACCCTCGCGCGCGATTTTTGATCTGGCTCTCAGCATCGCGGGTTGCCAAGACCGAAGTCGCGCTATCATGTTCGGCGATCAGCTCCATACTGATATCGCCGGCGCCAACCTCGCCGGCATTGCCTCGGTTCTGGTTGGCACAGGCATCACGAGCCTGCCGCTTCCGACGAGAGTTGCGGCGAGAGTTGCAGGGAGACTCGCAACGGAAATCGCCAAGGAGCAGACGCCGACTTTCGTGATGCAAAACCTTCTCTAGCTCGAGTTCACTTCACATTCATTTTTGGGGCGGAATTTTTTTCCTCGTTCCAAATGCTGGATTTTGGCCGTTCATGCCGAAAAATCTCAAGGATCGTGAGGGGCCTCCGAAAGGTATTTCAGGAGGCACCATGGACGGCCAAAACGAATTTGCCAGCGAAGTTCCAGAGCACCAAATTTACCTCGAAGATCAAAACCATTGTTGCTTATGCGGAAGCCAGCTCACCTTCAAACACAAGATCGACTACCTCTCCCTCAAAGTCACTGAGAACGCCGACTGCCCGAGCTGCAAAATCTGCCTCAAATCGCGCGACCACGGCCTGCAATAAGTAAGATTTTCTGGGCTGTAAAGAACATCGACAGCTCTTTAACCACTCAGGCGTTGTCTGAGCGACATGGCAAGCGCTGTAAAGCGCCGCTACGTCACGACTTTTCCCGATCACTTGCAGGCTGGGTCTTACGGCACGCAACCTGCTATCCCACTTCTATGACTCAGACCGAGCAAAGGCCCCAAAAGGCCAAAGAACGTCATCAGGAGAATTACAACGTGCAGCTCCTCTACCCATTTCAAAAGTATTTACGAGTTTCGATTCGCTTCGTCCTGACGTTGATGCTGACATCAGTATTTGCTTCCTACCACGCACACGCAGGAATCTTGAACCCACGACTTCCTGACGGCACGCCGGCTGCGACCATGATTTTGCCGCTGATGTACGCGCAAAATACTTATCTCAAATTCATCCTTAGCTCTTATGGAAAATCAGACGCAGAAAAAATTCAGGCGGAGAAAAACGCCGAATCCACAATTGCGAAGTTTGCAGGTCAGCAGCGCATGCTTCTCCTGATCGATAATCTCAAGGAACTTGAGCGGATTAAAACAATCTATTTTCCACTTTTTGACTCACTCGATGAAGAGGTGCAGTTTCGGCTGCGTGAAGAGCCTCCGCCGTTTTTTAGCCTCGTTGGTGCAACAGAGGAAGTCAGAGATGCGCTTGAAGCGCTGTGGAGCGCCCAGCAAAGTCGATTGGCCGCACTCGCCAATATTCCCGATGCCTTAAATTCAGAAATCGACAATGTTTCAGCCAACCTCATTATCAACCGCATTATCAGCAACGAGAGCAAGAGCGATGCCAGTAAAACAGTGCCTCCAATCGCCGGTCATGTGGGCGCACTCAACTATTCACAACTCAAGCTCGTCAACCTGATCGAAGCGCAGTTTAAAAAAGGCATTGCTCAAATCGACGCCACCGGAAGTGTCATTGCCGGCTCAGGAGAGCTCAAGCATCCAGATCCGTCGATGGTTCGATTTTTCGAGTTGGCAATTGGTGAGTATTTTCGCAACCTCGAAGTAGTCGATAAGCTCAATATCATTTCGGCTTTTGTCAATTCACCCGACCGCTCAAGTGCGAAAGAAAAGTTTGAAATGATGGTCCTTGGTTCAGGACCGCAGTTCCAAAAGCTGTTTCAAGCTTACGCTCGCGAAAAGGGCTTCTCAGAATCACTCAAACAGACTTTCAAAAAGCTTGAAAGCAGCGCACGGAGCACACCGTTTCGCCTGGTAAAACAAATTATCATGGCCGAAAAAGTTCTGTTTGAATGGGTGAAAATTGAACCGAATCCGCTCGGCATCGGAACGATGGCCCAGGTACACAAAGCCCAGATTCGACTCCCCAGCGGCGAAATCAAAGACGTGGTCGTGCGTGTTTTGAAACCTGGCATCGCTGAGCGCCTTGAGCGAGACAATAAAGTTCTTCGCATCTTGGCGCCGACGATTGATCAAGATCCGCTGCTCGTTCGCTACCGCTTTCCAAAGATTGCGCCGTTTATCAACGAAATTATCGCGATGGGTGAGCGCGAGCTCGACGTACCGTCGACCGTGAGAGCGCAGTTGAACGCTCCAAAATACTACGATCGCGAAGTCATCGTCAATAATGGCGCGGGAAGCGGCAGCCAAAAAGTCCGCTTTGTATTCCACGTCCCGAAGTTATATTCCATCAGCCCGACTTCAAACGTGATGGTGCAAGAATACATTCCAGGTACAAGCTTTGAAACTTTTGAAAGTCTTCAGGCTAAAAGCGAAGCAGCCCCGGGACAACCGCAAGGTGTGGCTCTGCAGGCCATCGAAGAACTCGCTCGCCTATGGCTGACTGAAACACTCCTCGGCAGCGGCTTTTTTCACGCTGACTTACACCAAGGTAACTTGCGCATCGAGAAAATCGATGCCCGGACGGTGAAGATCAACATCCTTGACTACGGCATGAGCGGGCAAATGACGAGGGAGCTGCAAAACCAAATGATTGGGCTCTCGTTGATCATCGGTACCCGCAAGGCTGACCTCATGGCCCGCGCGCTCCTCGACATCGCCCTGCCCGACGCAGGTCAGCCGAGCGTCGATCAACTCACGTCACTCATTCAAAATGAAATACAAAAGCAAGATCTCGAACCTGCGCCGTCTAGCATAGGCACGTGGATGAATCTAGCTGCTGTCGCCGGAGCAAAATTTCCTTCGGAAATTGCGCCTCTCAATCGCGGACTCAATTACGTCACCCAAATGCTCGAAAATCAGGGAAGTAAACTGGCGCTCAGCAGTATTCTCAAAGGCCCGCTGCTACGCAATTGGAGTCGCTGGACCGAAATCACCGGCTCGCTGAAATCCGTTCGCCGCTCCGAATGGCTTCAGGCCTTGATGCAACCTTCGCCCACTCCCGCAACTTCGTCACCAGGCTCAGCGCAACCGCCTGGCAAGGCCTTGATGTGCCGCGCGCTCTTTGCCTCGAGTGGCCGAATTTAACTGCTTCGCTAGGTCGGCGCGCCTGCCCTGCCGACCATTAATCTTCATCCGGAAACGCCTGCGCCTGATTCTCTGCCATTGCGCTCTCGTCTGCGACGAGTTGCGAATCCTCGTTGAGCTGCAAGAGCACGCGCTCAGCCAAGACTCGATTGAAGGTCGGAAGCTTCGCTAATTCCTCAATACTTGCCGCCCGAACTTCGTCGACACTCTTGAAACGGCTGAGCAAAAGACGCTTTCGCTTTTCGCCAAGGCCGATGACAAAATCGAGTTCGCTTTCGAGTGAAGTCGCCTCGCGAAGTTTACGATGATACGTGATTGCAAAACGGTGGGCCTCGTCGCGGATGCCGACTAAAATTTGAAAAGCCTCAGACGCCGGTTTAAAGGTGACCGGGTTCGAACGCCCAGGGAGAAAAAATCGCTCCTCGGTTGCCGAGACTTCTGCGTCTGAAAAACTACCCTGGGCGCGAGACTTGGCTAAGCCCACCACGGGAATATCGGTTAATCCTAATTCTTTTAAAACCTCGACAGCGATGCCGAGCTGGCCCTTACCGCCGTCGACCACGATCAACTGTGGAGTTTCATATTCAATATGGCGAAACCTTCGCGTGAGCACCTCGCGCATCGATTCAAAGTCGTTTGGACCTTGAACAGTGCGAATCTTATAGCGGCGGTATTGATCTTTGTTGGGCGCGCCTTCTTCAAACACCACTTGGCTCGCCACCGTCTCCGAACCCTGGAAGTTCGAAATATCGTAGCATTCGATTCGTAGAGGGAGCGCCGGAAGTTTAAGTCTTTCCTGAATCTCTTCGAGGCCGCGGCGCTTGGCTTCGCTTTTACCAACATACTCAGCGAAGTGGCTCTTGGCGTTGACTCCGGCCATCTCCAGCAAGCTGTTGCCAACATTGTCGGTTGGAAACCTCACTCTCACGTCGTGCCCGCCACGTTCTTTTAAAACGGCCTCGAGTAGCCGCATGAGGTCCTGACCCAGATCGACCGGAATCAACAGCTCATCGGGAATGAAGTTATCTTCGTAGTACTGGTTCACAAACGACGTCAGCCACTCGCGCACGTCTTCTTCAGGTGCATTTGGGTCTAGAAGTGACAAGAAATGCGTGCGATTACCGATCACTCTGCCTGAGCGAATGTGCACCGTGTAGACGAGAGTGCCCGCTTCGGTACCGTAATAGTTGATGACATCCTGATCGATCTCAGAGGTGTCGTTGACAACCGCTTGGCGCTCGAGCACTTTACCGACGGCTTCGATGCTATCACGAAGCTTCGCCGCGTTTTCAAAACGCTCTTCTTTGGCTGCGAGTTTCATCTTAGCGGTCAGCTCGCGAATGACGGCCTTATCACGACCCCTTAGAAAAGCGACGGCCGCTTTGATGTCTTCGCGGTAATTTGCTTCATCGATGTAGTCTACGCACGGAGCCGAGCAGCGCCCAATCTGGTGGGTCATGCAAGGACGTTTGCGCGAAGAGAAAAACGCATCTTTACAATCGCGTATGGTGAAAGTTCGGTTGAGAAAACGTATCGTTCCGAAAACTGCGGCACCACTTGTGTACGGACCAAAATACAACGAGCCGTCTTTTTTCACTTTACGCGCGAGATAAAGGCGCGGAAAGCGATCATTCATGCTCACGCGTATGTACGGATAACTCTTGTCGTCTTTGAGCCTGATATTGTAGCGAGGCCGGTACTTTTTTATGAGCGAAGCTTCAAGTAGAAATGCTTCGACCTCAGTGGCAGTTAAAATGTAGTCGATTTTCTCAATTTGCCGAACCAGGAGCCGTGTCTTTGGCGAATGGTCCTTACCGTCGGTCAAGTAGCTGCGCACACGCGACCTGAGATTTTTTGCCTTACCGACGTAAATGATTTTATCGATGTCGCTCTTCATGAGGTAGACACCGGGCGTCTGGGGAAAATCCCTGACCTTCTCGCGCAGTCCTTCGAGCGTCAAGTGCCGGCTTTGGCGCCCAGAGGGAGCCTGACTCTCGTCATCCGTCATTCTTTGAGTCCATCCTTGTTGTCTTGGCCCACGACTTTATCTAGCTCTTGGTCAACGTCGCCCTCAAACAAGCTCAGTTGAATCAATTGCAGACGCTTAACGTCGTCGCGAAGCTTCGCCGCCTCTTCAAACTCAAGCGAATCGGAGGCTTTCTTCATTTTCTTGCGAACTCTGACGATTTCCTTTTCGAGCGCCTTTGGATCTTTGAGGTAGCTGTTTTGCGGAGCCATGACGACTCTTAATTCTTCTGCGGTCAGACCGGGAATCGGCGCTGCGGGTGTGGAGGCATCGTAAATCGTCATGATGCTTTCGCGAATATTTTTGCGTATGGTCGCCGGTGTGATGCCGTGTTCGGTATTATATTTTTCCTGGACAGCCCGCCGACGGTTAGTTTCGGAAATGGCTTTTTCCATCGACTCTGTCACCCGGTCGGCATAGAGAATCACTTGTCCTTCAGCATTTCGAGCGGCGCGACCGATCGTTTGGATGAGCGAACGTTCTGAGCGCAAAAAGCCTTCTTTATCCGCATCAGTAATGGCAACGAGGCTCACCTCGGGGATATCGAGGCCTTCGCGAAGCAAGTTGATGCCGACCAGCACATCAAAAATTCCGAGCCTGAGGTCGCGAATGATTTCTGTGCGTTCGATCGTCTTGATATCCGAGTGCAGGTATTTCACCTTCACGCCGAGTGACTCGTAATATTCCGTCAAATCTTCTGAACTGCGCTTAGTGAGCGTAGTCACCAGCACGCGCTCTTTACGTTCAATGCGCAGACGAATTTCCTTAAGCAGGTCATCGACCTGATGACGTGCCGGCCGCACATCGATCTTGGGATCGAGAAGTCCCGTGGGCCGAATCACTTGCTCGATGATAAGTCCTTCAGACTTGGTCAGCTCATACGGACCCGGCGTGGCCGAGACGTAAATCATCTTATCCATCAGGCCTTCGAATTCCTGAAAATTAAGTGGACGGTTGTCGAGCGCCGAAGGCAAGCGAAAGCCGTGGTCGACCAAAGTCATTTTGCGTGCGCGGTCTCCCCGGTACATTCCGCCGATTTGCGGAATCGTCCAATGGCTTTCGTCGACAAAACAAATAAACTCCTCAGGAAAGTACTCAATCAGCGTTGGCGGCGGCTCGCCCGGCGCCCTGCCGGTCAAATGTCGCGAATAATTTTCGATTCCCTGGCAAAAACCAAGCTCCTCCATCATTTCGATGTCATAGTAGGTGCGTTGTTCGAGACGCTGAGCCTCGAGCAGCTTCACTTGCGAGGTCAGTTCGCCGAGTCGGCCGCGCAGCTCATCTTGGATCGTCTTGATGGCATTTTTTTGTCGTTCATCGCTCGTCACATAGTGACTTCCCGGATAAATCGCAACTTGGTCGAGCTCAACTAAAATTTCTGCCCGTAGCGGATCGACCCACGAGAGACGGTCGACGAAGTCACCAAAAAACTCGATGCGAATGCCGCGATTTTCTTCGTAAGGAGGAAAAACATCGACGATGTCGCCGCGCACACGGAACGTCCCACGGTGAAAATCGATGTCGTTGCGTTTGTACTGAATCCTGACCAGCTCTCGCAGAAAGTGGTCCCGCTTGAGCTCCTTGTTGGCGAAAACTTGAAGCATCATGCCTTCATAGGCCTCGGGGCTTCCCAAACCGTAAATGCACGAGACAGAACTGACAATAATCACATCGCGGCGGTCAAAAAGCGAACGCGTGGCTGAGTGGCGCATTCGATCAATCTGATCGTTGATCGCGGAATCCTTTTCGATGAATGTATCGGTCGACGGCACGTAAGCTTCAGGCTGGTAGTAGTCGTAGTAGCTGACGAAATACTCCACGGCATTTTCTGGAAAGAGCTCTTTGAATTCACCGTAAAGTTGCGCTGCCAACGTTTTGTTAGGAGCCAAGATCAACGCTGGCAGATTCATTTGCTCAATGATGTTGGCCATGGTGAACGTCTTGCCCGAACCCGTTACGCCTAAGAGAACTTGGTGGTCGCGACCCTCGCGAAGATTGCAAACCAGCTCCTCGATTGCTCTCGGTTGATCTCCGGCAGGTTTGTAATCGGTCTTGAGATGAAATTTTGAAACTGGTTTGCGAATTTTGACGACGTTCATGGGCACGCTCCCGACCTGAAACCATAGCACAAACACTTCGACATTCCTCGCCGCAGAGGGTGGATCTACACGCCGCAGCGCAAGGGTAGCCCTTCACTTTGAACTTTAATCTCCGCCGAAATTTGCTTAGATTAACTCAATGAAAAACACTTCTCTTTCTACGTTATTTTTCTTGGTCTTGATTTCTTCGCACGGTCAGGCCGATCAGCCACCGGCAGTGGAGCCGGAAGCGTCGGCCCCATCGTCGACGACGTCGTCACAGGCGCCCGCACCGGAAACCACACCGGCGCCCGTGGTGACTATCTCCGTGGCACCGGTCACAGAATCCACTCAGACTCTTAAAATCCTAAATGCCCTCGTACAAGAAGCCGAAACGACTTCTCTGGCAGGAAGAAAAAAGCCCGCTCATTGCGATATGCTGTATAAATCCATCTCAAGCCTGATTGAGATTTCTTCACATCTCAGCTTGTTGGCGGGCCCCAAGGCGGTTGATGATCTAGCGAAAGACGTTCCTGGAAGCACTCGCGGCGTTCTCTCCAAGCCGCTTTCTAAGTCTGACATCAAACAACTGGGTCAAAATTTGGCGATGATGAAAACCACCCACAGGGTCAAACACAACCAGCTGCAAACGACCTTCACTGGTCTCAGTTGCGCAGGTGAGAAATCACAAATCACGACCGCGAAAAATCTCGAAAGTTCACTCACCCAAATCGAATATTTTCTGGGTGTCCTAGCGAAATAACCCATTTGCAAGGCAAATAGGTTAGCCGCAAAGGATTAAATCTTACTCCACGTCGTCGGCCATATTAAGGCACGCAGCAGGGGCAACCGGTGCTCGCCCGATGATTGCCCGCACAGCTGAGCGCGCCTCAGAAGAGTAGGTCTGCGACATGTATCTTTTGTATTGAGTTCCGAAGTTCGGGATTCCGCAAGACGACTGCATGACCTTCTCCGCTTGAGCCCATAAGATTGCAAGAGTCTTCGCAACTTTCGGACTCTGCAACCCGTTCCAAGTTGAAGGATACCTGCTCTTTGCCTCTTGCAAATAGGTTGCGACGAAAGCCATCAGAGCGGCCAGGCCGTCGCGATGGTCTGATGATCTATCTGCTGAAGTGTAATTCTTGAGATAAACGGCGGTGTTAAGATCATGAGTATAGGCGTTGAGTTCGTCCATTAAGTACAGAAAATTTTGCGCAGAACTGGCACGGCCAGGGCGCAAATAGGTCTTAGCGTATTCGTCATCACCCGGAAATCGATACCCGACTTTCTCCGGTGGAGTGAAGGCCGACACTTCGTTTGGCCGCTTGACTTCGCCACCGTTTACCAGCGGAAACGCATCGCGATCGCTGGTAATGAGGTGCACTGATTCGTGAACCGCGGTTGAAAGTTCAAACTGCGGGTCGCTGCAGTCTAACCAAGTTTTAAAAAATGCTTTATTGCCGAGTTCGTTGTAGACAGCTACGCCATCCGCAGATTTCTGCAGAGCATTCATGGCTGCACCGACGCATGACTTCGATTTCTCAGTTGGCGCTCCCTGCACCGGCTGTGCAGAGCCTATGGCAGCAGACTTGCTTGTCTGATCGCTTGAATCTTTATCCACATTCGATGCGTCACTCTGGCCAGCGTTGTCATCTCCATCATTGAAAACGTTGCCCTGACTGGAGCCCCCCGATTGTGCCTGATCTCCGAAAAATGGACCTGGGTCAGAATCGCCTCTCCAAAGTCGCGATTCAATTCTATTTGTTTTGTCGTTGAACCAATAGACGTAATTAGGATCGCCCTCGACGACATAACTCTTCATGTCGCCGCCAGCTCCAGACTGAAAGTACGAAACAACGTCATCGGGAATCTGCGACCTTTGAGCTCCTTGAAACGCTTGACTTGCGCCGTAAACGTCGCTCGCTACACTCATCACAAGTAAACTCAAGGAAAGCAGATGGCGATGATTAGGTGTCACAACTTCCTTTCGGCTGGCACTGATATTCTGATATGCACGCGCGTGCGGGTGATGCCACCCCACTGGTGGAGCAACCGGTATGCCGACCTCTGCGGATGGGTCAACTTCACCTTTGGGCCACTAGGCATGTGAAAACGGCTCAAATCTTTTTGCAGATTTCCCACCTGGTCTTGTGGAATTTGCCTTTGCCAATTTGCGACATCTTGGTCAATCATACCAACTATTTGCAGCTTTTTAGGAAGGCTCGGCCGAGCAAATAATCAAAAGCGATAGTAGGAAATACCTAGAGACGCTGAAAACCCTCCTCGCAATTTCCAAAAGTCTGAGATTCATATATAGATTTCAAAATACTCGCGTAATTTGTCACACCCAAAGCCTGGAGAATGCCAAATTTCGGCCTTACCTTCGGCCTTACCTTCGGCCTTACTTTGCGACTTCCCAGAAAGTTCCCGCGGCCGTGTCCTGAAGTGCGATGCCTAAATGGACGAGCTCATCGCGAAGTTCGTCGGAGCGTTTGAAGTTTTTTTCGGTCCTTACTTGAGTGCGCTCTAAAACGAGTTGATCGATCTTGGCTCGCTCTAAACTCTTTTGCTTGAGCAGCATATCATCGAGCAGCCGCAAATACTCGCCGGGTGATTCGGAAAATAATGATAGCAATTCGCCCTGGGCTAAGACCCAGGCTTTGAAATCCGTTGCGACCTTCAGTGTCTCCGGCGTTGGTTTTTGCCCGAGGCGAATCAACGCATTAAATTGGCGAACTACCGTGTACATGGCAGCAAACATCTCGGGAGTGTTGAAATCGTCATTGAGTGCATTCGCAATCGCCACGTCGGCGGAAGCCACGGACGCAGCAAAAGATTGAGGCGCGGCCGCAGCTGTTGATAAGTCTCTTGCCGCCTCGATGGTCTTGGCGGCGAGATTGAGAGCCGAGTAAAAACGCGCGAGCCCCGTGATCGCAAAATCGACTCCTTGTTGCGAGAAGTCACTGAGCGAGCGGTAATGCACGGAGAGAATCATGAACTTAAAAATCTCGGCATTGTACTCGTTTAGAAATTCACGCCCACTCTTGATATTGCCAAGAGATTTCGACATTTTTTTGTCGCCGAAGGTGAGCATATTATTGTGCATCCAGTACTTGGCAAAGGGCTTGGCCGTAGCACCTTCGCTCTGGGCGATTTCGTTTTCATGGTGTGGAAAAATTAAATCCGAACCGCCGCCATGGATGTCAATACTCGCGCCGAAAAGCTGCGCCACCATCGCCGAGCATTCGATGTGCCACCCAGGCCGTCCCTCGCACCAGGGCGACGGCCATTTGGGCTCGCCAGGCTTAGCTGGTTTCCAAAGAGCAAAGTCCATCGGATCGCGTTTTTTCTTATCAACTTCGACCCGCGCACCCGCCTGCAAATCGTCGAGATTTTTTCCGCTCAGCTTACCGTAGCCTGCAAATCCCCGAACGCTGTACAGCACTTCTCCATCAGCAGCCACGTAGGCGCTGCCGTTACCCACCAGAGTCTGGATGGTATCGACAATCGGCCCCATATTGTCGGTGACTTTAGGATTATGGGTATGGGCCTTCAATTTTAAAGTTTTGAAGTCATGCTCAAACTCGGCGATGTACTTTTCTGATATTGCCGACGAGGTGGTGTTTTCTTCCTGGGCGCGGTGGATAATTTTGTCATCCACGTCGGTATAATTGTAAGCAAAGCTCACCTTATAACCATTATTCTCGAGCCAGTTGCGAACCAGGTTGAAAAAAATCGGACCACGAAAATTTCCAACATGGAGAAAACCGTACACGGTGGGGCCGCAAACATACATTTTCACTTCACCCGCAACGAGAGGAACAAACTCCTCTTTTTGACGAGTCAAAGTGTTGTAGATGCGAAGTCGTGACGGCTCGAGCATGATCTTCTCCTTTTCCCTTGACCTAGAGCTAGGCCTGCGGGGTTTGAGCAACGAGGCAAATATCAACTCTCTTCACGAGAGAGCTCTTTTCTAAAAGTGGAACTAAGATTTTAAGCTCCGTGCCGTGCGGCTGGCCAATCACCGCGACGCGAATCGGCTGAAAGAGCTGCTTTCCCTTCACGCCTGAAGCCAACTTCACCCGGTCCTGTATCGTGTTGAATTCGGCTTCGGAGATGCGCTCGCCTGCAAAATTCGTAAGCTCATTCTTCCAAGCGGTCCAGACCTTCACGGATTCGGGCCAGGCAACAACCTCTGCCGCTTCGGCAGATACCTGAAATGCGCGATCAGAAAGCGGTCGAAAAAGCGCCGGTGCGTCGGCAAGCGTCGTCATGTAAGATTTAAAGGCCGCCAGGGCCTGGTCACGCCATGCGTGATCTTCGGAATTCGGCAAATACAAACCCGCCTTGTTTAAAAAAGGCTCGATTCGCCGCCACAGCTCTTCGTGCGGAAGAGCCCGCAGGTACATCGAGTTCATCCAAGCGAGTTTAGTCTCGTCAAAAACTGCAGGCGCGGCGTTGAACCGCTCGTATGAAAACTGCTCAATTTGCTCCTCTCGGGTCATGATCTCTTGGCCCTTGGGCGAAGACCATCCTGAAAGCAAGTTAAAATTATTTAAAGCCTCGGGCAGATAACCCTTCTCGCGGTAGTCATTGCAACTGGTGGCTCCATGTCGCTTCGAAAGCTTTTGGCGATCGGGGCCCAAAATAAAAGACAAATGCCCAAAGTGAGGGAGCTCAAAGCCAAAAGCCTCATAGAGCATCATCTGTCTTAAAGTATTTGAGAGATGCTCCTCGGCGCGAAAAACATGAGTGATCTTCATCAGCGCATCATCAATCACGCAGCAAAAGTTATAAACCGGCATTCCATTTGAACGGATACAAACAAAGTCGCCGACCATATCAGAAGGAAAAGTCACATCCCCACGAACTAAGTCGTGAAGAACGTAATCGCGCTTATCTGAAACGCGAAATCTGACCGCTCCTGCTTCGCCGGATGCAATTCGCCTTCTTGCCTCGGCGAGCGGCACGATCGACGCGGGTGTCTCGATGTGGTGACCGTGCGCCTCGTGAAGCGCGCCCTCTTTACCACGCTCAAGCTCTTCGTCGGTGCGAAAATCGTAATAGCAACGGCCCGACTCGAGCAGGCGGTCGGCATACTGCCTGTAAATTTCCTTGCGGCGGCTTTGCCGGTAGGGCCCCATTGGCCCCATGTCAGCAAATGTCTCAGGGCTCGGACCTTCATTCCACGTAAGGCCGAGCCACTTGAGATCTTCGATTTGCATGCGCATCGACTCTTCCGTAGAACGCTCAACGTCGGTGTCTTCGACCCGCAAGATGAACTCGCCCCCGGTGTGACGAGCATAGAGAAAATTGTAGAGCGCTGTCCGCGCTCCGCCCACGTGCAGGTAGCCGGTCGGACTCGGAGCAAAACGAACCCGAACCTTCTTGTCGGAAGCAGAACTGGAATGAGATGAGTTCATGATCGCTTCTTTAACCTTTCGCTGCGGCAATGGAAGAGGAATTCAGGGCCTTTTCATACAGATACAATCATTGCCGGCAGCGAGGTAGCCTTTTAAACGCAGAAATAAAAAAGCCCAGGTTCCGTTGAACCTAGGCTTAACCCATCACCCCAGCAGACCTTTTGGAAGGTCCACGAATCTTAAAAAAATTGAAAGTTCGATCAGAGTCCGAAGATCGCGCGCACTTCGTCTTGATCCTGAAGTTCTTCGCGGCTCGTGGCCAGCGAGAGCTCCTTAAGCAACAAGCCGCGCGCGGTGTCGAGCATTTTGCGCTCACCAAAGCTCAGCTCTTTATCGACTTTGAGCAAGAACAGATCGCGGAGCACCTCAGCGATTTCAAAGACCGAACCGGTTTTAATTTTTTCCATATACTCGCGGTAGCGACGGTTCCAAGTTTGGTTGTCGATTTTCACGTTGGTTTCTTTGAGAATTTCGATCACCTTGCCCGCCTCTTCGCGAGAAATGATCGGACGAAGACCAACGGATTCCACGTTGTCCTTCGGAATCATGATCTTCATGCCGTTTTCCAAGATCTGAATCGTGTAAAACTCGTGTTTTTTGCCGAAGATCTCTTTGACCTCAATGGCAGTGACCTTGCCAACACCATGCCCTGGGTAGACGGCATTGTCGCCCACCTTGAAAATAGCAGTCACTGATGCCATCAAGACCTCCCTAGTATGAACGTCATAGAAAACAACTCAAAAAACCACCGACTCACCGATCAGCTGAGTCAGCCTTATCTTCTGAAGCGGCGCCCTTTCTACCATTTTTGACACTCTTAATCAACGGACACGGACGTTTATTGTCCGCAGATCGTAGATTTTGCAAAATTAAGATGAATTAAAGATGCGACGCGCTATAGTAACGAAGCTGATCGCTCTGACAGAAATCTCAAGCTTGGTGAATGGAAAAATTACGTTCTTCCCGCTGACGTTTTTCAACAAGTTAAAAGAAAAGGGGCACCGAAGCGCCCCTTTTTTAAATGAAAGAACTCTGAAAAGGTTAATTCAAAGACATCACCAGAGCAAAGGGCTGTTTGCCGTCCTTTAAACCTTGGGGAACGTTGTCGCCTTTTACAAGAATCTGGTAGTCGCCCGCCGCCACCGCCGACTGCAGCATCTTGCTGTTGTTGACGTGATCATTCAGCGAAGTCTGCTTTCCAGCCGGGTCAACGAGGATCAGGTCAAGATCGTTCACCAAAGCAGTCTTGGCGCTCTCAGAAGCTGCGGCATCCGTAAAGACTAAGGTGGCAGTCAGGTGCGAAGCACCCGTCACGTGGAGTTGATACGTCTTCACATCGCCAGTCGCAAGACCCGTTCGCTCATCGACTAAGATCGCTCCGTCGAGGTGAGTTGCTTTATTGAGATCAACACGTCCGAAACCTTCGTCATTGTTCGGGCGAGTTGTGAGGATTTCTTGACCTTTGTCCTGACCGACTTCACCGAACTGGCCGGGAAACAGATCGGTCGCAGAGTGAATCAGAACCGCCTTAAGCAGTGCACTCGACGGATTTGCAAACTTGCGATTTTCGACGAGATATTGTCTGACGAGCGTTGCAGCACTGGCTGTGATCGGAGTCGCCATCGACGTTCCACCCGACCAAACGTAATCATTATTGTACGCACCCCAAAGAGTTTCGGCACCTGCCACCTGGGTGCGAACACTCAGGATATTTGTTCCGGGAGCCACGATTTCTGGCTTGAGGCGCCCATCCTGGGTCGGTCCGCGCGAGCTGAATGCGGCAAGGCCCTGTGGATTTTCGGAAAGCTTGGAGCTCGCCAAAGGCTCAACTGGCCAGTTATCTTTGAGACGAGTCTCTTTCAACTCCATCTGGTAGCCGCCCTTGAGCACCAAGTTCTTGCTGGCTCCGACCGTCAAGCAATTCTTCGCAGTTCCGGGTGAAGAAATTGTATTCGGACCGACGCGGCCGGTTTTGGTGGAGTCGATACCGCTGTTGCCGGCGGCAAAGAGTACCAACATTTCGGGATTGCTCGCCGCGAATTCGTCAACTTGGCTAGAGAGACCATCGTAGACGCCAAGACTAGACGCAGATCCCCACGAGTTTGAATGAACTCGCGCGCCCGCAGCATAAGCTTGAGTGAAGAGGTCTGAGAGTTTCGTCGGAACCGAGAGACCACCGAGCATGTCGCTCCACATACTTTCGGGAATGTACTGAGCTTCGTAAGCGCCGCCGCGAAGTTTGCCACTGCTCGCAGCTCCGCTCCCCACAATGCTTCCGCTCACGTGCGTGCCGTGCCCCATCGGATCTTGCCATGTCTTGGAGTAAATTCCAAAAATCAGCCCGGTCGGGATGCGGCCGGTGAAATCTTGGTGAATCGTTGCAATATCGCCTTTGTCGAGACCGGTATCGGCCATCGAAGCGATTTGTCCTTTGCCGGTGAGCCCAGCTTCCCAAGCTGATTCGACGTTGATCAGGTGGTGACCCGACTCATAGCCAGAAAGATCGGTGTAGTCTCCACTCGGGCCACCAGCGGCCGGCTCGTCCATCAGCTTTGCATCGAAGAGCTCAAAGTGAG
>JAYTRM010000294.1:0-3166 GCA_043746165.1 Bdellovibrionales bacterium | reverse complement strand
CAACCGAAGCCTTCCTCCGGCAGTTGAAGTGGAGTTTGATGACATGGAGAGTTTTGAGCATTCAAGGCTTAAACCCCTCTCAATACTCGCTGTGGTGGAATACAAAACCAGACGCATTCTGGGCTTAAGCGTAGCCCAGATGGCTTGTAAGGGGACTCTTGCGGCGAGGTCGCTCAGCAAATATGGTCCGAGAGAAGATCACCGAAAAAAGTCGCGAGAGGAGTTGTTTTCGAATCTTAAGCCCTTTATCTCGGCAACTGCGGTTTTGCGTTCTGATTCAAATCCTCATTACCCACCAAGTGTAAAAAACCACTTTCCGCTCGCAAGCCACCAAACCGTGATCTCAAGGCGAGCTGCCATTGTCGGGCAAGGGGAACTCAAAGGAAGGAGCTTTGACCCGATCTTTAGCTTTAATCACACAGCTGCGATGTTTCGGGCCTTTGTCAGCCGTCTTTTTAGAAAGACCTGGAACACCACCAAGAAAAGCTACTGTCTCGAAGCTCATATGTTGATCTATGCCCAGGCCCACAATGAAAGATTGCTGGCAAAAGCTACCAAGCCTTCTATTTCAACAGGGTAAGGGGCCAGTTTACAAGAAACACGAGCGTCCTTGGAAATAATCTTTGACGCCGAACTTGGCCTTCAAGTACAAATCCCTTTGCTGTTCTGGGGACATTTGTCGTCGTTTCACGACTGTGCGGTCGAGCTGCTCGGGCTGCCTCTGAGACCTTGCCTTTTTCAACTCGCAAGCTGATTTTAGCGGCAAAACCGCCAAAATGAGATTCGGATTGAGTTTGGTGGTCATTTGGTAGGTTGCGCAGTGGCTTTGTTGAGTTCGAGGCACGGGATTGAGAGATGAGTTTTCGACCTAGTTGGCAACTGCAAGGTTTGAGGCGATTTTGCTGGCTTAGCTCAATTGGTAGAGCAGCTGATTTGTAATCAGCAGGTTGCGGGTTCGAGTCCCATAGCCAGCTTTCTAAGATTTCTGACCGGCAGGGTTTGAGTGGTTGTTGAATTGTTCGGCCTTCGAATTGTGAGCTGATGACAGGCTCACGATGGGCTGACGATAGACGGCCGGCCATGGAGAGGTACCCAAGTGGCCAACGGGGGGAGACTGTAAATCTCCTGGCTCTGCCTTCGCAGGTTCGAATCCTGCCCTCTCCACCATTTTGCGGTTCAAATCGCAATATGGCACTGGCAGTCATTAGTTTGTTTTGTGTATCGGTGGGCGGGAGTAGCTCAATTGGCTAGAGTATCAGCCTTCCAAGCTGAGGGTTGCGGGTTCGAGACCCGTCTCCCGCTCCAATTTTTTTGTTTGTGGATTCGGTCGTGAATTCGGCGCTGGAATCGCCTCTGAAGTCGTCGCTGAAGTCGTCGCTGAAGTCGTCGCTAGAGCCGGCTCTGGGGTCGACTCTGGATCCGATGAAAGCATTCGTGTGTTTTACTTGCCCATGTGGCTCAGTGGTAGAGCACGCCCTTGGTAAGGGCGAGATCGAGAGTTCGATTCTCTCCATGGGCTCCATCTCTCGGGGCGCACCGGAAGAGAGTTGCGCGGCTCGAGTGTTGGGTCGAGTGATCGGTCTGAGGCGGGTCTGAGGCGGGTCTGAGGCGGGCAATTTTGGTTGGCGGTTGCGATCCGGCGTTGACGCGGCGATTGAACGAGCGTAGAAGCAACGGACTACGTCCTGCGAAATATGGTTTGTCAGCCAACTGGCTGACCTTAGTTTTTGGATGCGTTTTAAGCTTATCTTAGGGGCTTTACCCCAAGGCCAGCGAAAACGTTTTTGAAGTGAATGAAGATTTAGGTTGAACGAAACAACTGATTTAGGATTTTAAAAAACAACAGCGAAACAAAAGGGACCTTGCGGCTCCCGGGTCGCCTTCAGGAGGATAGAAGTCATGGCTAAAGAGAAATTTGACCGAAGTAAACCCCACGTGAACATCGGCACAATCGGTCACGTCGATCACGGCAAAACGTCGTTGACTGCGGCGATCACCAAGATTCTCGCTGAAACTGGCGGCGCCACTTTCTTGGCTTATGATCAAATCGACAAAGCTCCTGAAGAAAAAGAACGTGGAATCACGATCTCCACTTCACACGTGGAATATCAAACTGCGAATCGCCACTATGCGCACGTCGACTGCCCGGGTCACGCTGACTACGTGAAAAACATGATCACGGGTGCCGCTCAGATGGATGGCGCCATCCTCGTTGTGTCGGCTGCTGACGGACCGATGCCGCAGACTCGTGAGCATATTCTGCTCGCCCGCCAGGTCGGTGTTCCGGCCATGGTTGTATTCATGAATAAAGTCGACATGGTTGACGACGCCGAACTTCTTGATTTGGTCGAGCTCGAGATCCGCGAGCTTCTCTCGAAATACGAATTCCCGGGCGATGAGATCCCCATCGTTAAAGGCTCGGCTCTCATGGCTCTTGAAGGAAAGAAACCGGAAATCGGTCGCGATTCCATCTTGAAACTCATGGCTGAAGTCGATCGTTACATTCCGACTCCTGCACGTGCGATCGATAAACCATTCTTGATGCCTGTCGAGGACGTGTTCTCGATCTCTGGTCGTGGTACAGTCGTTACTGGCCGGGTTGAGCGCGGAATCATCAAAGTCGGTCAAGACGTTGAAATCGTTGGCCTGACTCCGACTCAGAAAACGACCATCACTGGTATCGAGATGTTCCGTAAGCTTCTCGATGAAGGCCGCGCTGGCGACAACTGCGGTTGCCTCCTCCGTGGTACGAAAAAAGAAGAAGTTGAGCGCGGACAAGTTCTGGCAGCTCCCGGCACGATTAAGCCGCACAAGAAATTCAAAGCTGAAAGCTACATCCTCACTAAAGAAGAAGGCGGACGTCACACTCCGTTCTTTAACGGCTACCGTCCCCAGTTTTATTTCCGTACAACTGACGTGACTGGTGTTGTGACCTTGAAAGAGGGAACTGACATGGTGATGCCGGGTGATCGTATCGAAATGACCGTTGAATTGATCGCTCCGATCGCCATGGAAAAAGAACTGCGTTTCGCCATTCGCGAAGGTGGCCGTACCGTTGGCGCCGGAGTTGTTGTCGAAATCTTTGAGTAAGCAGCCTCGCCTCCGGGCGTGCAGAGCATGAATTTGAACAGCTAGTTTGCATTTGGCAGGAAGCTAAATGCCGGTT
>JAYTRM010000293.1:0-7112 GCA_043746165.1 Bdellovibrionales bacterium | reverse complement strand
GCACTATTTCTTTTGGTCCGCGACGGTTGGGTTCAAAGTGACGGCACCGGATCTTTCCGGGCACGTTTTCAAGATGCGAGTCAGGCACCAGCAGAAATGACTCCGCTCGAGCGAGAGGTTCTTGAGACACTGTCAATGCACGGTCCGACTTCGCTCGGTGGAATTTTCACTTTCGAACTCAAGGCCCTTGGCGAAATTGAAAATCATCTCATTCGTCACGGCCTTGTTCTCTCGCAATCTGATTTTAAACTTGGCGCCTTTGTGACAGCGGCGCCGCTGATGTGCGTGGTTGCGATCGGACTCTTTCGAATGCTCATGACCTACATCAAAATTCAGCGATCGAGTCCTCTGATCACGGGTTTGGGAATTGGAGTGGTCTTCTCCGTCGTATTTCTCTTTCGCGCGAACCGCCAGTTTGGTCGGCGAACCGCACTTGGTGACCAATGCGATTTCCGCTTACGGCGAGATGCAGCAGCGCGACCTCGCCCCGGAAAAGGAGATGCCGCCGCGCGGGGAGCAAACAACGACTACGACTTGTTATGGAACATTAGAGACGATATTCTCGTGAGCGGTTTGCGCTCCCTGGCAGGAACGATTTTTGCGCCTCTTTCAACATTCTCAAGTCCCAGCGTAATTGCCAGCCCTGACCAACGAACGCAAGCGAAAACGGCGCCGAGCGACGCAGGTGCGGCGATATACTCCGTGACAGACCCCACCACAAATCTCAATCGTGAAGAAACCGTGACTGACGGCCGACCGGGCGAAGAAAACAGCTTGGTCGAGCTAGGCAAAAAAACTGGCACCGACGACGGCCATTGAATGATCGGTCAATGATCTGTGATTGATCATTGAATTATTGCCGCGGACGAAGAAAAGTGCTCAACTTTAACCTCCCCAAAGTCTTCTCTTGAGCGGAATTATCGAAACAGGTGATGTTGAAATGAGATTCAAAGAAAATGTAAATGCACTCGCGGTGTTGGCTCTGACAGTTGTCGCGACAGCTTGCGCGACCACGGGTATCGAGGCGCCGACAGATTCTATACCTCTTTGGGCTCGTCAGTTTCCGCGAACGGTGGATCATGGCTATATTATTTTTATGGAGTCGGATGATGATCCGGTTCTTGAGACGGCGAAATTCAAGGCCGAAAGTTCAGCCCTCGCCGACCTCATCAACGAGTGCTCAATGCCGCCCAGGGGCGTGCGAGTCGAAGATCATTACGAACATAAAGTTGGTCATCTTTACCAAGCCTACGCGAAAGTGGCGATCGAAGCACAACTCTGTGATGCGGCTAGAAAAGCCACCACGCCTGAGGCAATTCGCAAACTTGGAAATCCGACCATTTCGGCAGAAGTAAAACGTTTTCAAGATCAGGCGGGTGAAACTCCCGCAGTCGTTGAGGGCGCCGATTCGTCAGGTCCTAGTTCGACTTCTCCGATGGGTAACGTGACGGTGAGAGATGATGATCACTATTACCTGGTTCGTGAACAGCTGGCGCTCGCTAAACAGAATCTGATTTTAGCTCCTCAGGCAGGCGATTCTGGGGCAGAGGCGGCAGGTTTAGCCGCCGCCGACGATGCCAGGATTGAGGCTAGGACTGCGGCTATTCAGAAGTATGCGGCAGCCCATCCGCAGCTGGGCGACGTCAATAGGTCCTGGGCCTATTACCGTCATGATCTGCTCCGCCCTAAAATTAATACCAACGGGCAAGAGGTAAGGCAGGTAAGTACTAAGCCATCGCCCACTCCGGGACCGCTACTCGAGCAAAAAAGGCATAGAAAAAACCTCGAGCTTGATCCGACCCAGATTCACTAAAGTTTAAGCAGTCCCTCGTTGTATCGTTTGAGTGAGTTGTCGGTCTTAGCTTTAGCCTTTTGCAGCGCAGCCTCGATGCTCAGGCGATGACTTAAAATCTCTTCGATCGCAGTCATGATGTGCTCGCGAGCTTCAGGCAGCGGACCTACCGAGGCGCCTTTGGCGGCAGCCGAATCGGGCGATTGCTCCATCTGTTTAATTGCCACCCATGCGGCCGGGAACTTGTCGTAAAATCCGCTCTGTTTCAGATTGGTAATCACGTCCTGACGAATGGGAAAATAGCCAGTGTGAGTGTGCCACTTTTCTTGAATTTTTGCCGATGCCATAAATTTCAGAAATTCGAAAGCGGCTCTTTGCTGCTCACGAGGTTTGTTCCTGAGCAGCCAGAGTGAATTTCCGCCGATGACGGTGCCGCCGCCGGGGTGATTGCCATTTCCGGGAATCGCGGCCACACCGAGGTGAAACGGCGCGGTCTGGGAAAGCTCGAAGACATCACTGGTTGAAGTGATCAGCATCGCTGTGCGGCCGGCCAGAAAATTCTGCTCAGCAGGATCCCATCCTCTACCGACGTTGGCAAAACTTCCGTTATCAACCATTTTTTTCCAAAGCGTAATCAACGTAATAACCTCGGGAGACGTATAGTAGCACTCACTCGCATGCCCGGCTCGGCCGTTATCGTGATCAAAAAGTACGGCGCCTTGCTTGGCGACAAATTCTTCAACGAACCAACTGTGCAGAGGCCAGGTGATGCCCTGAATGTGGCGATCTGCGTGCGTGAGCTTGACGGCGTCTTGTTCAAGCTCGTTAAAATTCGTCGGTGGATGTTCGATGGCCTCAGACTTAAACATATCAGCGTTGAAATAGAGCACGGGATTTGAGCTCGCAAAAGGAAGAGACTGCAAGCGTCCGTCGCTTTCGTAGTAATGTCTGATCGGTGGTAAAATCTCTGCTAAGGGAAATTTTGAAGCTGCATCCGTTGCTTCATTGGAGTCTGCGTCGATCAAATCTTGGAGCGGAAGAATTCTTCCAGAATCCATCATGACCTTCGCGCCGATATCCGTGATCTGTACGATGTGGGGTTCGGAGCCAGCGAGGACCGAGGTTCGCAATTTGTTGAGTCCTTCATCGTAACTTCCGACGAACTGACCGTGGACTTCGATCGTTCCTTTTGCAGGGGCGCTGTCGTTGAAACTCTTGATAATCTCGGCGAGAAGAACGCCTTTTGCACCGGTCATCGAATGCCAAAATTCAATGCGTAGAGGTCTAGATTCGGCGAGCGCATGCCCCGGGCAAAAGGAAAACGAGAGCAAAAGTAAGAACCCCCTAAATTTCATTTTAGCCTTTTGATCCGCTCATCATCATGCCGCGAATAAATTGTTTTTGGGTAGCGATGAAAATGAGTGCGATCGGAGAGACCAGCATCACAGTCGCGGCCATGATGACGCCCCAACTGGTCGATTCGTTTTGCGAGCGAAACATTCCGATGCCGATTTGAACAGTCTGCATCTCTGTCGACTGAGTGACGATGAGGGGCCAGAGGTATTGATTCCACGAATTGACAAATGAATAGACAGCAAATGCCGTGATTGCCGGCCAGCTGAGAGGGACGACAATTTGAAATAAAAAACGAAGGCGAGAGCTACCGTCGAGAATAGCTGCTTCTTCAAGCTCGCGCGGAAGTTCGCTCAGAAATTGATGCAAAAGAAAGATACCAAAACCGCTCGCCGCAAATGGGGCGATCAGGCCGCGGTAGGTATCGATCCAGCCGAGCTTGGCGATGGTGAAGTAATTAGGTAGAATCGTGACTTCACTTGGAACCATCATGGTCGCCAAGATCAAAACATAGATTATTTTTCTACCTTTAAAGTCGATTCGCGAAAGCGCGAAGGCTGCAAAAAGGCTTGTTGATACCTGTAAGAGCGTGATGCCGATACTGACGATAGCAGAGTTGAGTAAAAAACGCATCAGCGGCGCCGAATCGAGGGCGCTCAAGTAATTGGCGAAACATAATCCCTTCGGGAAAAGTGTCGGAGGATACGCAAACACTTCAGATTTATCCTTAAGTGAGAGCGAGATTGCGTAAAAAATTGGGAAAGCGAAAATGAGACCTGGGATGATCAAAGTAGCCGTCACCAAAAGCCTGCGGCGTCCGTCGTCGGTTTCAAATAACTGGAGCAGCGCGCGTAACCGTTTCATTCCGCGATTGATCCTTTACCTTTAGAGATTCGAAACTGAACGACTGTTGCGATCAGCATCAAAAGAAACAAGATAACGGCCTGAGCAGAGGCCGAACCCGTCTGGAAGTTTTCAAATGCATCACGGTAGAGGTTGTAAACTAAGGTGTTCGTCGCATTGGCCGGGCCGCCGGCAGTGAGAATGTGGATCTGACCGAAGCTTTGAAACGAGTTGAGAATCGAAACGACGCTGACAAACAGCACGGTTGGCGCGAGCAGCGGAAGTGTCACGTGCCAAAACGTAGCGAAGGAGCCGGCGCCATCTATTTTCGCTGCGGCCTTGAGTTCGCTTGGAATCGAAGCGAGCCCAGCGAGAAAAAAAATGATGTTGAAGCCGACTTCTTTCCAAATGGTGGTCACCGCGACGGAAGCGAGTGCGACGTCGGGATCGCCAAGCCAATTGGGGCCGTGAGTTCCACCCTTACCAAGAGCCGCAAAAAGATATTCAATGCCATAATTGAGAAATCCTGAACTTGGGTTGTAGATAAAAATCCACAGCATCGCTGCCATTGCTGACGAAACAGCGACTGGCATGAGGAATACGGAGCGAAAAATACCGCGAAGAAACGGTTCGCGGTCGAGCGCCAAGGCTAGCAAAAGTGCGATTATCACGTTTGGTATCGCGGTCATAAAAAGAAAAATAAAAGTGACCCCAAGGCTTTCCCAATAATCTGGAGAGGTCGAAAGCAGTTTGTAGTTTTCAAAGCCGACAAAATTGCTGTGGGTCATAAAGGGATCAAAATCAAGAAGGCTGAGATGCACAGATTCTAGTGCCGGCCAAAGTACGAAAACACCGAGGATCACGATGCTTGGCGCGAGAAGGGCGACAGCGAGCCAACTGTCTCCGGGCCTGCGCAAAGATCGCGAAGGCGTCGAACCGGGCGCCGAGTTGGACTTCGAAGTCATAGGCGCTGTCCCTCGGAATCAAAGTGCAAAATCGAGTCGGCGTTGACCCAGACTTCGACAGCATCGCCGGTCTTCGGTAGCTTTTCGTCAAAACTCACGCTCACGGCGTTCGGCTCGGCGTTTGATTTCTGCTCGAAGGCCACGTGGATATGGGTTGAAGCACCGAGGGCCTCGACAAAGTCGACTTTTCCTTTGCCCAATCTTATGCCGGCGGGTCGTACCTCACTGGTTTGGCCGGTTGATCCCAGCTTGGTTTCCTCAGGTCGAAAACCAATTGTTGCGGTATTTTTCGGAAAACTAACTCCCGGAATTTCAACTGCACGCATGAAATTGATTGCGGGCTGCCCGATAAAGGAGGCCACAAATTGCGTGCGCGGCGAGCGGTAGACTGTGAGTGGTTGATCGAGCTGCTCAAGCCGTCCGCGATTCAGCACGGCGATTCGGTGGGCCAATGTCATCGCCTCGATCTGATCGTGCGTGACATAGATGACGGTCGATTTGAGTTGGCGGTGGAGACGTGCAATTTCAGTGCGCACCTTGCTTCTCAACTGCGCATCGAGGTTCGAGAGTGGTTCGTCAAATAGCAATACTTTAGGTCGCTTGACGATCGCTCGTCCCATGGCCACGCGCTGCTTTTGCCCGCCCGAGAGTTGCGACGGCTTGCGTCCTAGTAACTCAGTTAAATCGAGCATCTCAGAGGCTTCACGGACGCGGCGCTTGCGCTCCACCTCCGGCAGGCGGGCCATGCGCAGGGGAAAGCTTAGATTTTCTTCCACGCTCATATGGGGGTAGAGCGCATAGCTCTGAAAAACCATACCGACTCCGCGTCGGCTGGGATCGAGTTGATCGACTCTCTCACCGTCGATGAAAATCGCGCCGGCGGTGGGCGATTCGAGCCCTGCGAGCATACGCAGCAGCGTGCTCTTCCCGCAGCCTGAGGGGCCGACGATCGCCAGAAACTCGCCCGAGCTCATTTTCAAATTGAAGTTTTCAATGATGACCTGCGAGCCAAAGACTTTTTTGATGCCTCTAAATTCCACTTCTGACATGCATGAATTGAAACGTAAAACACCGCAAATGGGTAACTTTTAAATCGATCTGGCACGGCTTCGGTTGATTGAATCGAGATCTCAACACGATCTTGACAGGATCGTATGTCGCGCCGCAAAGGAGAACTCTGCGACAGTTGTGAGCATATGACACCAGCTGGCGTCACTTCTCCGGGTTGAATTGCAAAATCGGGGACAAATTGGGATCGCTTTCGCTCACAAAACCCTCACAAACACCAACAAACGCGGTGCGATTGGTTAGGGACTCGTTATAAGAGTAATTTATTGAATGACTTAAAAAACATGACTTGCCGAACTCGCCAAAGGTCGTGTTAGCGTTCATCCAATCCTTGGGAGGGGAGATCCATGAGTTCAAAACAAACGAATCCGTCGCTGTTTGCTCTTTTAGCTCGGTCGGGACCTGTAAGACCGTTAGGAATATTGGTCTTCTTGGTAAAGAGGGCTTCGATGTCAATCGGAATGCTTTCTCTTTTTCTCGTCGTCGGCACTGGCATTTGCGTTGGTTCCGGAAGCGTCGCTCACGCTCGTGGATCCGAAGTCGGATTGTCAGACTCACTTCGGCCGACTCAGTCCCATCCCGCGCAGGACACTTCGCCCTCGCCAGCGGCCGGTATCAGCAACCTTGACACTTGTTTTTCTCCCGACGAAGGTTGCGATCAGAAACTTATTTCGTTTATTCAGTCGGCTCGTTCAACTCTGGATATCGCGATTTATTCTATCACGCATGAGGGCATTACCAGCGCAATCAACGACGCCAAGGCTCGCGGCGTAACAGTTCGCATGGTGGTCGACAAAAGAGAAGCAAAGGGCAAAGGTTCTTCTGTCGAGGGGCTGGTTTCGAGTGGTGTGCCTGTGAAACTGGGAAATGTGCACGGAATCATGCATGACAAATTCACGATTGTCGACGGCGCTATGATTGAGACTGGCTCCTTCAATTATTCGATGAACGCAACGTCTGAAAATGCTGAAAATCAACTTTATTTAACCGACGCCAATGTGATCCAGCGTTATCAGGGCAATTTTGAAAAGCTCTGGAGTAGCGGCATCAGCCAGTAGTAAAAAGTTATCTTTATTGGGTGAGGGCGGGTG
>JAYTRM010000292.1:0-3313 GCA_043746165.1 Bdellovibrionales bacterium | reverse complement strand
CGTACGAAATCTCTCGCGATATGGAAGCGGTTGGCGGCGAGCTGAACGCTTTCACGTCGAGGGAGTCGACTTGCTTTGTAAGCCACTCGCTCAAAGAACATATTGGACTCTCGCTTGATCTGCTTACGGATTTAGTCTTCCGTCCGAAGTTCGACGCTGGCGATATCAAAAAAGAAAAGCAAGTCGTCATCCAAGAAATCCACATGTCGGAAGACCAGCTCGAAGACAATATTTTTGACCTTTACTTAAAGAGAACTTACCCGAAATCACCCCTCGGTAAGCCGATTTTGGGATCAGTTGCGTCGATTACAGATATGAGTCGGCAAAAGATTGTCGACTTTCACCTTCGTCAATATCGACAGCCCAATTTACTTCTCGCGGTTGCCGGTAATGTTGAGCACGATGAGGTCGTGAGCTTAAGCGAAAAGCTTTTGAAGTTTTCTAAGGCTGAGACTGAAAAGCACGGACAGCTCAAGGCTGCGCCGTCGCCTCCACTCACCGAACAGAAGATCGCGGGTTTTCGCGACACCGTCAAACGGCCGTCCGAGCAAGCCCATATCCTCATCGGTTTTCCCGCTTCGGATGTTCGTTCGGGTCTCCGTTTTGAAGGTTCGATAATTAATTCCTGGCTCGGCGGGGGAATGACTTCGCAGCTTTACCAAAAAGTGCGTGAAGAACGCGGGCTCGTGTATTCGATCTACAGCCAACTCGTAACCTTTGTCGACTCGGGTTTAAACCTGGTCTACGCGGGCACAGAGCCAAAGCATGCTCCCGAAGTGATTGAGCTCACGTTCAAAGAGATCAAGAAGTTAAAGAAATCTGGCATCCGCAAAGCTGAGCTTGAATTTTTTAAAACTCAAGTGAAGGGACAGATTCTACTCGGTGCCGACGACATTGAAAATCGCATGAACGCACTTGCCATCAATGAGAGTATTTTTGGAATTTATCGTTCAGTTGATGACGTGATCCGCGATATTGAAAATATCTCTCCAGACACGATTCAGGAATACATCGACCGTTACGTCAACTTGGATTGCCTTGGTGTCCTCGTGTTGGGACAGGTGCCGGAAAAACCAACGCGCACCTGGCTCGAGTCTCTTTAATCAGCGCAATTAATTTTGGTGGAGAAAATAATGAAAAAAGAAATCCGCGTTCGTCGACTTGAAAATTTCCAGGGTGAGCTTCCTCATTACCAAACCCCGCTGGCGAGCGGCTTTGATGTCCGAGCGCAATTGCTCGGTGGGACGATCCAGGTTCTGCCTGGCGAACGTAAGCTCGTGCCGACGGGTCTGAGCTTCGAAATTCCGCCGGGGTTTGAAATTCAAGTTCGTCCGCGCAGTGGATGGGCGCTAAAACAGGGAGTCACTGTCCTCAATTCACCCGGTACGATCGATGCCGATTATCGAGGTGAGGTGAAAGTGATTTTGGTCAATCTCGGTGCCGAGCAAGTAGAGATCAAAGATCAAGACCGGATCGCGCAAATGGTCTTGGCTCCGGTCGTTCAAGCGGAGCTTGTGATCGTCGACGGGCTTTCAGAGAGTGAACGGGGTGCCGGCGGTTTTGGTAGCACCGGTATCAGCACCTAATGCCGATTGAGCGTCTAGAGCAGGTCAAGGATGAGCTCGACCAAGTTTCTCCTTCATTTTGTCTCGCCAAGTGGTACCAGGTGACCCTCCATCTTTTCAACGGCAACACTCAGAGTTGTCATCACGTAAAATCTCACCGCGTTCCGCTCAAAGAGATCGCAAAATCGCCGGCCAGTTTACACAACTCTTGTCGAAAAATGGCAACGCGGGCAAAGATGCTCGATGGAAAATTTCCGAGCGAGTGTCAGTACTGTTGGAAAATTGAAAAAGTCGGGGAATATAGCGACCGCATTCATAAGAGCGCTGAAGACTGGGCCCGGAGGCAGATGCCGTCAGTGCAGACGGAGGGTCAGGTAGATGTCGGACCTACAGTAAAGCCGACTTATCTTGAAGTGGCTTTTTCAAATTTCTGCAATTTCAAATGTCTCTACTGCAGCCCAACTTATTCAACCTTATGGCAAAAAGAAATTCTTAAGCACGGCGCTTATCCGACTTCGCGCCGCTACGGCAACCTACTGTTTAGTCAGCTGAACAAAACGGCACCCCTCGATGAACAAACCCGAGCTCAGTACGTGCGCGCCTTTTGGTCATGGTGGCCTGAAGTATCTCCGCAGCTTCAACACTTGCGCGTGACAGGTGGCGAGCCATTCCTAGCGGCAGAGACCTGGCTCCTGATGGACGAGCTCATTCGTGGACCTCGGCCAGGTTTGGTGCTTTCGATCAATAGCAATATGAGCTTCACTCCGCAATTGCTCGCTCGATTACTTGAAAAGCTGAGCGGGCTTCAAGGCAAAGTGGCAAAAGTTGTTCTCCACTGCAGCATTGACTCGACAGGCCTTCAAGCCGAATACATTCGCAGTGGGCTCAGAGAATCTCTCTTCTATGACAACATCGTGCGCTTGCTTACCGAGAGTGCTATGCCTCTGCATATTTCATTCATGATCACGGTCAATGCTCTTTCTCTGCCAGGTCTAAAGCCGCTGCTCGCGCGTATTCTCGAGCTACGTCGGGACTTTCCTGCGCATCAAATTGGCTTCGATACGCCTTATTTAAAAAATCCTTTGCACCTTTCAGTTTTGATTTTACCTTCGAGCTTTCAAAAATATCTTGTGCAGACGCTTGAGTTCATGAATAGCGTCGCCGGATTTTCGCTCGAGGAAATTCAGCGGGTCGAGCGGATTTTGAGCCTCATGCGCTCTCGTCATTGGGTGAGAGTGCTGAACCCGATTTGGCGGTGTGATCTGATGATCGTTCTCAGAGAAAGTGATCGAAGACGGGGAACCGACCATGAAAAGACGTTTCCAGAATATCGCGAATTTTTTAAGTCGACCCGGCGACTTCTTGTTCTCGACCGCTCTCGACTTCGTTAGGTCAGCCACCCTTCGCAATTTGGCTCGCGCCAAAGCTACGAGACGGAATTATTTAACGTGGTTGTCTTTTGGGCAGTTGCACGACAAAACGTGTGTGGGTATTGCGTGAGTCGAGGCTGAGCGTGCCGCCGTGACGGTTCGCGATGCTCATTGCGATTGATAAACCTAGGCCCGTTCCGGTACCTGCATCTTTGGTGGTGAAGAACGGATCAAAAATACGGCTTCGATTCTTGATGGGAATTCCGGGCCCGCTGTCGGTTACCCCCGGTCTCAGGTGCCATTGCAGTCGCTGGTTAGTGTAAAAAGCTTTTACGGCGTTGGTGAATTTTTACAAATTCCCAAGTTTAGTACCTAAAA
>JAYTRM010000291.1:0-1751 GCA_043746165.1 Bdellovibrionales bacterium | reverse complement strand
CTGAGCGAAGCATTGCGATCGAGCGCGAACGTGCTCAACTGATTTTACGGATTGTTGAAAATCGTAGTTCCTTTAAAACATTTTTAGACTCCTTTGAAAATAGCGTCGAGCAAATGTTGACCTGGGCAGGCGCTGACCTCGCGACACTTCGCCGAGAACTTCATACGCTCAAAGGATCAGCCATGCTCTTTGGCGCGACCGCTATCGGAAACGAAGTCTATCAATTAGAGCTGTCGATTCGTGAGAACGAAACCTCACCTCAGCTAGTCGAAACGGTTCAAAGCGGAAGTCAAAAGCTCATGAATAAGTTCAAGCACTGGAAGACACGCGAAGAGGGACTATTTAGTCAGTTGGGCGTGTTTGCAGATTCAACGATCGAAATATCGCAAACAAAGCTGAAAAATCTCAAAGAAAAGCACGCTCGCTCGGCGCCGGCCAAAGCCATTCTTGAGCCTTTTTTTCAGGATTTGTTGAACACCGACCTGTGCTTAGTTTTTAAAGAGTATCAGGCGCACATTGAAGCCTTGGCAGCCAAGTTGGGAAAGAGAGCTACCCTGAAGGTCGAAGAACCGAGCGAGCCGATCCTGCTTCCCCCAGGAACATACCGCGAGACCTTACGTAATTTTATCCACCTGTTTAATAATTCGCTCGATCACGGTATCGAGGCGTCAGAGGTCCGTGAGGCGCGCGGAAAAGCTGCAACCGGAATCATCTCAGTTAAGGTCTCTAAACTCACAGAACGTCAGAGCAGCTGGATTCGAATCGAAATCAGCGATGATGGCGGCGGCATCAACATCTCCAAACTTCGCAAATCACTCATTGAAAAAAATGACAGCGAGGTCGAACATCAGTCGGATCTCGAAGTCGCCATGAGCGTTTTTAAAGATGGTCTTTCTACCAAAGACTCTGTGAGCGAGATTTCTGGCCAGGGCGTCGGTATGGGCTCAGTCCGAGCAGCAGTCCAAAAGGTGAGGGGCAAGATCGTGATTACCCAGACCGGGCCATCCGGCACGACATTTGAAGTTCTCTTGCCAGATGTGACTCAAGGTCTTCGTAACGCCGCCTAGCTCCACGGATTATAATTGCCAAGAATTGCCCAGGTCGGTAGCGTCTGAGCTCTTAAAGAGCTGGAGTTGCCTCAAGTGACCGACGAGAAAATGAGAAGTCTGGTAGCCGATTACAATCTGACTCGCGTAGAAACTGCGCGCGACCTGGTCTGTCACGCGCCATTTGTGAGCATGAATTTTGATCAAAGCGGTGACGTCACGGTTTGTTGTTTGAACCGAAAGTTCGTCGTCGGTCGCTATCCCGAGCAGACGCTAGAGCAAATTTGGAGATCTCCGAAAACCCACGAGCTGCGCGAAGCGATTCGTGAACTGAACTGGAATAAGGGATGCCATAAATGTCGGGATGAACTTGTGAGCCGCAATTTTTACGCGACTTTAGCTCGCAACTATGACCAGGTGACAGTGGGCGGTGATGAAGCGGCCCGGACCGGTCCGCGTATTCTTGAATTTGAAACGAGCAATATCTGCAATCTCGAATGTATTATGTGCACGGGCCATTTTTCCTCGTTGATTCGCAAAAACCGTGAAAGGTTGCCGCCGATTGGAAATCCCTACGACGCTGAATTCGTAAATCAACTGAGGCCATTTTGGAAGACAGTCGAGTGGGCCAAGTTTCTTGGCGGAGAGCCTTTTCTCAATCCTATGTATTTCGATATTTGGCGCCAGATCGCGGCAGAAAATGAC
>JAYTRM010000290.1:0-2185 GCA_043746165.1 Bdellovibrionales bacterium | reverse complement strand
TCCCGCGACGGAAACTGCAGTCGCGGTCGAGAGTCTGAAAGCCGAAATAGTTCGGTGGCGCAACCATATCGGTGTTCGCATCTGGTCGGTCGAGAGTGACGTGCTTGAATTGCGAGCCGGTGGACTTTCTGATCTGCTCCACCCAGAATTTTCTTTTGGCGAGCGAGGAGACCTGCGACAACTCGTATTGTTCCCCCACATCATCGTGCAGATTGCGGCGATGGAAGATATTGAACTGACCATCGTGAAGTCCTGGGCCAAAAATTCGATCTTTGGCGGATTTGATCCAGCCCAAGGTTATTACCAAACCAATTTCTGGGAGCTCGCAAACAACGACGTCTTGCAATTTGCTAAGCTCGTGAGTCGTGGGCAGTTGGCGCTGCTCGGCACTCACGACCTCATCGCTCACGTGGCCGGCGCCAGTCGCGAGAGCTGGGAGGCTTTGAAAGCGCAGGCGTCGGCAGCCATCCTTGGAATCGAGCACTATTTGCACAATACTGAAACGCCATCAGTTGCGTCGCTGATTATTCCTTATACGATCGGGGTCGTACTCGACGACCTTGCACAGCCACCGACCTATGGATCTCAAAGCCACGCGCTCTTTCTGGACCTCCTGCTCGAACAATTGCGAGGCTTCCCGATTCGTCCTGATCAGCCGGTGGTCCTCGCGCAATTCCCGAGTCAATTTGCCGAAGTGATTCGTGCTTCGCGAGATGGCAGGTGCTTAAAGGAGCCGGCCTGGGCGCGTCAGTTGGTGGGGGATTTGTCGCGCGAAATCCTGAGATGTTCGATAGGGTCTGTCGATTTAGGGTCGATTTGAGCTGATTCATTGTGCGTATAGTCAAAATCATGACAGAGCCTTCTGTCGGCTCAACATGAATAACTTTGCTGGGACCTTGAAGTTTCCGGGCTGGAGCGACTTTGAGATTCCTTCTAAAATTCTTAATGGCGAAATTTCTTGTCCGCCGAAGTGGCTCTCTCTATCGTGAGATATGGTCTTTTTTTCAGAGCATCCCTTTCGCAAGCTGATCTTATTTATTTTTTTTGCTTGCTTACCATCTTGTCAGTTGCCGACGCAGAGTCCGGACGGGCATGCAAGGCTTGCGAGCGATGATCCCGGACCAGTCGCAGAAAACTTCGCTCTCTTTGATCATCTGGGAAAGTTTCACGAGCTCAGGCGTGAGTCTAATGCTCAGGCCATCGTGATTGTTTCCTACACCATCGGCTGCCCGATCGTCCGACGAGCCTTACCTCAATTAGAAGAAATGCGGCGTCGATTCGAGCCAAGTGGGGTTCGTTTTTTTCTGCTCGACTCAGGTTTTCAGGACCATCGTGTCGACCTGATCGACGAGGCTAAGCGCTTTGCGATCAAGATGCCGATCTTAAATGACGAAACGCAAGAGGTGGCGAGGAGCCTCAAGATTGATCGCAGCGGCGAAGCCTTATTGATCGATACAAAAACCTGGAAAATCATCGCTCGCGGTCCTATCGATGATCGACTCGGCTACGGCGTGGATCGTCTGAAGGCGAGTGAAAATTCTCTTGCGGAGAATCTCGATAATTTTCTCAAAGGAAAAAAGATAGAAGTGCCGCAGAAAACTTTTCTCGGCTGCGCACTGACGTTTGCAGATGACGGGTCTAACGCTTTGCTCACCTACCACGGCCAAGTCGAACCGATCATTGCGAAAAAATGTCTAGGTTGTCATGCTCGTGGCCTCATTGCTCCCGATCGCCTCGACACCTATGAGGGTCTGCGCGGCTGGTCGGGAATGCTTCGCGAAGTGCTGATGTCAGAACGCATGCCGCCGTGGGAAACGGATCGGTACTACGTGCATCTAAAAAACGATCCGCAACTGAGCATCGTCGAGAAAAAAACTCTGCTCGCTTGGATCCGCCAGGGAGGGGCTGAGGGCGAAGCTGCTCGACCGGTAAAAGCAGAGGTCGTCGCAAAAATGAGCACAGACCTCAGACTTTCAATGAAGGCTGAGGTCAAGCTCGAGAGCAATTCCAATCATCCATGGCATTACGAAGAGTTGATCGCGAACGCGAGCCAAGATTTCTGGATCACCGGGATGCAGCTCGAAGCTTCTAACCCATAAGGGGAGTTCCCCCGCCTCTGGCGGGGAGGCACCCAAAGTTTGACATTTCCGGGAGTCCCCAACAGAACCCCCATCTGTGAGCCGCT
>JAYTRM010000289.1:0-8562 GCA_043746165.1 Bdellovibrionales bacterium | reverse complement strand
TTTCTCACCCTTGAGATAGCGTATATCACATTTGGCTGACTGGGTACGCTTTTCCGATAAGCATGTAAGGCTCAATGTTTTGAAGATAACTCAGATCTAAACCTGATAGGTCGTAACCTGCGTGCGGCTTTGGCGCCGCATAGGGCACTACCGGAAGCCAATGGTAACGATTGTTATAGGAAAAAAACAACTCCGCCATCAGAAGCAGCAGAACTCCGAAAACGAGGCCTAAGGCAAGAGCGAAAATTTTAAAACGAAAGGGCACCATCTTCTTGAAGACTAAAATAGTGCCGTAGCTTGGAGAAGCAGCTTAGCGAATTCCGGCCATTCGGCTAGGTGTCTATTTAAGGTCATTCAATCCGCAAATTACTTTCGTGTCTTGGTTCAAATTCACATCGTAAACCGATGCGACAATTTTGGTTTCGAAGTTGTCTTGTTTTCTCATCCAACTACGCCTTCCGTAGCGGATGAACAAAATATATTACGCCCTAATACAGGGTGCAAAAAGGTGTCACGACCTGCCAAAAAAGATCGCCCGGGCAGTTGATTTGATTGATGTTTTTTAGATGGCGGAAGAGGTGAGATTCGAACTCACGAAACCCTTACGAGTTTGCCAGTTTTCAAGACTGGTGCCTTCAGCCACTCGGCCACTCTTCCCGGACAGTTTGCACAAGAGAGCCGAGCATAGAGAAACTCAGGGCTCTATTCAAGAATTATTGCAGGGGGTCGCGATTGCCTCGGCCGAACGCCGATGGAAAATCTACGCGTCCGGAGCAACCATGATGTACAGACGGAGGAGCATGCCGACCAGGACGCAAATCAGGTCAAAAACGAAGACGGCAGTCATGCCCCAGCTTTTTGCCAACCTTAGGAAAATTCCAGCGGTGGCGACGATGATCAGAATGAAGGCAATGAGATTTTCGTTTTCGGTTTGGCCGAGGACGACTTGGGCAATGAGCGCGAAGGTCAGGCCGAGAACGGCGCCCGAGACGAGCTTGACCGAAAATAAAAAGAGATCCGAGGATGTCTTTTTCATCTGAGTTTGCATCTTAACAACCATTTCGCTCATTGACCACTCCCTTTGCATTTGCCTCGAGACACCCGACTCGATTACTCCCCGGGGGTCAGGTCGCCAGCCTGAACTTTGCGAATCCGCCCTTCGACTTCCTGACGATCAGGAGCGTTCGGTGCGAGCTTCAAGTAAGTATCATATGCCGTGATCGCTTCGTCCGCCATACCCCTCATGTGGTAGATGGCGCCCTGCTCCTTCCAATAGTCAGGATTGCCACTCTCCTGTGAAAGGGCCTGTCTGAGGAGCGACTGGGCCGAGTCGATGGCGCCAGTCAGGCGGTAACACCGGGCCATGCGAACAAGGGTCGTCGCATTACCTGCATGGCGGGCGATTGCTTTTTGATATTCACTGGCACAATTAGAATATTGGTGCAGTACAAAATAGCTTTCAGCCGCAAGTAAGTAGGAATCGGGAAGATCGGGGTTGGTTGCACGCTCGAGCATACCTTCTTCGATTGCTTTCTTTGCTTCTCCCCGCCTCAACGCCACCCGGCCCATTTCAGTGTGCGCTAAGGGGTAGCGTGGGTTGATCTTGATCACGCGCTCAAATTGTTTGATGGCTTCGTTCGGTTTACCGATGTCGTTGTAGAGCTTGCCCGAGAGAAAAATAGGCTCGGCGTCCGAAGGATCCAAAACTGCCGCCTTGAGAAACTCTTCGAGTGCGAGGCTACTTTTCGCCTCCGCTTGAAGAACTTTGCCGAGACCAACCAGGGCTTTTCGAGAATTAGGATCGAGGGCCAGCGCCTGCCGATAGGTTTCCTCGGCCGGTTTGTAGCGCTCGTCTTGCATATAGATCTCGCCGAGAGTCAGCCGCAGATCAATCGCAGCCTGGGGAATTTGCTGGCCCTGACTGATCACGTAGCGATTGAGCATATTCTGGATGTAGCTTGCACCCGATTCCACGCCGTGCAGGCCGGCTTCGATTTTTCCGTAGAGGCTGTGCGCCTCGAAGTTGTTGTAGTCGAGGTCAATCACGCGGGCGATGTACTTTTGTGCTTCTTGAAATTGTTGCAGGCCAATGCTTGCCTTGCCCATCAGCAGGAGCGTGTCGATATCGGTCTCATACAGCTTCAACGCTTTTTTGCCATAATTGATGGCGCCCGAAAAATTATTGCGGCGGAGTTCGACCGTCGCGTAGCCGCGGTAAAGTTCGTAGCTCACGGGTTGAGCCGACTGGGCTCTTCGCAAAATTTCGACCGCCGCGAAAAAATCGTATCTCTGTGCGTAGTAATCGGCGAGATCGACGTACGCCGTTGTCAAAGTTGGATCAGCGCGAATCGCTTTTCGCAACCAGTCGATCGCATCCTGGGGTTGATTGAGTAACCAAAGGCAAATGCCGGCTTTCATCGCCGCGATACCATTTTTCGGGTTGGCATCGAACGCCGCCTTGAACTGCGCCTGGGCGGAAAAATAATCGCCCGTCCGCATATACTGTTCACCGAGAAACATGAGATCGACCTCGCCCGCTTTCACTTTTCCATCGCCGCCGAGGGCTGAGAGAAGCTCCTTGGCATCTTTACTGGTCGGATCCAGGCGGTAGGCGCGTTTGGCCGCGTTCAATGCGCGGGGCAGTTGCTGCCTTTTCATGTAAATCTGCGCGAGGCCTAGGTAAGCGCGAGCTTCGATTGGGCGAGGTACTCGCGCCTCGACACCCGACGTGATCAAGGCCAAACCCTTGTCGTATTGAGAAAACTGCAAGGCCTCAATCAGACCCATTTCAATCTTTGCGACCCCGTGATCGGGAACCGTGGTGGTGACCTTCATGTAAAGATCGATCGCTTTTGAGTAATCGGCCTGATCTGCATGGGCACGCGCTTCTTCAACATAGGTCTTCATCCATGCCGGCCAAATCGAGCGCGCTTGGCCAAAATAGCCGATGGCATTGACGTAATCTTTTGACTGCGCAAAAAGATCGCCACGCATTTCGATGAGCACGGGAGCGACCATTCCGCGGTCGCGAAGCACGCTGTCGGCGAGACCCTGTGCATCCGTGATGTGACCATTGAGAACGAGTCCGACGAGCTCGCAGAGCGAGCCGTGGAGGCCCCCGGGATCAACGCGTTTGGCTTCTTGGGTCACTAAACTGACGGCTTTGAGATCCTTATTATCTTGTTTGGCAAAGGGCCAGAGCTCTCGGTAGGTCATGCAGAGCAGAGATAGGGCTTCGGCTTCCCCGGTGTTGTCGAGGCTCGCCTTCTGTGTTCCTTCGATGAGTTCGACCAACTCGTTTTCGGCCTTTTGGTAGCCGGCAAATGTGTCGTATTGAAAATCGATTCGCGCGCGATCGAACTTCTCTTTTCGCTTAACAAGTGAAATCTCGGGTTGCTTTGAGCGCGGCACGAGAAGATGAATACGATCGTCGCCGGCAGTGCCGTTTCCAGACATCAAAATAGCGGCACCGCCAAGCGCAAGACCCAGAGCGATGATCATCAGCGGAAGTTTAGAACGTTTCATCTGCTCAGTGCGGTCGGCCTTGCGAAGATCGGTGAGTTCAATGACAGCTCCCGATGCTGTCTCGAGCGTGGCCGGCGGATGCGGAACGGTGATGCCGCCCATGGTCTTTTTTGTTCCTGACGCCTGGGATTTCATTTGCGAATGCGTGACATCCCGAGCTGGGGAGCCCGCCCCGTGCGCCTGGGACGCCTTGACCTCGCTTTTCCCTCGAGTATTTGCGGCTTCGTCACTGGTTTTGACTTCGGCATCAAGAACATCGAGAAGGCGACCCGAAAAATCGGCGGACGCACTGAGCGTTTGCCAACTGCCGCCGGGGTAAGATGCGATTTGTTCAGAGCCTAGAAAATAGTTTCGTTCAATTTCACCGAGGACCTGCTCGGTCGTCAGCGGACCGAAAATCTTTCCGCTAAGATCTTTGACGATCCATTTTTTTTCGCTCAAACGATCTGTCTTCACTATCAACCCACTATGCTGGTTCCATTTCAGACCACTTGGTCGGTGCCAAAACGGAGCCGAATACTCATTCTGGGATTCTATCGTAAGTCTTCGTTTTTAAATAGTTTTTAGGGGAAATGTGGACTTTCGCCCGAGCCTGAACCTAGCGCGAAATGGCCTACAGTCGATGCTTGTCATTGGCACTCAACTTGCTTTGCTGCATGTTCGACTGGTTTTTACGATGATACTTCCAAGAAATTATGTAGTGATTATGTTGAAGACAGTGATGAGCGCGGCAAATCTGGGTACTGAGAAATCTCAAGTTGTGACTAGCCGTGTACTCTCAATTTTGATTGTCGGATACATCTTGGTTGTTCTCCTAATTTCCGGTTTGGCTCACGCCTAAAGACGTTGGTCGAGATTGTTCGACCTCGGTGTGGCCACTGAATTTGGTTTGAAATAATGGCTGAGGTTGATTTGTCTGTGCCCCTCCAAGAAACGGGCAGGTCGACCGAAGCTTGAATCGTTGCCCCGGTTCGATCCCCTCCTGAACCTGGACGATGTTTTGTAACCCTAACTCTGGCCCCTCCTGAGTTAGGGTTTTTTTTGCGCCTGTTCTAACGGCCGCTAGCGGCTGAGCTTGCCGCTGACTTAACGACCGACCTCGCGAACGATCTGCGCACCGAGCAGGCCAAGTTTTTTCTCCAAGGTTTCATAACCGCGATCGAGATGATAAATTCGATTGATCACAGTTTCGCCTTGGGCCGCCAGTCCGGCGAGTACGAGGCTCGCGCTCGCACGAAGGTCGGTTGCCATGACCGGCGCCGCCTGGAGGCCCTGGCGTCCTCGGCCACGAACAACCGCGACCCGCGACTTCGGCGTGATGTCGGCCCCTAAGCGAAGGAGTTCTTGAACGTGCATGAAGCGATTTTCAAAAACCGTCTCGGTGATCACGCTGGTGCCCTCAGCGAGTGTCATCAGGGCCATGAACTGAGCTTGCAAATCTGTAGGAAAGGCCGGATGCGGCGCCGTCGTGACGTCAACTCCCCGCCAGGAGCTAGCTGGAAGGACGGTCATCGCGTTTTTCTCGGTCTCGATTTTGAATCCGCTCTCGCGCAGTTTTAAAATCAGGGCCTCAACATGATCTGGGTTACAAGATTTCACAGTCACGTGACCGCCGGTAATCGCGCCAGCGATGAGGAGCGTTCCGGCCTCGATGCGATCGGAGATGACCGTATGTTCTGCGGGCTTTAGTTTTTCAACTCCGATGATGCGGATAATGCTTGTGCCCGCACCTTCGACCTTTGCGCCCATCTTGTTGAGGTAATTTGCGAGGTCAACAATCTCTGGTTCTTTTGCTGCATTTTCAATGACGGTGGTGCCCTCGGCAAGCGTTGCCGCCATCATGACATTTTCAGTTCCGCCGACCGTCGCGAATTCAAAAAGGATATTGGCGCCCTGGAGTCTTTTCTTCACGGGATCGACGCTCGCGTGAACATAGCCTTGGCGAAGTTCGATTTCTGCACCCATCGAGCGCATGCCCTGCAGATGAAGGTCGATGGGACGTGTGCCGATCGCACATCCACCGGGCAGGCTCACTTGCGCCTGCCCGTAGCGAGTGAGCAGGGGTCCGAGACACAAGATGCTCGCGCGCATTTTGCGAACCAGATCGTAATGCGCTTCGTAGGTGCTCGGGGTGTGCACCTCGACGGTGACGGTTTTGCCATCACGCTGAATGCGGCAGTTCAGACTCTCAAGCAAAAGAATTGAAGACTCGATATCTTTAAGTTCCGGTACGTTGTGAAAAACATGGCGACCTTCGGCGAGGAGACTTGCAAAAAGAAGCTTAAGCGCCGAATTCTTGGCGCCACTTGTGTGGACTTCGCCGCTTAATTTTGTTCCGCCAGTAACCGTCATTTTATCCATTGGTGACTCCTACGAAAGCGCGCACGTAGCGGTCATGACCGGCTAAATCGCGCTTGATGATGACATCAGAATAATCCATCGCGAAGATTTCGCGGGCCGAAAGCGCTTGATCGTGACCCATTTCGAACATCACAAAGGCACCTGGGCGCGCGACCCGTGCCGCCACCCTCGCCCAGCCACGAATATGCGAAAGTCCTCGATCTTCAGAAAAAAGTGCCAACCCCGGCTCAAAATTTTTCACGCCGGGCTGCACGAGCGGATCACCGGGCGCGATGTAAGGGGGATTAGCGACGACCGCATCAGCAGGAGCTGAGAAGACCGCCGAGACTTCTTCGGGCGTAAGGCCTGCGGCGTCTCGGCAGAGAAAAGTTGCGCGATCTGTAACACCAATTTGCTCGGCATTAAGCTTTGCCACGGCTATGGCGCCTTCGGAAATATCGACGGCTAGAAGTCTCGCATCAGGTAGTTCGGCGAGCAGACTTAGGCCAATGCAACCTGAACCACAGCCGATATCAACAATGAACTGGGTTGCTTGAGGGCGCAGCCAGGCTGTCGCGTCATCAACGATCATTTCAGTTTCGGGCCTTGGAATCAAGACGTCCGGCGTGACGACGAAATCGTGATTGTAGAAACCTTTTTTGCCGAGGATGTAGGCCACCGGCTCGCCGCCAGCCCTTCGCCGCACGAGATCGCGGCAACTCGTGAGTTCAGTTTCGTTGAGTGGATACTGATAATTTAAATAGATTTTCATCCTCTCCCAATTGAGGGCCGAGGAAATCAAAAGCTCGGCATCGAGACGACTCGATTCAATGCCCTTGTCTGAGAAAAAACGCGTGGTTTTCTCGAGGACGTCTTTGATGGTGATCGGATTCATTACTTTTGCGCTTTCAGCTGCTCGGCTTGAAAATGGGCGATGACCGGATCAATGACATATTCGAACGCACCACCCATGACCTGGTCAAGCTGATGAATCGTCAGACCGATTCGGTGATCGGTAATTCGCGATTGCGGAAAGTTGTAAGTTCGAATTCTCTCAGAACGATCGCCGGTTCCGATTTGTGCAAGACGCGCCTCGGATGCGTTTTTGATGGCGCGCTGTTCTTCGGCGGCTTTGAGACGGGCGTAAAGGATTTTCAACGCTTTGGATTTGTTTTTAATTTGCGACTTTTCGTCTTGGCATATCACCACAAGTCCTGTTGGGATGTGGGTGATGCGAACCGCCGAGTCGGTCGTGTTCACGCTCTGCCCACCGGCACCTTGGCTCCGGAATACGTCGGTTTTGATATCTTTGGGATTGATTTGAATATCGACTTCATCAACTTCGGGCAAAACTGCGACGGTCACTGTTGAAGTGTGCACACGCCCTTGCGTTTCGGTTTTTGGTACGCGCTGCACTCGGTGCACGCCGCTTTCGTACTTCAAGCGACTGAACACCCTTTCACCACTGATTGAAGCGATCACTTCACGCCAGCCACCGGCGTTGCCTTCAGACACCGTCATCATTTCGACACGCCAGCCCTTGGAACTGGCGTAGTGTCCGTAGGCGCTGAAAAGTTCTTGCGCAAAGAGTGCCGCCTCGTCACCGCCGGCGCCGCCGCGAATTTCAAGGATGATGTTTTTTTCGTCGTTGGGATCTTTTGGCAGGAGTTGAAGTTTGATTGTTTCTTCAAGTTCTTCACGCTCGCGCTCGAGACCGCCGAGATCTTCTTTTGTGAGCGCACGCAATTCGGCATCGTTTTCGGTTTCAAGGATGTTTTTGTTGTCAGAAATTTGTTGGTTGACCGATTTGTAGCGCCGATAACTTGTGACCACAGGCTGCAAGTCGGAAAGTTCTTTCATGAGCGTGCGATAGCGCTTTTGGTCCGATGCGATGTCTGGATTTTGCAGCTGGTGATTTACAGATTCAAAACGGGCTTCGACGTCGTCTAGCTTCTGAAACATGGAGTGTTTTACTTAGTCGGTGGTGTCCGCAGAATGCGAACATCGTGGTGAAGCTGTCCGCAAATTAATGGGCCCCAAAGGCGAAAGGCTCTGGGCAGGGCGCTCCTGAGAATGATTACGGAGCACCCTCACAACGGGCTTACTTCTTGATCGCTGCAGTTGCGGATCCAGCATATTTTTTACGGAAACGATCGATACGACCTTCGGTATCCATCAACTTTTGCTTGCCGGTGAAAAACGGATGGCATGCTGAGCAAATATCAACCCGAATTTCTTTGTTCGTGGATCCAGTTTGAAATGTATTGCCGCACACGCAAGTGACAGTGGCGTCAGCGTAATATTGAGGGTGGATGCTGTCTTTCATAAGGACTCCTTCAGAAATTTTTCGTGCAGCAAGAGGGCGGAAACTAGCACGCCTAGACATGGAATGTCGAGCCGCAAATTTATTTGTCAAGGTCCCAAGTCCGGCGCCGAGAAGGCCACCGACTCGGCCGGCCCGCTAGGGACCCATGATTGACTCTAGACGATAACAGCCACACGCCGAAGACCCGCCGGTAACTCGCCCAAGGTCACGAGTCTTTGGCGTCGGTTTTATTTCCACAGAGTTATCCACAGCTAAAAAAAATCTGTAAAAACTGGTCATCGCATGTGGCTATTTCTGTAAAATCCAAAAATAGACGTAATTTTAAGGTTTTAGCCACCACTCATATTTCCCAAAAAGTCGATATTCGTCTT
>JAYTRM010000288.1:0-6265 GCA_043746165.1 Bdellovibrionales bacterium | reverse complement strand
CCGATTTTATTTGTTCGTCCTGTCAATACCTCCGATCCGGTCTCTCGTCCTGTCAAGAATACCCCCCTCGTCCCGAAGAGCTTCTCGTGAACGATGTTGTCAAAAGGACACCGCTCCTTTCAGAGCGACTGCCGAATGACTCTCGGGAACGGACGCAAGCCTTAGGATTATCTTGCGACCTTGACAACACACTGTGGCCGGTTTTTTGCGGAAGGAGGCGCTTCAAGGAAGATAAGATTGTACAAGGATAGGATTGTTTTTAACACGATCGTACAACAAGGCTCGGATGCCAACACACCTCGCGCGCCAAAAGCAAAGACGAGGGTGATCAAACAAGGAGGAGACAAGAAATGAAATTAATTAACGGAGGATAAAATGGGTTTTCGTATTTCAACAAACATCGCTTCAGTGAACGCGCAGCGGAATCTGGGTGCAGGACAAGAAAAACTCGCCGACAGCATGGCGAAGCTCTCGAGTGGTAGCCGTATCAACAAGGCAGCCGACGACGCCGCCGGTCTCGCGATCAGCGAGAACATGAAAGCGTCGATTCGCTCAACTCGTCAGGCCAATCGTAACGCCCAAGACGGCGTGTCTCTAGTTCAAGTTGCAGAGGGCGGCTTAAACGAAATCGGCAACATCATCGTCCGTCTCCGGGAATTGGGCATCCAAGCCGCTTCCGACACGGTCAGTGATACAGAGCGCGGATTCGTTAATAAGGAAGTCCTGCAGCTTAAGGATGAGATGCAGCGAATCGCTTCCGTCACGACTTGGGGCAAAACCAAGCTTCTCGACGGTTCGACTCCCCATTTCGATTTCCAAGTCGGCGTTTACAACAGCGACGCGGAAGACCGTATCTCGTTTAAGGCGAATGAAAACGTCGCCACGATCGACGCACTCGGTCTCTCGGGAGTGGATTATTCGAGCAAAGAAGGCGCTCAAGGTTCGCTCGAGCAACTCGATAAGGCTCAAGAGCATGTCAACGGCATGCGTTCAAACCTCGGTGCTCTGCAAAACCGCCTGACCTCGACGATCAATAACTTGGGCGTCACAGAAGAGAACCTCTCGGCCGCGAATTCTCGTATCCGCGATACCGATGTTGCTCAGTCGACGGCAGAAATGACTCGCAACAACATCTTGTTGCAAGCCGCAACGGCGACTTTGGCTCAAGCTAACGCCAAGGACCAGATGGCCCTAAAACTGATTGGTTGATCATATTGAGCCAAACTCTTGGCTCTCGATGACTAGCAGATGACTAGAAGTTTTGCTGAACCCGGGTGAATCGCCCGGGTTTTTTTTCGCCCGCTGCTTTTCTTTTCCTGCCGATAAATAGCTTCTGGCTGCAAATAGCCAGACGATGTCACGCAAATTTGCTTACCGCCTGATCGGATTATCTTGAACTCGAGCCGTCTGTCACTCTGCGTGTCAAACAGTTGGGCAAATTCAAATTGAAAAATCAGCGTCATGAAAATGCCATGACTAAAGTCGATTCGACCCCTCACCGATCCAAATATTCGGTGGGTTTAGTTTTCACGGGAGGAAGAATCATGGCGCAGAATCAGATCTCCAATCGGCTTTTGATGTCCGTCTTGGCCTTGGCAACACTAGAGACGGTGGGTTGCAGTGGCAGCTTCCAAGGTGCGGCGGGCACGGGTGTGTCCTCTCTAAGCTCAACGACGCCCGGCAGCACTTCGCCGACCGGCGGTCCTGGTTCAGGAACAACGGCGCCCGCAGTGCCAACGAACGCGGTGCCAACAACGCCCGCCCAGAATCTCCAGAACCTCGGAGTTATTGGGCTCCTCAGCGGCGCGGCTCTTGGCCTCGGCAACATTCAAGTCCTGAGCCTGGATACAGTAAATAAGGATCTCCTTTTGACCCTACCCATCCCGCTCGGCGGAACTTTAAACGGCGTCGGAGTGACCGCTCCACTGACCCAGCCACCTGGCGCAACGCTCGGTGTTCAAACACTCGCCGGCGGCGCTTCGGGACTTATCCTCAGCATTCCGCTAGCCGACATCGTCAAAGGAGGCCTCAATCTTCCCTCGCCGACGACGCTCCCGAACGGCATGCCAATTCCAGCCGTACCGAACGGCGAACTTCCGGCACTCGCGGTCACGGTGCCCACTCTGAAGGGTGTCAACGCGACGATCTACCTCGATACCAATGTCGTGGGAATTTTCATTGCAGCTCCTTCAACTCTCTCTCTCGAAATCACGGTGCCAATCAAGTCGCCGGATGGGTCCCAGACTTGGGGCTACTTATCTTCAATCCCGGCTGTCGGAAAGCTTTCGGGCGGATACTTTATTTCCATCCAACTTCCCGCGGCCATTGCTCTCGCCATCGACAACAACATCTAACCCTCCGGGTTGCTGTTCTCCGAACAGACATCTAACCCTCCGGGTTGCTGTTCTTTGAACAGACATCTAACCCTCCGGGTTGCTGTTCTCCGAACAGACATCTAAATTTAGCCCTCCGGGTTACGAATTTTTGACAGTCTTTTTATCCGGATCGGTCGATCCGGCTCCTCTGAAATCCCTTAGTTTTTTCTAGGCAACGCCAGAATTCTTAGTTTAGAGTGAGACTGAATTATTTGAACTCGTGAAGAATTATTGATATTTGAAGTTTTGCAGTTGAGGCATTAGGCAAATAAAAGCATCGTCGAGACCGACAAGAAAAGCTTGAAAAGAGGAGCACCCATGGCCAAAAAGAAAAAAGCAGCGGCAAAGAAAGCAACAGCCAAAAAAGCCACCAAAAAAACGGCTAAAAAGGCAACAGCTAAAAAAGCCACCGCTAAAAAAGCAACGGCGAAAGCGCCCGCAAAAAAAGCGACGGCGAAGAAAGCCACAGCTAAAGCAGCCCCCAAAGCTAAGGCTGGCAAAAAAGCCACCCAAAAGACGGCAAAAAAAGCAGTAGCGAAAGCTCCGGCAAAAAAAGCCGGAAAAAAGGAAATGAAGCACGCGGCGGGTGAGTCGACGGACGGCCACGAGGGTCATGACCATGATGAACATGGACATGATCATGAAGGTCATGCTCACGAAGGCGCCGTTGGTCAATTCGACGAAGCCGAAGAGGAGCAGTTTACCGAGACTGAAGTCGAGAGCATCGATACCGAAGATGACGAGGACGAAGAAGAAGTCGAAGGTGACGACGACGAAGGCTACTTCTGATTTGATTGATTGATCGATCGATCGCTGGCCAAGGGTTAATGCCTCAGCTCGATAGAGCTTAAGTGAACATACAGAAACGAAAACGGGTGTCAGAAGACACCCGTTTTCGTTTCGTCGACAGAATTATTTCTGTGACAACGGCTCTTATTTCAGTGGCTTAGAGTGAACAGCGTACTTGTCGAACTCGCCGTACTCATGAAGTTTGTTATAGAGAGTCTTGATCGTGATCCCGAGCGCGTTAGCGGCTTGGGTCTTGTTGCCCTCAAAGTAATTGAGTGACTTCAAGATGTAACGCTTTTCGAGTTCATAGAGTGTGGTCGTCGGATCATAGTCGTCCGTCACGATCTTCTGCTCGGGATTGGTGATGTTCTCGGGCAGGTCACCCGGCATAATCGTGTGACCGTCGGCAAGAATCTGCAAACGTTCGCAGACGTTTTGCAATTCCCGGATGTTTCCTGGCCAATCGTAGCGCATCAAAATCTTCATCGCGTCTTCGCTCATTTGACGACCGCGATTCAGAAGGCGGTGGTTACCGCGTGACAAGAAGTACTCGACCAGAATCTGAATATCTTCTTTACGACGACGCAGCGGCGGAGAATGCACCGTGATCGTGTTGATACGATAGTAAAGATCTTCGCGGAAGTTGCCGCGAGTGACTTCTTGGTCGAGTTCGCGATTCGTTGCCGAGATCAGGCGGATGTCGACCTTGATCGGCTCTTTTCCACCGACGCGAAAGATTTCGCCCTCTTGAATGAAGCGCAAAAGTTTTGCCTGGATACCGGGAGAGAGCTCACCGATTTCATCAAGGAACAGGGTTCCGCCGTTGGCGGCTTCGGCCAAACCGATTTTGCGAGCGTAGGCACCGGTGAACGAGCCTTTTTCATGTCCGAAGAGCTCACTCTCAAGCAATGTTTCGCGAAGTGCGCCGCAGTTGATAGCGATGAACGGGCGGCTGCGACGATGGCTACGGTCGTGAACCGCGCGGGCGATTAATTCTTTACCGGTTCCGCTTTCACCCAAAACCAGGACCGTGGCGTTAGAAGGCGCCACCCGGTCAATCATCTTCATCAGCTGTTTCATGACTTCTGATTTGTAGATGATGGTTTTCGTATCTAAGCTGTTAACAGCTTGACGCTCTTCAGGTCCCGCAACGGGCTGAGCATTCGCACTGCTTGGCAGGATGGGGGTGTTTTCTATCTGGGACATGGACGTACCGCCTTGTTACAAGTGTTGTGTCTCGTTGCACATCTCGCGTCGCATTAAATCGGTTCGAAGGTCTTCGTCTCAATTCGATACGGTGCGTTATGACGCGCTAAGTTAACGCTCTGCTGTAAGAAATGCAAGTAAAAAATAGCTGCAGAGCGTAATTTTTTTAGGAAAAACTGCTTATGCCTTCTCAAAATTTCTCTAAGACCTTGAACGCGATTCCGGTGCTTGCCAGCAACTTCCTGTATTTCATGGAGTTTATTCAGACAGCTTCGGCTGACACTTTGCGCGCCTACCGCTCAGACCTCGAACAGGCATTTACTATAAAGTTGCCGCAAACCTCGAACCCACCTCTGAAAGATCGCATGAGGGATGGCGGCGCCGCCGCCCTCGACGCTCGAGAACTCCTCACCCTCTGCCATTCAGCCCAGCACGGTTGGGCCTTACTTTCGCTTTCGAGCCGAAACCGTAAGGCAGCGACATTAAAAAGCTTTTTGGCTTGGCTGAGCGAAGAAGGCTATCTCGATATCGATCTTTCACAGCAAATCCATGCACCCAAAGTTCCCATCAGGCTCCCGCACTTTCTCTCCGTCGACGAGGCGGACGCTGTTTTGAAGAGTTTGGCCGCCCGGGCAAAAGCCGCAGAGAGTGAGGCCTTGCGTTGGCGAATTCGAACGGAAACTGCTTTGGTCTTTCTCCTTTATGGTGGCGGCCTAAGGGTCAGTGAAGCCACGAGTTTGAAGTGGTCATCGCTTGCACAAGACGGTCGCACTCTCAAACTTCGCGGCAAAGGTGGAAGGGAACGGATCGTCGCACTTCCCGAAGTCACCGGCCGGTTTTTGCTTCAGCTGCAGTCTCTGAACAGTCGCGGAGAGTTTGTCTTGAACCTGCCGCCTGACGGAACCTCAGTTACGAGCCGCAAAGCTTATGACCTAGTTCGCGAAGCAGGAGTTTTAGCGGGACTTCACAAACCGCTCCATCCGCACGCTTTGCGCCACAGCTTTGCGACTCATCTGCTCTCGGGCGGCGCAAACTTGCGCACGCTTCAAGAGTTGTTGGGACATGCCTCGCTCCAAGCCACTCAACGCTACACCCACCTCGGTCTTGATCATCTGGCGCGCTCGCTCGAGCAGTTCCATCCTTTAGGAGAAAAGACGCTCAAAACACGGTTGGCTCGGGAGCGAAAAAAGGTCTAGAGTGCCCGCTATGAAACCACTGAAAAAAGCCGTGTTCTTTGATCGCGACGGCACGCTGATTATTGACAAAATTTACCTCAATGACCCCGAACAAATTGAATATCTGCCCGGAGTTTTTTCAGCACTTTCGCGCTTGCGAGATGCGGGCTACGTCTTTGTTGTCGTCACCAATCAATCGGGTGTCGCCCGCGGGCTGGTGACGCTTGAAAACCTGCATGAAATCCACCGCCGGATTTCAGTCGAATTTGGCCACCACCAGATCCATTTCGCCGGATTTTACTACGCGCCTTACACGGTCGAAAGCAATCATGCCCACCGCAAACCCAACCCAGGCATGTTAATCGCGGCCGCCGAAGAACACGGCATCGACCTCACGGCAAGCTGGATGGTCGGTGATCGCGGCACCGATGTCGAAGCGGGCCACCGCGCGGGCTGTAAGACCGTACTTCTGACTGGAATCGAAGACGAGAGCACGATCGATCGAATTCAGCCCCATCACGTCACTTCGGGAATACCTGAGACGGTCGAATTCATACTTAGCCATTCCTAACTCACCACTCCGAAAATGTTTGGAAACTGCCCCCTTACTGTGTGCCCGGTGAAGGTCGGAGTTCGAGAGCAATTCGTCACCAGTCGTCCGGACTCTGGCACCTTCGATCTGAAAAATGCAGGTTTCCCTCGTCGGCACCGTTCTTCCAC
>JAYTRM010000287.1:0-13185 GCA_043746165.1 Bdellovibrionales bacterium | reverse complement strand
TACCGGCTCATGCACTGAGGCTACCGCCTCATTCGGCGTGAGGCTACGCCTCAGACGGGCGAGGCAAGCCTCGGGGAATTTGACCCGCAGCGATTAAATTTTTCGGAAGCTTCGTACGTAATTTGAGCGCCGAGCAGCTACTTCTTTCCAGTCTCTCACTCTTTAAGAATGCTGCGGACGCCGCTCGCGAAGGAATGCTGATCACGCGTTCTGAAGGCGACCGCAATCCAACCTTTTATATCAACCCAGCCTTCACCCAAATTACCGGCTACACCCACGCTGAAATCAAAGACGACTGCGAGCTCCTGAAGATAGATGCCGACGGAAATCGGCTCCAGGGACTTCAAGACGCCATTCGAAATCAATTGAGCTTTGAAATCCTCGTTAAGAGTCTCCGTCGAAACGGCACGCCGTTCTGGAATCAGATGAGTCTCTCGCCCGTTTTCGGTGCTGATGGCAATATCAATCACTACGTTACGATCATCAAAGACGTCACGCGCGAGCTCGATGCTCACGAAACATTACGCCTTGAGACCGAGCGTCTGCGCCTCGTACTTTCTTCTGTTCAGATCGGAACTTGGGAGTGGGACCTGCAAACCAACAAAATGATTTGGGACGACCAAATGTACGCAATCCACGGACTCGAGCGCAGTCAAGCTCCCGATCCCCTCCTATGGTGGCAAAAACGCCTCTCGACAGACGAAATTCAGCATTTGATCGATCAGAGCGAGCATGGCGGAAATAAACTCGAGCCATTTAGGATTATCTGCGAAAGCGGTGAAGTTAAATACATACGCAAGATGGCCCGAATGCTTCGCGACAGCACCGGCAAGACCTCACGTCTGATCGGTGTTTCTTGGGACGTCTCCGACGATCACAAAACTCGGGAAATCATCGAGGGACAACGCGTGCAAATTGAAGCGTCAGCGCGGCTGGCTCAGCTCGGTGAAATGGCAGGCGGTATCGCGCACGAAATCAACAATCCCCTCGCCATCATTTCGGGATTCAACGATCGTCTTCGGACCAGCCTCGAGACAGGCGCGCTTGATCTCGAAGAGGTCAAACTGTGCACGGAGAGAATCAGCAAAACAATCGGTCGCATCGCTGGCATTGTCAAAGGTCTGCGGGTTGTGGCCCGCGAAGGAAGTTCAGATCCTTTCGAGGCAACAACCCTGGGTTCGTTAGTGAACGACACCCTCGGGCTTTGCCTCGAGCGTGCCAAGAACCGAGGTGTCCGCATTTTAACTGAGGGAGATCTCGACCTCGAGGTCGAATGCCGTGTCGTGCAAATCTCGCAAGTTCTCACCAATCTCATTTCAAATGGCATACATGCGGTTGAAAATTCGACAGACCGATGGATTCGTATTCATGCCGAAAAAGACAGTGATTTTGTCGTGCTCTTAGTCAGCGACTCGGGTCAGGGAGTTCCAGAATCGATTCGCAGTAAAATTTTTCAACCGTTTTTTACCACCAAATCGGCGGGCGAGGGCACCGGCCTCGGCTTAAGTATCTCAACCTCGATCATCAAAGATCACCAAGGGACACTGAGCCTCGATAACACAAAACCGAACACGACATTCGTCATTCGATTGCCCAAGACTCAGAACAAAAATGTGACGTTGAAAGCATCTTAGGTCGTTCACGGGTCTAATTATTTTTTGATATAATTGTAAAAAGCAACCATTCCCAAAATTATAGCGAGACCGAAACCGATCGCGCTATGTGTCGGCGTGTGCAAAACTGTCGCACCGCTATCAAAAAACATAAGTATTGAAGCGCTGAGAATGAGGCTTCCGATAATTAAACCGAGAAAAATAATGTTTGATGAAGTCTCGACTGAGCGTTTGAGCTCATCAAGCTCATTAAGGCTTAGGCGAAACGAGAAATCAGGATGATTTACTTTTCTCACCATCTGCTTCATTTGGCGGGGCAGTTCGGCAAGCAAAGCTTTCGTGTCGCGGCCCAAGGTCAGCATCTCGCCGCGAATTCGCTCCGGATTGAGGCGAGCTTTCACAAGGTCTTCCGCAAATTCGAGCGCGTGATCGAGTAGGTTGAAGTCCTTAACGATCATTCTTGCCATGCCCTCAACGGTCACGATTGATTTGAAAAATAGCATGAGCTCAGATGGCAAAATGAGGTCATGACGTGCGGCGATTCCCGTCGAGTCCATCAGCAAACGGCCGAGATCCACATTTTTTAGCGACAGGCCAAAATGGGGTGCGAGCAAATCTTGCAGATCCTTCGCGAAGCGATCGACATCGACGCTCTTACTGTAAGGCGCAAGCTCGACGTATTCATAGGCGAGACGCTCGTAATCTTCTGTGTAGAGAGCCACAAACATATTGGCGATTGCTGACTGCACGCGGTTGTTGAGTCTGCCGACGATTCCGAAATCGATGAGTCCAATGCGGTTATCCGGCAAAATAAAGATATTGCCTGCGTGGAGATCGCCGTGAAAAAGTCCATCCTTAAAAACCATTTTGAAATAGCATCGGATGCCGATGCGCATGACCGTCGCGCGGTCGACGCCCTCTTGCTCGAGCGACGCCTTTTGACTCAGGGGAATTCCCGACAATGCCTCGAGCACGAGAACACGTTTACCCGAGTGCTCAATGTAAACTTCGGGAACTTTAACCGTCGGATCGTCTTTGAAGTTTTCGTGAAAGCGACGAATGTTATTCGATTCAACAATATAATTCGTTTCAAGCTCTAAAGTCTTAAAAAACTCATCGACGATGCCAATCGGATTAAAGGGCCGTGCTTCCGCGACGTACCTCTGAAGGAGCTCGGCGAGATAGTAAAGGATGTTGATATCGTTTTGAATGAGGGCAGCAACGCCAGGACGTTGAACTTTAACCACCACGGCTTGGCCGTTAGCGAGAACGGCGCGATGTGCTTGCGCGATGCTGGCTGCGGCCAGTGGAACTTGATCGATTTCACGAAAGACGAGATCGATCGATTGACCGAACTGGCTCTCAAGCACAGCTCGAATATCGGTAAATGGGATCGGTTTGACTTGATCGTGAAGTCTCTTGAACTCTTCGATGAACTCTTCGGGCACCAGGTCAGGGCGAGTCGCGAGAACCTGGCCGAGTTTAATAAACGTCGGCCCGAGCTCTTCAAAGGCCATTCGCATTCGTTCGGCGGGCGTGAAAGTTTCGATTCCCGGTTTCGAGAACCGCTCGATCAGAAATCGGCCGAGCCTAATCTTTTCGGCGACGTTTTGAAACCCGTTCTTTGCGAACACCCCGACGATTGTCCTCAGTCGGGCGGCGTTTCTGAGAGTTGAGCCCCTTCCCTTTGCGCGCGCCATCACTTGATCCCTTCTCGCTGCGAATCTGATCCTTGGATTTTGCGGGGCGCGCGGGCGCATCCGCTAGTTCGAAATCAACACGTCCCTGCTCAGGGTCTGCCGCAACGACGCGAACGTTGATCGCATCGCCTATTGCGTAACGCATTCCGGATCGGTTTCCGACCAGCCGCAGATTTTCTGAGTCGAATTCAAATCGATCGTTGCCAAGATTTTCGATTTTGATCAGGCCATCGACATCGTACTGCCGAAGCAAAACAAAAATACCAAATTTCGTGACCGAACTGATCGATCCTTCAAATTCTTGGCCGACAAACCGACTAATAAATCTCGCCTTTTTGATCGAGAGCACTTGCCGCTCGGCTTTGACTGAGCGCTGCTCGCACGCGCTCAGCATTGTCGTCGCGGACGCCAACTCGTCGTCCGTCATCGCTTGCGACCGGTACCGGGATTCGAGTCGACTCTTAATCAACCGATGCGCGATCAGATCGGGATAACGGCGAATCGGCGACGTAAAATGAGAATAATGCGAAAAACCGAGGCCAAAATGTCCGACATTGCTTTCAGAGTACTGCGCTTGCTTCATGGTTCGGAGTGCCATGATGTTCAGGACTTGGCTCTCGGGCCTGCCAGCCAATTCTTGCAACGCTTTGGTCAATTTTCCGGCGAGTCCGTCGCCAGTGAGCGCACGGCTACCGCCGAGATTCCAGAGGTAGCGTTGCAGAGATTTGATGCTATCAGGGTCAGGTTGTTCGTGAATTCGGAAGATGCCCGGCATCTTATGCTCGGCAAAAAATCGACCCGTGCAAATATTCGTGACGAGCATGAGTTCTTCGATGAGCCGGTGCGCGAAGAGCCGGGCCGATTTGATGATATCGATCGTTTCGCCGCTCGTATCGACGACTACTTGGGTCTCGGGAATTTCAAGATCAAGCGATCCTTCGCGAAAGCGTTTCTGCATCAGGATCTTGGCCAGGTCCGCGGCCAAGATGATATTTTCCTTCACCGGGCCCAAACGCCCTGGATCACCGCCGTCGATGACCTCTTGCGCTTCACCGTAAGTTACCCGCGCTTTTGATTCCATCACGCCTTCAAAAAAACGGTACCTCTCAACTTCGCCATTGAAATTCAAATGCATTTCGCAGGCAAAACACAGGCGCTTCACGTTCGGTTTTAAGGAACAGAGCTCGTTCGAGAGTTCTTCAGGAAGCATCGGCACGACGAAATTAGGGAAGTAAGTGCTCGTGCCGCGTTCGAAGGCATCTTGATCGAGAGGGGTTCCTGGTTTGACGTAATGACTGACGTCGGCGATGGCGACAATCAGACGAAATCCTTGGGCTACACGCTCGACCCAAATGGCATCGTCAAAGTCCTTGGCGGTGGCGCCATCAATTGTAATGAGCTTAAGACCCGTCAAATCCTCTCGCCCTTTGATTTCTTCAGGGCGAACGGCGCCGCCAAACTTGCGCGCCTCAGCCACCGCGGCAGCAGAAAACTCATCGGGGATCCCGCCTTGATGAATGACGCGAATGACGTCATTGAGCGGATCTTCCATGCGGCCGATCAGACTCACAACCCGGCCAGTGAATTCGTGATCTTCACTCGGGTAATGAGTGATCTCAACCGCAACGATATCGCCTTCTTTGGCCTGCATCGAATCGGCGGCAGCAATTCTTAAGTCAGCGCCCCAACCCCGGCCCTCATCAAGAATCAGTCCGTATTTCTGATCGACCGGGAGATACTTGCCGACGATTTTTTTATTGGCGCGCGAGATCACCCGCGTGATCTCTCCGGCGATCCTGTCTTGGCGATCTTTTCCCTGGCCTTTTTTGCGATAAATCTTAGCCTCGACCCGATCGTTGGTCATCACGCCCATCATCGATTGGCGGGAGATATAAACATCAGGAATCGAATGGTCTGAGGGAAGTAAAAAGCCAAAACCATCGGGATGGCGCTTAATGATTCCTTCCGCGCGATCCTCAACTTTTGCTTTCGATTGTGAGTTTTGCGGCGGCGGGGTTTGCCCCGGCCGAGAAGACTTTGTTCTCCCTGGCACTTTTCGTGAATTCTCGCCGGGTTCAACATTGCGCTGGATCGGCGACTTCACGGTGACTTTGGGTGGCGGCGAGGCTGGCTGAGGCTCCTTGGCGGGTGGAGATGCCGCGCCACGCAGTCGAAAGTTCATAATGTAGGTCAGCTTCGAAGCGAGGCTCGATTTTTTGGGCTTATCCGCCGGCAGACTTTGCGGTTCAATCGTCTTGCGAACAGCGGGCGACTCGCTTCTGCCGCGCCGAGTTGGCGGCCGATTTTCACCTTCATCTCGCGGTCCGAGACCCAAAACGTCTCGCAAGCCTCGGGCATTCTTGATTTTCTTTCGGCTCTTCTGGGGTGGGCCAAACGATCGCTCTGTCGGTCGGTCTGCCGACTGGTCCTTCGATCGGTCTGACGATCGATTTGACGGTTGGTCCTTCGACCGTTCCATCGTCCGGCTTTCGGAGGAGCCACGCTTGTGATCGAAATCGTGACTGCGCTCTCCGCTCTTCCCTCTGCTTTTGTCCCTGTTTTTCCTTGAGCCGGATTTTTTTCTCATCTGTGCTGACGCTAGCACGCGGTTTAGCCTTAAGACAATGGACAATGCCCTATTGATTTTCGCCCTTTGATCCGTTAGCTTACCCAACTCGCGGGCCCGGGTGGTGGAATTGGTAGACACGCGTGGTTCAGGTCCACGTTCCGTAAGGTAGTGCAGGTTCAAGTCCTGTCCCGGGTACCACTTAGATCTCTAGAAAAATTAATTTACCGCAGACCTAAAAACCGAGCCAGATCAGATCGAATCAAAATAATTTAACTTGTCCAGCGTCCTCATGCCACTTTTTTGCGAGGCGGTTAATGCTCTCGGCAATCGGCTTCAGTTCGTCAAACGGGCGAAGCTGAATCGGCGCGGCGAAATTCGATCGCTTTTGCTTGCTTCGGAAGTCGCCCCAATCCGGACCGTCTCACATTGATAAGACCTAAGTCGAGTTTGCAAACAATGGAGTGCTTATGAGAACGAAGATTACTGCCGCGCCAATAAGAAGCCAACGGACTTGGCAAGTTCGCTATTTCTTATCGCCCGGGACTTTTTTACTGATACACTAGACACTATTTATTTTACGTATTTATCTAACACTAGTGCGGAAGTCGTTAGCAACATGAGGCAGATGACAAAACATAAATTGAAAACTACCCAGTCTGGCTTCGCGCTTATCGAAGTCATGGTCGCCCTCGGACTTTTGGGCATCGTCACCCTAGGGACAACGACCCTGATTATGTCGATGCAAAAATCGGCAAACAATATGCAATATCGCACCGACGCGACCGAGGTGAACGAAGAAATGCGGGCCCTCCTCGCTAATCCTTCAGCCTGCGCTAACAGCTTCAAAGGTATGCCCGCTGTAGCTGGAGCCAGCACCGCTGTCGCGACGCTCTTCGATGGTAGTATGGCTCCAGGTGTTGCTACCTACGTCGTCGGCGGCACCTACGGTGGAACGCTTAGTCTTGAGACATTTAAATTAACCAGCATGACACTGGCTAATTTTATCCCTGGCGCTACGGCGACAACAGGTGTGATGGTTTTAACCAACGCCATGAGCGCAACCAAAACAACCGAGGGAGCATCAATCGTACCTCGATCCATAAAGATCGAGGTCACAGTCACCGGCGGAAAAATCTCGAGTTGCATCGCCTTATCCCGTATGGAAGACGGAATCTGGCAGGTGCAACCGACCAATTTAAATAATATTTTCTACATACCACCCACCGCTGGAGCACAGGGTAACGTCGGAATCGGCACCGGGGTACCGGCTTACCTGCTTGATATGAAAGGCTCGGGAGGTAACGGCGAAATTGACTTGAGTGTAACGGGTCGAATGCGCACTGGTGACGCGAATTTGTCAGGCGGGGTATGGCTGGATGCCGCTCAGGACCTCTTCGTTGGTCAGATTAACGGCCAAAATAATATGGGCTTCTTTACCTCCAATGGCGGGCCTGGGTTATGGGCGATGAGCATTCTCCAAAACGGAAGAGTAGGAATCAATACCACAGTGCCCCTATCTCTACTCGATGCAAGTGCCGGGGGAATACGCGCCGCTCAGGGCAATCCAGTCCTGCTTGGTACGGGCGATTCATCTAACGTCGGCTATGCGTTTCAGGCGGACGGCGATACGGGAATGTTTAAGGTCCCTAATACTTATGAACTATTCACCACGTTTGATGGCGGTGACATTGCTTTTGTCGATAACTCCGTTGAACGTATGCGAATTTCCGATAATGGCAAAGTCGGTATTGGAACCACTTCGCCAGGAAGCCAATTGGCTGTTAACTCGACGACGACGGGCAACGTGGCGGGCTTCTACAGTTCAACTCTCGCTGCAGGTCGAGTGCGACTGGCTGTCGGCAATCTGAGCCAAACAAATAACTCAGCAGCCGTCGACCTCGGGGGCCCAGGTAAAAACTCGTTTGAGATTGGTACCGATCTCGATATGAACAAAACACAATCTTTTTTTATCTGGGATGCCGCCGGCAACGCCGGTGCGGGTGCCGTTCGATTCTTGATTACACCTAACGGTTATGTTGGTATCGGCACAAACTCTGCTTTTTATCCACTCCAAGTTTCGGCCGCTCCTAAATCTGTCGGAGGAGACTACCTCGCCGCGATCTTATCGACGACCAGTTCCAGATCTAACTTATTGTTGGGTGCCGACGCTGGGTGGTGGGGTTTTGTCGTCAACGGCTCGGCCCCCGCAGCCGGCCAAGGGGCAGCGGGAGATTTCTGGCTTGATAAAGTCGGATTAGGTCCGATCGTCACCGTTTCAAAATTAAATAATAATGTCGGTATTGGAACATCGTATCCCGACGCCACTCTCGAGGTAGCTGGCGCCGAACACGTGACCGGCTACTTGCAGGTTGATGGCGGGGCAACGGTTGGTGGCTTAGGTGTTCTCACTGCTTCAGATCGCCGGTTGAAAAAGGACATCACCAAGATGGAATTTGGGCAACTCGACGCGGTTAAGAAACTGGTTGGCGTTTATTACCATTGGATTAAGCCGCCACCGGAGCCAAATGCTCTTTACGCTGGACCCAAACGCGAGATTGGCTTCATCGCTCAGGACGTCGAAAAAATATTTCCGGAGTTGGTTCGTCACAGCCCCGACGGTTACTTAGCGATCGACTACTCGAGATTGGTAGTTCCCGTTATCGAAGCCGTAAAAGAGCTCGACACCAGGATCGAAAATCTCGTGCAAGAAATCGAAAGTTTAAAAAAGAAAAACGAAAATCTTGAGCTACGCCTCAAAGTGCTTGAAAACGCTTCTGCGAAGAGTTCTCATTGATCCATGCGCGCAAGTATAAAACGCCTGAACCTATCTTGGTTCAGTGTCGCCCTCTGGGCGTGGGCACTTTTAGTCGCCTATGCCGGCGTGAATTCTTTCTGGACCGATTCTGAGGCTTGGGCCGTTGGCGTCGCGGGTCATCTCTTTCAACACACCTGGGGCTATTATTACGGCACCAAGCCTCTCTTAGACTTGCTGCTTTGGTCGGCTGACCAGCTTGGCGACTTGTTTGATATTAATTCAATGTGGATTGCCCGCCTTTACATGGTGGTCAATTTTCTAACCACCATTTACTTGATGCGAAGATTGCTGCGCCTGGTTTGTGTCCACGCCGACTGGCGAAAACTCGACCTCTGGCTCTTCGGCTTTTTTCTTTGCCACTCATTCGTAATCAAGCGCTATCTTCAGATCCGATCCGATCTTTTTACGACGACGCTCCTTTTACTTTGGGTATACCTCAACCAATCGAATCAACTCAGAGCTAAGGCATCGGCGCCGCGAACCCTTCTTACTTATGTAGCCTGCACTGTCCCGGCCGCCCTCTTAACGCCTAAGTCGATTCCTCTCTCGCTGCTCACATTTTTTGTATTTGAACTAGCTCCCACAGCCCGCAGAAAACTATGGTTGACGTGGCTCTGCAGCTGGCTCGGTTTCACAGCTTTTTCTGCGGCCATTGCACTGTCGATCATCTTTGTTCGCATGCATTCTCAGGACATCGGCTATCTGATGGAATCGGCCAGAGAATTTGACGGCGGATACTGGTCTCTCTTACGCTGGCAGCACGTCGGTCGCGCGCTCCTGCAGAACCCTTTGTTTACAATTACTTTCATGTTGTCTGTGTTTACCTCGCCACGAAACGAGCACTCTCGGCAACTCGGACATTGGGCTCTCGCTGGCGCTATCCTTTTGACCTTCTACCCCGATCGGTTTCCATATTTCATCGCCTCGCTGGTACCACTTTTTCTTTTGGCCATCCTGACGAGAGACTGGCGTCCTTTCATTCAACGCTTGAGCCGCTTAGGCACGACCCTCCAAAACATCGCGGTTCACAGTGTCTTCATCTGTATGGTGGCAACAAGTCTCGGCTGGTGCGTTTACCTCATCAACGAACACACTTGTCACGTGCAGGACAGCTGGGTTGCCTGGTTCACTCAACGGATGCGGATCGACTATGAGTTCACAGTGTATGATCCCGACGGACTCATACACCTTCCTGAAATTTGGCACTGGTACATTGGGCCGGCAGCGCTCAACAATCAAATGACTGAAAGAAAGCTCATGACCCGCCCTCCTGATATCATTCTCGGGGTTGACCGAATACACCGCTTGTCTCACGACTTTGAGTACTTCATTTTTGAAAACTATTGGACAGATCAGCGCGGAATCTTTATACGCCGCTGGGAGATTCAAGCCCCGATCGATGAGCACGACCAGATCAGCTGCCACGACGTTCTGATGGCGGTTCGCTCGCTGGTGCAGTCGGGTCAATGGCCCGGAAAGAAACAGTCAAAAGTCATGGACGACTCAGTTTCTGCTTACCTCGAAGCCATTGTGAGCGATGGTCACGACGTGACCATTAATAATGCTGGAATCGACATTCGGTTTACTCTGCCAATTCTCGAAAACTGCAATGTGGTTTCGGTGCCGGCGAGCACGGTACGCATAGCACTCACCCCCACTCACATCACTTCGCCAACTCAAGTGACCTTGAATCAACTCTTTCGATTCGATTCAGAGGATTGAAAAAACCCGCAGCTTTTTGAGCTGCGGGTCGGTGCCGTTGGGTTAAACCGAACGGCTTTTTTTTCGCATAGCCTTTGGCAAGGCGCCGCTCGCATCAGTGCTCGCAGCTAGCAAAAGACATTTGCTCAGTTTGGGTCTCCCCAAACCTTACATCATGTCCATGCCGCCCATGCCACCCATGCCACCCATACCAGGACCACCAGCTCCGCCGCCGCCAGCGCTGTCTTTTTTCGGCGCTTCAGCGATCATGGTTTCAGTCGTGAGCATCAGAGAAGCAACCGAGGCCGCATTCTCGAGAGCCGAACGAACCACTTTCACGGGATCGATCACGCCAGCTTTTACGAGATCTTCGTATTGTTCTGTGAACGCATTGAAGCCCCAAGCCGCGTTTTTGTTGTTGCGAACGTTTTCGAGAACGATCGCGCCATCGAGACCGGCATTGAACGCGATCTGACGGAGAGGCTCTTCGCAGGCGCGCTTAATAATCTGAGCACCCCAACGTTGATTTTCGTCGAAGCTCTCAAGTTTAATCGCCTGAGCTGCACGAACCAGAGCGGTTCCGCCGCCGGCGACGATACCTTCTTCAACTGCGGCACGTGTCGCATTGAGGGCGTCTTCGACGCGAGATTTCTTCTCTTTCATCTCGACTTCAGAAGGCGCACCGACGTGAACGACGGCGACTCCGCCCGAGAGTTTCGCGAGACGCTCTTTGAGCTTCTCTTTGTCGTAATCGCTGGTGGTCTCTTCAACTTGCGCGCGAATTTGCGCGACGCGAGCTTGAATGTCGGCCTTTTTGCCGCTGCCATCAATGATTGTGGTGTTGTCTTTGTCGACCACGAGACGTTTCGCAACACCGAGGTCAGCGACAGTCGCTTGCTCAAGTTTGCGGCCCATCTCTTCAGAGATAACGGTTGCGCCCGTGAGGATCGCGATGTCTTCGAGCATTGCTTTACGGCGATCGCCAAAGCCCGGAGCTTTGACAGCAACGACTTGCAGAGTGCCGCGAAGTTTGTTGACGACAAGAGTCGCGAGAGCTTCGCCATCGATGTCTTCAGCAATGATTGCCAAAGCGCGGCCTTGCTTTGCAACGCCTTCAAGGATGCCGATCATGTCACGCATGTTCGAGATTTTTTTGTCGTAGATCATGATCATGCAGTTTTCATGGACGGCTTCCATGCGCTCAGCATTAGTCACAAAGTACGGAGAGAGGTAACCACGGTCAAACTGCATACCTTCGACAACGTCGAGTTCAGTGAGAGCAGTTTTGCTTTCTTCGATGGTGATCACACCTTCGCGGCCGACTTTTGCCATCGCTTCAGAGATCATTTTGCCGATTTCAGCGTCGTTGTTCGACGAAATCGTGCCGACCTGAGAAATTTCGGTGTCGCCTTTAACCGGCTTTGCCAAGCGCTTCAGTTCGTCACGAACCGTAGCGACTGCTTTGTCGATTCCGCGTTTAATTTGCATGGGATTATGACCTGCAGTCACGATCTTAGCGCCTTCACGGAAGATCGCTTGCGCGAGAACCGTAGCGGTCGTTGTACCGTCACCGGCGTCGTCGTTGGTTTTTTGCGCAACTTCTTTAACCATTTGCGCGCCCATGTTTTCGAACTTGTTTTCAAGTTCGATTTCTTTAGCAACAGTCACGCCGTCTTTTGTGACGAGCGGAGCACCGAAAGATTTCTCGATGACGACATTGCGGCCTTTGGGTCCGAGAGTGACTTTGACTGCGTTTGCGAGCGTGTTCACGCCGCGGAGGATGGACGAGCGAGCGTCGTCACTGAAACGAAGATCTTTAGACATCGAAAAGCTCCTTAGTATTCAGCCGGGGGCTGACTAAATGTTTAATATCAGTTGATATATTGTCAGTTGCTACATTGAAATTGTTTAAATCAGTTAAAGACGCCGAGGACGTCTTCTTCACGGATCATCAAGTACTCTTTGCCATCGAGTTTGAGCTCGGTGCCAGAGTATTTGCTAAACAAAACTTTGTCGCCAGCGCGAACTTCGAGCGAAAGGGTTTTACCGTCTTCCGTGACTCGGCCTTTGCCGGTCGCCACAACTTCGCCACGTTGCGGCTTTTCTTTAGCTGTGTCGGGAATGATGATTCCACCAGCCGTTTTTTCTTCTTCCGCCATACGACGAACCAAGATGCGGTCGTGAAGCGGACGAACATTCAAGTTAGCAGTCGCCATAACAGAACCTCCCATGATGGACTATGAAGCCCACGAATTTGGTCAAAGCGCTTAGCTGAGTTCGGTCCCCTCCGAAGGAAACGGTGGGTAACCCATCAGCCAAACGCTTACAAACCATGTCAATAGTTCGCCCTCAATATGAAGTCGGTCGAAATTCTGTCAAGGCGGTGGCACAAAAAAAGTGATACTTTTCCAGTAAACGCAATGCGTTACAGGCCGCGAGGGGCTTCAACGACTTTGAAGAGCACCCAGGGCATGAATGGGGCTTGGCGCCAACGTCGCTGAAACCCGACCAATCTCGCCGACAGACGGAGACGTGATCGCTTCGTCGCCGCCTTCGCCACCTTCGCCACCTTCGCCACCTAAGAGGCGCTTTTCATAGGACATCATGAGGTCTGCGGTTTCTTCAGGGGTGAGCTTTTTTGCCGCATCGATAAAGGCTTCACGGTTGTTTTTAAATTGGCCGAGGTGTGGTATCCATCTTACCGGACTAATGCTATTCTCTCGAATATATGGCATCCAAAGCGACTCCTCAGGCCGGCAAGCATTACCCAACTACCGATGGTGAATT
>JAYTRM010000286.1:0-42642 GCA_043746165.1 Bdellovibrionales bacterium | reverse complement strand
ACCAACTGAGCTAACGTCCTATAAATATCTAAACAAAATCACTTCATCAGGTGTTTGGCGACACTATTATGATTTGGGCACGGTACGTTGCCCGTGCCTGATTCATCAAAGATCGGCAAACTGTCTGGCACGCGTTGGATTTCGAAAGCTTGTCCCGCACTCGGAGAGTTGAAGGAGAAAATTCGCATCACGACGGCCTTACGCTGAGGACTACTGTTCTTATCGAGATAGGCGCCGATATGCACGAAATAATTCTGCACACCGCGGCCTTTCATCACCGCATAAACTTCATTCGAACTGTCGGAGCGCGTTCCGATTCCTTCGGCGATGATTTCTGAATTATCAGGATCAATCTGGTAGACCTTAAGAATCTGACGTCCTTGGCAGTCACTCTGGACTTCAAAGCTAAAGGTCGAATCAACCTTCTGACTGACAACTTGCCAAATACCCTCAATCGAACTCCACGGGAACTTAACTGGATAGTCGAGCGGAAACGGCGAGTCAGGATCCCGTGCGTATGCAAATGGCACCAGCGTCAACACGATGGCTAAAGCTAAGAAGAATTTTTTCACTTTACCTGAGGCTCCTCAAAAAAATCGCTGTTCTAATTTTGCTGAACGAGAATCCTGGCGGTCTTATTTAAGTAGTAACCGTTTTTCGCTCTGAAAATATACTTGGGCTTATCGTAGTCAGGTTCAATCAATTTTCTCAATCTCTTAATAGTCACGTAAATCTTATTGTCGTGAATGATCGGGTCATATTCCTGACGCCACACTTGCTTGACCAAGTGTTCTTTCGAATGAACAACACCGGGATGTTTCATGAAAAGACGGAGCATGTCGAGCAGGATGAATTGGTTTTTGAAATCAATCCGACCTTTTTTCTTCTCAGAAACCGAGTTCGAGGCCGTGTCAAAAACCAAGTCAAAGTCGTCGGTTTCAATGTCGCCGAGTTCCTTGAGCATCGTGTCGATGCTTTTCGCCTTGGATTTGAGATTCTCGGGGTCAACTGACTTGCGTGCAAGTTTGAGATAAAGTCGGGCCAGGTCATTTTCTCCAGCATCACGATAAGTCATGCCGAGGCAGCGCAAAAGCACAATGTACATGAAGAGGTTGTGTTCTTTTTGCAGCAGATCGTAACAGCCCCAAAAGATATCGAGAGCTTGATCAAACTTTTTCATCTTACGGAGAATGTTTCCGTTGTGAATTTCGCTTGCGAGCTTGACCTCGGGAAGGTCCATGACTTGGAAGAAAATTTGCAGATTGTAGATTTCTTTCAATGCCTCGGGCATGCGGTCGAGCTGGTAGTAGGCTACCGAAAGGGCATAAATCGCGGTGCAGATATCTTCTTTATTGTCACTGACCAGGGCCACCGACAGCGATTTTTGAAAGTAATCGAGGGCGATATCGACCTGGTCTTTGTAGATCGCGCAGATTCCGAGCGTATAGTAGGTTTTCGCACCCAGAGCGAAGCCCTCTTTCAAAACCAGATCTTGCAGCTTTTCTTTGGTCAGGCGAATATTTTCGGCTTCCTCACGTTCAACGTACATACGTAGAAGGAAGTTCTGGCAGCGCAGGTAACGTTCGAAGTCCTGACCGGCAAAAAAACCGGTAGCGGCTTCCTCGAACTTTTGGATGGCGACACCAAAATCACAACGCTCATAATAGAGCTTTCCTAGCTCCATCAATGCATCGCTTGGGTTGGTCGCAGTAGCCAATTTCTAATCCAATCCTAATAGAATTTCAGATTCTTTAAGTTTCTGACGGTTTTTTGCCAGACACGCTGTCTGGCGTCAATCATTTCGGTAGGTTATTCGCCCTTTTTTTTGGCAGCTTTGCCATTCCGTCGAGTTCGATTCGCCAGTGGAAAAAATAGTCAGGTCATTTTAATAACTTACGAGGCTGTGGGTTTAGAAACTGAGAAGCGCGTCAATGACTGATCGATGAAGGGTTTCAAGTTCCTTGTTTGAATCTTTGACTACAAGGCTCAGGCTATAGCCCGAATCACGGTGAGAGGCTTTTTCCCCTCACCGATCATTTGGAACTTGAGAGTCAGTGAGTTTGCAGCTCGTGGCCGGTATATTGAGCCCGCAAGCCCTGGCCCCGCTCACCGCGAGCTTTGAAAATCTCTTTGGCATTTTTCACATCGAGTGCGTTCACTAGAACTTGGTCGACGTGATCGACCAGGATGATTTTCAAATCCTTCAAAACTTCTTTCGGAATCTCTTTAAGATCTTTTTCGTTTTCCTTTGGACAAATCACCATCTTGATTCCGCCGCGATGGGCCGCCAGTATTTTTTCTTTCAGACCACCGATCGCAAGCACGCGCCCGCGGAGAGTCACTTCGCCCGTCATCGACACAGTTCGCTTGACCGGAATTTTCATGATCGCCGAAACGATACTCGTCGTCAGCGCAATGCCGGCCGACGGTCCATCTTTCGGAATCGCTCCTTCGGGAACGTGAATGTGAATGTCGACTCCGGCAAAGTAATCCTTGTCGAGTCCAAACAGCGGGCCGCGCGACCTGGCATAGCTCATTGCTGCCGAGCAAGATTCTTTCATCACGTCACCGAGTTGGCCCGTAATCGTGAACTTGCCTCGTCCTGGAACGACCGCCGCTTCAACCAGCAAGAGATCGCCGCCGACTTCGGTGTAGGCCATGCCGTTGACGAGGCCAATCTCGTTTTCTTCCTCGATTTTTCCGTAACGGTACTTGTGCGGACCGAGTAATTCGACGAGTTTGATGGGGGTGACCAAGTAGCCTTTGCCCGCCGGAATTTTGGCATTGGCGTCGAGCTTGCCGGTCTTTTTCAATGTCTTGGCCTCGGCGGCCGCTTGTTCCTTGATCAGAACTTTAGCGACCTTTCGGCAGACGTTGGCAATTTGACGCTCGAGACTCCGAACGCCGGCTTCTTTGGTGTAGTGGCGGATTAACAGGCGAATTGTTTGATCCGCAATTGTCACTTTGCGACCTTCGAGGCCGTGCACCTTGATCTGTTTCGGCACTAGGTACTTGCGCGCGATGTGGAATTTTTCACTCTCAATGTAGCCTTCGAGGCTGATCACTTCCATCCGATCGAGTAATGGCCGTGGAATCGTGTGCAAGCTGTTTGCAGTCGTTACGAACATCACCTTTGAGAGATCGTAATCCACTTCAAGATAGTGATCGGCAAAAGTATTGTTCTGCTCCGGATCGAGAACCTCGAGCAAAGCTGACGACGGGTCGCCGCGGAAATCGTTCGACATTTTATCGATCTCATCCAAAAGCAGGATCGGGTTTCCGAATTCAACTTTACGTAGAGCTTGCAGGATTTTACCAGGCATTGCGCCAACGTAGGTTTTTCGGTGACCACGGATTTCGGCTTCGTCACGCACTCCACCAAGCGAGATTCGCGCAAAGCTCTTATTCAAAGCTTTTGCAATCGAGCGAGCGAGCGATGTCTTGCCGACTCCGGGAGGTCCCACGAGACACAGGATCGGGCCCTTCATATCGGGAGCAATCGCCTGAACCGCGAGATGCTCGAGAATACGTTCTTTGACCTTATCGAGTCCCCAGTGATCGTCGTCGAGGATCGCTTCGGCTGCGGCGAGATCATGCTTATCGGTGGAGTACTTGATCCACGGAAGGCTCAGCATCCAGTCAATGTAGTTGCGAACCACCGTCGCTTCGGCCGACATCGGTGACATCATTTTCAGCTTCTTGATTTCTTTGAGCGTCTTCTCGCGAGCTTCGTCGCTCATTTTCTTTTTGCGTGCCTGCTCTTCGAGATCGGCGAGCTCGCTTTGGTAGTCGTCTTTTTCGCCGAGCTCTTTCTGAATCGCCTGCATTTGCTCGTTGAGGTAGTACTCTTTTTGCGAGCGCTCCATTTGCTTCTTAACGCGGGTGCGGATCTTTTTCTCGACCTCAAGAATTTCAATCTCGCCAGTCATTAGGTTGAGCAGCTGCTCGAGGCGCTTTCCTGGATCGTAGACTTCAAGTATTTTTTGCTTATCTTCGAGCTTGAGATTGAGTTGAGCGACGATGATGTCGGCGAGCTCGCCCGCACCTTCGATCGTCGAAACTCTCATCAAAATTTCAGGCGGAATACGCTTGTTGAGTTTCACGTATTGTTCGAACGTAGTCTTCACCGAGCGCATGAGGGCTTGCGCTTCCACCGGGTTATCCACAGCCTCGGGAAGGTCGCTCACTTCAACCGTGAAAAACGCATCGGAACCGACAAACTTCTCGATGCGAACCCGGCGCTTACCTTCAACAAGCACTTTTACGGTTCCGTCAGGCAATCGTAAGAGTTGAATGATCGTGCCGACGGTTCCAACTTCATAAATATCGGCCGGCTCAGGATTGTTGGTCTTGGCGTCTTTCTGCGCAGCAAGAACAATATCCGTCTGCTTGCTCATCGCCTCCTCGAGAGCATTGATGCTCTTTTCCCGCCCAACAAATAGCGGCATCATCATATGCGGAAAAATAATTAAGTCCCGCAGCGGCAGCAGCGGCAGTTTGTAGGTCGACGTTCGTCCAGATCCTTCGCCCATCGAGATCCCCCTCATCCTTGTGGCAGACCAGTCATCGTCATCCCCACGCCACTTTTTAACAAAGTGTCATTTGACGTGACCACATCTTGCGATTGAGCGGTTAATAACCCACCCAGCTCTTAATGCTAAGTCGTAAAACCGATCTGGTCACCTTGTAAAAATGTGATCGTTTCGCAAAATCTGGCCAGGTTTTGAAAACTAAGTGTTGATGGTGTCAGTTTTGCTAAGTCTAGCCGCGCGGCTGTCCCAATTCTCCACGACCCAGGACGCCGTTCGGATATTCAAAAGCGGTCGGCGAGACAGTGAACTTCGGCTCCTTCGAAAAGAGTGTAACCTATAGGTTTCACTCTTTTCGAAGAGCCTAGTGAACCGCAGGGCCGCGAAGACTTCATCCGGAAACTGAGACGCTAGGCGCTCTCAGCCGAATCTTTCTTCGCCTGGATAGCTTGGATTTCTTCAATCTCCTGCTCTGTCCGGTAAACGAGCTTCGGAGCTTTTTTGTTCATGATTACGTCTTCGTCGATGATGCACTCTTTGACGTTTGATTTCGACGGGATCTCAAACATGATGTCGAGCATCGAGTGCTCGATCACGCCGCGTAAGCCACGCGCGCCAGTTTTACGGATGAGAGCTTCTTTTGCGATGGCGCGAAGGGCTTCATCGGTGAAATGCAGGTCGACTTTTTCAAAGCCAAAGAGTTTTTGGTATTGCTTGGTCAGCGCGTTCTTCGGGCGAACCAAAATGTCGATCAGAGCTTGCTCCTCGAGAGGATCAAGAACAGCCACGACCGGCAGACGCCCAATGAATTCAGGGATCAGGCCGAACTTGACCAAATCGTCGGGTTCAACGAATTGCAGCACGTTGATATCGGAGTCTTTTTCGTTTTGCGTCTTGATGTCGGCCGCGATTCCGAGAGATTTCGAGTTCCGGCGACTATCGACCACTTTTTCAAGACCAACAAAAGCTCCGCCGACGATAAACAAGATATTTGACGTGTCGACCTGGATGAATTCCTGTTGCGGATGCTTTCTTCCGCCCTTGGGGGGAAGATTTGCGACCGTGCCCTCAAGAATTTTAAGCAAAGCTTGCTGAACACCCTCGCCAGAAACGTCTCGAGTGATCGACGGGTTTTCTGACTTACGAGTGATCTTGTCGATTTCGTCGACGTAGATCACTCCTTTTTGGCACTTTTCGACGTCGTAGTCGGCCGCTTGCAGAAGGTTGAGGACAACGTTTTCAACGTCTTCACCAACATAGCCAGCTTCGGTTAAGGTCGTGGCATCAGCCATTGCAAAAGGCACATTTAAAATGCGCGCGATGGTCTGAGCGAGCAGGGTTTTTCCCGAACCAGTGGGGCCGATCAGGAGAATGTTGGATTTTTGCAGCTCGACGTCGTCTTTTTTGCCACCGAGTGAATTGATCCGCTTGTAATGGTTGTGAACAGCGACTGCCAGCGCTTTTTTGGCGCGGTCTTGGCCGATAACGTAGTCATCTAAATGAGTTTTAATGTCGACCGGACGCGGAACTTTGAGGGTCGCTTTGGTGCTCTCTTCGCGCTCGCGCTCTTCGGCAATGATGTCGTTGCAAAGCTCGATGCACTCGTCGCAGATATATACTCCGGGACCCGCGATCAATTTTTTGACCTCGTTTTGGCTCTTGCCGCAGAAACTACAACGTAAAAGACCAGAGGTCGTTTCTTTTCTGTTCATGCCATTATTTCCTTTGTCGCTGTCCCAAGCCATACGTCACTTCGCCGCTGCGCTACGTTTGCGAAACTTCACGACTTCGTCGACGATACCAAAATCTTTGGCTTCATCGGCGCTCAAGAAGTAATCGCGATCCATAGCATTGTTAAGGAAATCGTAGTCTTTGCCGGTATGGGCCGCATAAATTTCCGTCAGTCTTTTTTTGGAGCTGATCATTTCACGAGCATGAATCTCGATATCGCTCGCCTGCCCTGAAAGGCCACCCATGATATGCGGCTGGTGAATCATCACCCTCGCGTGCGGCAAAACACTGCGTTTTCCTTTGGTTCCCGCCGCCAGTAGCAATGAACCCATGCTCGCGGCAAGGCCGATGCACACCGTCGCCACATCACACTTAACAAACTGCATTATATCGTAGATCGCGAGACCAGCGGTCACGCTACCACCGGGCGAATTGATGTAAAGGTTGATGTCCTTGTCAGGATTGTCGGCTTCGAGGAAAAACATTTGTGCAATGACGATATTTGCCACGTCGTCATTGATCGGCGTGCCGAGCATGATGATGCGATCTCTGAGGAGACGAGAATAAATATCGTAGCTGCGCTCGCCTCGTGATGTCTGTTCGACGACTATTGGAATCAGTGGCACGGTGTCCCTCTCGGTGATGTGACATGACCAAGGCTCTGGCAGTTGGCTTATCGGCTTCTGTCTCTACCCTGATAATCTCGTAACTCTTTTCAAGTTGACAAGGTCTTGTCGGCGATTCGCACTCGGACTTAAAGGTGCAAAATCGCTTTCCTCGAGTATGCTCGTTGTGATACGTCAAACCTAGTCAATCCGACAGGTTGTGCAGATTCATAATCGCTCTGAAATTGTTCTGGGGCGCCATGAAGATTGCTTAACGCTGCGCGCGTGCCGGGGCGACCACCACTAATGCCGTTCGAACAGCTAGCTCAGAGGGAGCCCCATATGATGAAAGTCGAAGTGAGAAAATCTGCAATTGAAAATCTTGGCACCGACACGCTTGTGGTGTTTGTCGCACAACGAGCCGCTGGCAAAAATGCGACTAAAGGCAAGGACCCGCAGAAGGACGCGAAAAAAGAGAGCAAGACTTCTTCGGGTTCACGCGCTTACGTCGAAGGCGTCAGCAAGGCGCTGCAGAGCAAAATTCAAGCTTCGATCGACGAGGGAAGCCTGACCGGCAGCGCCAACGAAGTGATCTTCTATCGCGACGCTCAGCTCAGCGGCGCAACTCACTTGCTCACCGTCGGACTCGGCAATGCCAAAGAATTCGATCACGAGCATCTTCGTCAAGCGACGGCGGCGGCTGTCAACGCCTTGAAAAGCACAAAAACCAAAACCTTCGCGCTCGCTTTTGACTCACTTCCACACAACAGCTTGGCTGCCGATCTCACGGTTCAGGCTCTCACAGAGGGCGCGCTTCTCGCCGATTATTCCTTTTCAGACTACAAAGAGAAAAAAGAATCTGCAGTCACTCTCGAACGCATGGTGATCGTCAGCTCGCACAAAGCGAAAACCTACGATCACGGTGTTGAGACCGGCACGGTCATCAGCGAGTGCGTGAACTTTGCTAGGTGGCTCGGCGATCGCCCTGGAAATCGAATGACCCCTACGATGCTCGCCGAGGAGACCGTAAAGGCCGCCAAAGGTACGAAACTAAAAGTCGATATCTGGGATCGCTCGCGAATTAAACAAGAAAAGATGGGTTCATTTTTGAGTGTATCGCTCGGCTCAAATCAGGAGCCTAAATTTATTCTCATGCAATACAACGGAGCTCCTAGCTCCAAGCGGCCCATTTGCCTGGTTGGAAAAGGACTCACGTTCGATTCCGGCGGTATCAGCATCAAGCCGTCGGCGGGAATGGAAGAAATGAAGTACGACATGTGTGGCGGCGCTAACGTCATTGCCGCCATGCTCGCGATCGCCCGCCTGAAACTGAAAGTAAACGCGATCGGCTTTGTTCCAACCACGGAAAACATGCCGGGTCCTGCCGCCAACAAGCCGGGTGACATCGTTATTGCCCGCAACGGCAAAACAATTGAAGTGAACAATACCGATGCCGAAGGTCGCTTAATCCTCGCGGATGCGTTGGTGTATGCGTGCGAACAAGAGCCGGCACTGATTCTCGATGCGGCAACTCTCACCGGCGCAATGGTCGTTGCTCTCGGCAACATTCACACTGGCTTCTTCACGCGTAACGATAAGCTCGCGGATAAAATTCAGGAAGCGGCTGAGTCTAGCGGTGAACTCGTTTGGCGCATGCCCCTCACCGATTATCATGGCCGAGATATGAAAGGCACCTACGCTGATCTTTCAAACATCAGCAGCTCTAAAGGTGCCGGCTCGGCGACCGCCGCTGGTTTTCTCGAGAACTTCGTCGGTAAAGATATTCCGTGGGCCCATTTCGACATCGCTGGTACTGCTTGGCACGTCGGTGATCGCCTTCCCTATTGCCCCCGCAAAGGTGCCAGTGGCGCGATGGTAAGAACCTTTGTGCAAATCGCCGTCGCTCATGAGTGAGCGCTAGCTAAATTCGGCTCATCTCATACTGAAACAAATCAATTTGAAACATCCGGCGCGCAGTCAGCGCGCGCCGATTTTTTCGTCGACTGGCTTTTAAGCAATGTCGACTGCATCGACACATTTTCCCTTTATCGACAACTGAATAACTTTAGCCGGGCCTGTCAATTGCAAAAGATTGTAAATGTTAATCAGCGATATGTTGAAACGTTTGAGACGGCGGGCAGGGGGCAGCGGTGACCAAGAACATACTGATCTTAAAAATGACAGTGCTGTCAGCTGGTTTGGCCTTCCTTTCTGGTTGTGGCAATAACTTCAATTTTCAGGGCTCGCAGCCTACCGCAGCAGCCAGCACGACTGCGAGCACTCCCTCCGCGGTCGGCTGCAATCCTCAGACAGCATCTGATCTTAAGATCGTGACGGTTTGGGATGCCAGCGGCTCAACCAAAGGTGACGACGGCAAAGCGTCGATCCGCGCCCAAACGATGTTGGATTTCCTGTCGGCAAACGCTAGCCAAACAAACTTAAGTTATAGCTTCAGTTTTTTCTCGGCTGGTTTCTCAATGTACGATTTTTTGACTCCGAGTTGGGAGTCTCAGCAAGTCGCTTTTAGCGAACCTACCCAAGCCTTTGGCAGCCAGACTCAAGCTGTGACCGCCGTGAACTCGTTTGTTTCCCTTTTCAACGCTGGAAAAATCAATGGCTCAGGCACAAACTACCAAGAGGCTTTTCAGAGCATTCAATCGGCGATTGCCGCCGATTTCGCCAAGGACCCGAAAGCAAGTTACGTCGTGATCTTCATGTCAGACGGCGAACCGAACATGGGCCCATCTACAGTGGATACGATCGATCCGTTGGTCACCAGCCTCATGAATTCTGTAGGCCCGGGGCACATCAGCGTCAGTACTGTTTACTTCTGGACCGGAAGCCCGACGCCGCTAGAAACGTCCATCATGCAAAATATTGCCAGCACCGGGCAGGGTCAGTTTCTGTCAGTTGGAACTACCAATAACTCGGCTGGAAGTTTAAATCTCAATACGATGATTCAGAATTTGATTACAGTTCCTGGTGTTGCTTGCCAGTGATGAACTAAACTTAAGTTCAGTGAGAAGTCATTGACCAATCGCGCTCGGCACGCGCGAAGCCTCAAACCAGTTGATCACGAACGGCTTTTCCCGCAACTCGTGAAGCTCCTGGGCGGAAATTTTCACTTCTTGCGCTGTGCTCTCCTGGTCGTACAAGCGCACGGACTCGAGACTCCAACTCACCGGCCAATCACCCGACATGTTCAAAAACTTAAACTGTACGCCGTCGTTAAAATCCAAATCTTCATTGGTCGCTTGCGTTTTCAAAATTTCGCGCACTGGAATCCAGATTGGCTCAATCGCTGAAATGTCTTGGTTTGAAGTCAAACAAGGACCATCAACTTCCATCACTGGTTTTTCGCCTCCCGAGGCGACACCGTTGGCTTCAAAACGTAAGTGAAGACGGTTGTAGAGCATGTCGCATGCGAGACGTTTTTGCCCTTTGCTATCGCGAGTGACAAAATGCCCGAGCTCGACGCCCACCAGTCCGTCGCGCAAGATCACTCGAGCTGCGGTCACGAGACGTTTTTGAGTCGCCGTCACGAGTTCAGCTCCTTCAAGTCGCGAAAAATCGAGATCGTGGCGAATCGCCGCTGGATTTCGCGAGTTGCTATTGACCAGGGTTCCGTCACCCAGGTACATCGCACCCTTCCAGGAATGGCTCGCCGTCACTCCGCCAATCACAATCGCCACTGCAAAGACGAAGAAAGACACGGCTATTTGTTTAAACATGGCGGCCTCCCTGCTTGGACGTCCTTACAGCTTATCGGCTGACTCATCTCAAGACATGATACCCCCAATATGACATCGGGTGGCCAATGGCCGGTTAAAACTCGAGACGCCCGAGCCAGGACGACGGGGGGGCGGCCTGAGATAATTTTTAACCCTCGTCGCAGGCTTTCGTCCACCGGGTATACCCGTTGTATTTCACTCCCATTTCGACGCTTTCAAGACCAATGGCGAGAACTCCGAGTTTGGCCACCCAGCCGTAAACGTTTTCGAGAGGGTGCCCCTCGACCGATACTTTGAGGTCGGAGACGCAGAGTTTTTTGTAAACCGCACCCGGACTGTTCAGGCTCTCGGTGTCGCCGCGTTCGGCGTGCGAGCGCAAAAAGCCGCCGGCCAGTTGACAACCCAAGAGGTAGAGGGTCGGTTCAGCTGTGAATCCCTCACTGCGAACGACCGAGCGCACGCCTTCTTGAATGATGACTTCTTGAATGTCGCGACCACCCTTAGCGGCTTTCATTTTTTTTCGAGTTTTGTAATTGAGCGCAAGAATGTCAGCTCCAGACTCAACCTTCATGACGCCAAGACCGTAGGTACCGGCGTTGTTCTTGACGAAGACAAAAGGCTGATCCTTAATTTGCCGCTTTTCATAATCTTTTCTAAGATTTTCGATCATGTGATCGACACGTTCAGCGAGGCGCGCACGGCTTTCGTCCTGGGCGATATCAAATTCCGCAAAGAGTTCGGTTTCTACGGTCAAAGTCGCCGGATCGATCTCGATCAGCTGTGCGAACTCCTTGCACAGTCTGTTGTAATGTTTGAAGTAGGTGCTTTTCTTACGTTGATACCAGCCCAACTCGCGCGGTGGATTAAGCGGCCCCTCGATCGTTGGGCCCCACTCGCCGTAGTGTTCAGAAAAATCGTTATTGCTGACCACCAGTTGAGGTTCGTAGCCTTCAATCGCGATGTGCCCGTTGTTGATCATTGCTGCGAAGACTTCAACTTCACCACGCGAGGCACTTGCACGCATCGCTCTTGGCTCAGGCAGCCGCGGGATGGCTACCTTAAGTTCTAGGCCAGCTTCAGTGATGAGATCCTTGAGAACAGCGACGTTGTCCCAATAGTAGGGATTGCCCGTGTGTTCCTCGGTCAGCAGAAGAAGCTTTTTAACCGACTCACCGTAATGCCGGCGCACATATTGCGCGATCAACGGCGCGCAGTGCTCGCGGTCGGTCGGACAAATGTTATTAAATCCCGCCGGATAAATATTGGCGTCGACGTTGACGATTTTCTGGCCGGAGTCGCGGATGTCGTAGCTTGAGTAAAACGGAACATCGACATTCTTGCGATTGTCGCGAAACCAATCTTCAACTTTTTTAAAATTGTGTACGATTTGGCGGTGGATCAAATCATTTTGCGTCACTTATTTCCTCGTAGCTAGAGTTTACCCGATCCAGGCTCGAAGCGAAGGCATCGAGCTCCTTTTGTCGTCTCGTGAGGCCAAACCATCGGCGCTTAGAATAACATGAGTTCCGGCGACTGCGGCAGGGAACAAAAAGAAGTTGAGTCCGGGAATGAAAAAAACAAGGCCGAGCCCCGCAGCCAAGCCCAAAATCGCCGGAAATTCGTTATAAACAAACCAAACCCGGCTTCTCCATGTCATTTCTAAGGCGTCAAATGAGATGTCGACCACATCTATCGCCGCCATGATTAAAAAACCCGCCACAGAAAAAAGACCGATTCCGGGGACAAACGAAACTAGAAATAAAACCACTCCTAGAATCGTAAAAATTCCTAGCTTCACGACTGCGACCAATATAAGGCGCATTGAAACCTTGAGCCAAGCCTGAAACTGAAAATCGCGCTCGCCACGAATTTTAGTTTCAATCAAGGCGCGTTCGGCGAGCAGGGTAAAAAAAGGCAGCGCGAGAACTCGAGAAATAGCAAAGAACGCCACGACTAAAAATATAAACGCCAAGGGCCAGGCGACGATTTCAATTAAAAGTTGAAGGATCATTAAGCCAGATGAGAAATATTGAGAACTTTGCTCGAGGCTCCAGCGTATCAGAAAGTGAATAACTTTAGAGCAATATGGTAAACTGAGCGCGACTCCGACGAAGATAATCACCACCGTCAGAAAAAAAGGCATCAACGCCAGTTTACGAACGCGCCGGTTGGACGAGATCAAACTCAGTCCACTCAGCGGAATAAAAAAGCCTTTTAGAAAACGCCGAATCAACTGACTCATAGGTTGGGGTCTGCTGCGTCGCCCGGTTTTTTTGAGGGCGGAAGTGCTACCGGCGGGTGCGGCTTGTCGTTGAACTCGCGCTCGAGCACATTGTCGGGCGAAATCACCCGGCCGCGCAGCCCGTGCGTCCGGGCCTCCGAATCCGCTGTCAGGCCTTCGCCCGCCGGCCTGGATGCCAGGATCGCGTTGATTCTTGCGTAGGCATCATCGACGAAGGCAAAGATCTTTTGCGAACTCGGCTTTTGCTCCGCTTTGGGAAGTGGGGCTTGCCTTGCGACGAGCTCCTGTAGATTTTCGACCAGCATTTCGGCGCGCTCCCACTGTTTTTTCTGAACGGCGCGGCTCTCGATCACCGGATCAGCCTGGTTTTCGGTGAGCGGTGGCGATTGAATCACGTTGATCAGCTGACCGTATTGTTGCATGAGTTCCGTGGCCGCCTGATCAGCCCAAGGCTCGATGCCGAGGTCAGAAGCTTGAAGCAGATAAATCTGTCCGTAAGCGAGCGGCCGAAGTGCTGATTCAAATTCATTCCAAGAAACGCTGTGGGCAGCCACTCGGCCCATGAAAAACAAAGTTCGCGGCAGCCATAGGGGGATGGTTCCCGATTTAGTTCTGACTCTTTTAAGACGGGCAATGCCGCCTTCTGCTTTTTTATAATAGCTAAGCGCGCGGTTGTAATTTCCGATGCGAGCGTAGGCGCCTGCAAGTCGGGCTGGCACTTCGGCACGAGAAACTTCGTCAGGCAAGAGACCGGGATTGGACTCCACTCGATTAAACAAATCGTAGAGAACTGCCACCGTCATTTGATCTTCACCGAGCGCTTCGTGACAGAATGAAGTCCGGTACAGCGCCATCGCTTCGAGGCGTGGAGCTAGCCCATGCGTGGCGAGAATCACCGAGCGGTAACGGGCAGTCGCGTCGCTGTAACGCTCAAGGCCCTCGAGCGCGCGCCCGACATTGAGCTCAGTCGCCTGACTGTACCGCGAGGGCGAGTGATCCGCGAGAAAAGCGTCGAAGACCGCGAGGGCCTCGGCATATTTTCGGTTGGCCAAAAATTCAAGCCCCTGACGGTAGCTTTGCGGCATCTGCGTCAGGCTCGCGGAGGCACTTAAGCCCGGAGGCGGAATGTAACCCTCAGTTGCAGGTTCGGCCGACCCGTCTTCGGCGATCGGCACAGTTTTCGGCACATTGGAAACAGCAGGCCCAGTCAGCCCGACCGCCGGCCTGGAAGTCATCGTGCCACAGCGGATGTTGAAAGTGACCACGCAGAGAGCGATCGAAAGCAAAAGCGCTCGTTTCATTTCATGCCCTCCGCTTTGTCGGCCGAGGGAGAGCCCAAAAGTGTGGCGAGCGATACTAAGTCTTCCGTGCCGTAGATATCCTTTTGATATTCAGGAACGCGGACCATCACCACTTCAGACCCAACATTTTTAACAAAGTCCTCGTATAAACTGTAGCGGAATGCATAGTACTCTTTGAAGCTCTTATAAAACTTTCGAACTTTATCGAGCGCGACAGAATTCGAATCACTGGACGGACTTGGGTGGGTTTCAGCTTCGGCTGAAAGCCCAATCGGAAAAGCTCGATTGATCACGACGGCTTCAAAACGAAATCCGAGGCGCTTAAGTTCGTCCTTCAGGTAGCAGGCTTCAAGTAGTTTCGCCTGATCAAAACTGGTCACCACAATAAAGCGCGTATCCGGATTGCGAAGTAAGTCATACGCTCTCGAACTTCGCTCTTGCAGCACCTTTTGCACCGAACGAATCGCGGCGAAAAAATCGACCAGCTCCTCGATAAAGGGGCCGCCGGTCAGTGTTTCAAGTGATTTCAACGCAAGTTTGGTTCCGCGGCTGATCAGGCCCGAAAAAATTCCGCCCCCTAGGCCCGAGCCCGGTGCCATAAACCAACGGGTGATCGAGTCCTGAAAAAGCGCGTTGATTCTTTGCGGAGCCGTGAAAAAATCGACCGCATGTTTGGTTGGCGGCGTATCGAGAATGATCAAATCATATTGGTTGGATTCAACGGCCTCGAGCAACCGTTCGACCGCGGTAAACTCTTGCGAGCCCGAAAGCGTTGTCGAGAGCTGCTGATAGAGGCGATTTTTCATGATCCGCGCAACGAGCTCGGCTTGATTTGAGTGTCGTCTGATAAACGTATCGAAGACGTGCTTGGAATCGATGACGGCTGCCGACATCTTGCCAGAAACACCTTGCAGCTTCACTTCGCGGTCGTTTGGATCACTCAAGTCGAGGCCCAAGGCCGTCGCCAATCGGCGAGCCGGGTCAACTGTCAACACCAAAACCCTGCGGCCGAGCTGAGCTGCCCGTACACCAAGAGCCGCAGCGCAGGTCGTTTTTCCGACGCCGCCCGATCCGGCGCAAACCACGATTTTGCTCGACATGATAATGTCGTCGACCGACTCTAACCGTGCCGTAAAGCCTCCCCGGTCTCCTCGACCAAGCGGTCGGCATCATTGGAAAAAATCAAAGGAATCCGCTTCGCTTGATAGCCGGCTGCCGCCAGCTGACGAATGAAATCGCTCTGTCGAGAGTTGATCGCTTCAACGTACTTGACGAAATCGCTGACGCCTCCGCGCGGGTGGCTCTTGAGCTCGGCAATATCACTTTCAGAAAGTCCGCTCGAGAGCACTTTATTGGCGATCACCACTGGGGCGATCCCAAGTTCTGCCTTCAGCTGCCGGGAAAAATCAATCGTTTCGACAACCGGCATTTCCTCGAGCAAAGTCACTGCCAGGTAACCAACGAGATCGGGATTTACGAGTACCGCCTCGATGTCACGGCTTTGATTTCCCATCGGTCCCATTTGAATAGCGTTCATCATTCCCTTGGGCGTCCGCAGGAGGGAGAGAGCGTGGCCAGTAGCGTAGCAGTCGACTACGATGAGGTCATAATTGAGTGGCGGTCCGGCCTTGCGAATGCCGCTCGTGATTTTGCCGAGAATTGCAATTTCGTTGAGCCCAGGGGCGACATTGATCAGCGAGCGCATCACTTTGTTTTCAAAAAACAGTTCAAACAGGCGCTCGACTTTGAGGTAGTGAAGGACATATTCGCGCAGGGCCGTTTCGCCGTTCCACAGAGCGAAATCAAAACCTCGGTCCAGGCGCATGGGCTGATAGCTAACTGAGGGAAGACGCCAAAAATCCTTAAAATAACTGGTGTCACCAATTTCGGCTAAAAGCACCCGTTTTCCGAGCTTTGCCTGCTCGGTGGCGATTGCGGCAGAAATCAAAGACTTACCGACCCCGCCCTTGCCTGTAACGAAAACAATGCGCAGGTTGCCGCACCAATCGTTGAAAGGGCGCAGAGAAGCCCCCGCAGTGACCACATTCGCTTCGTCTCGAGCTTGATTTTGCGGCATTAGTCTCCTAGTATCCGACATTTCCCTTTCGGAAACAACCAGAGGTCAGCCGCCGCGGGTCACAAAGCTGCGATAAAAGCCTGACAGGAGTCGCTATGAAATCGAGTCTCGAAAGCATCTCTAATCTCGAACGCAAGCTCAACATTGAAGTTCCGAGTGAGGAGGTCCAAGTCGCCTTTGAAAATGCATTAAAGGGCGTACAACGCACTGTCGCGGTCAAAGGTTTTCGCAAAGGTAAGGCGCCGCTACAAACGATTCGCTCCATCTACGGTGATCGGATTCGGCAGGATGTCATTCAGGACATTATTCAGTTGAACTTCTTCATGGCGGTGAAAGAGCATTCACTCTTTCCGATTACCGCACCTGCGATTGAATTTGACCCCTTGACCGACGGTCAGGCCTTTGCTTTTAGCGCCGAATTTGAAATTCGTCCCGAAGTCCAAGATGTTAAAATTGATGGTCTAAAAGTTAAAAAAGAAAAACTTGAAATCTCTGACAAGACTATGAGCGACACGCTCGACGAAATTCGTAAAGCTCGTGCCGAAACGGTGCCCGTGCTTGAAGATCGCCCTGCTCAACTTTCCGATACCGCAGTGATCGATTTTAAGGGTTTTATCGACGGTAAAGAACTTGAAAACGGCGCGGGCGAAGATCATTCGCTCGAACTCGGAAGCAACAGCTTCATCCCCGGCTTTGAGGAAAAAATCGTCGGCATGCGGGTCGGTGTTGAAAACACCATCAACCTCAATTTTCCAGCAGAGTATCACGTCAAAGAGCTGGCCGGAAAAGCTGTCGAATTTAAGGTGAAACTGAAAGCTCTGAGCAAGAAATCGCTTCCCGAGCTCAATGACGAATTTGCTAAGACTCTCGGAACCTACGAAAACCTCGATGCCCTAAAAAAGGCAGTGCACGAAGATTTCGAAAAACGCGAAGGCAAACGGGTCAATGACGACATGAAAAACCGCATGATGCGCGTTTTAGTCGATCGCAATCCCGTGCCGGTTCCCAAGTCGATGATGATCGAACAAAAGAAAGCTTTGCTCGACGATCTCGAAAGGCGCATGGCCCAGCAGGGTCTGAGTCCCGACCAGGTCGAAGACTATAAAACCAAGTGGGATTCTGACTTTGAGAAAACTGCTTCCTACATGATTCAGTCGAGCTTCTTGGTCGATAAACTGGCAACCGAACACAGCCTGCGCGCCACTTCGAACGACATCGATTCGAAGCTGAAAACTTACGCGGCGGAAAGCGGCATAGACTTCCAGCGCTTGATTGAGTTTTATTCAGACAAGGAACAGAAGTCGCGCCTCACTTACCAGATCACCGAAGAAAAGGTTCTCGATTTCTTAGTCTCAAAAGCGAAGATCGAAGAAGTTCCTAAAGATCAGATCGAAACTGAGAAAAATTAAAGAGGAATACTGAAGTCGAGTGACCTCGCTTGATTCACGCGCCATCCCCAGCGGTGGCGTTCGCTTTGCACCCTCGCCGACCGGCAGATTTCACATTGGGAATCTGCGCACGGCTGTGGTCTCGAAAGTAATTGCCGACCAATTGCAGCTTCCCTGGATCGTTCGTTTTGAAGATATCGATTCGCCTCGCGTGGTGCCGGGCGCCAAAGGCGAGCAACTGGCAGATCTGCGCGCGCTAGACCTAATCCCCGACCTCGTTTTAGTGCAAAGTGAATTTCGTGGTCGGCACCTTGCGCTTTTTGAACGCGCGGTGGCTTCAGGTCAAGTGTACCCTTGCGATTGCTCGCGCAAAGAAATCCAAGTGCAGTTGTCTGTACTGGCATCCGCTCCCCATCAGGCCGCACCTACTGATTACACCGGCCATTGTCGCGATCTCCCACGGGCGCGAGAGCTACGCGCACAGCATTCGCTAGCCTGGCGCATGCGGATGCCTCGAGCCACGGGGCATGATGACTTCATCGTCGCGCGCACGTTAAGCGACGTGGCGACTAGTTTTCAGCCTAGCTATCAATGGGCGTGCGCTATTGATGACCTCGATGGTCGTTACGATTTGCTCGTTCGCGCAGTCGATCTTAGGCCTTCGATACCACAACAGCGGGCTGTACAAGCCTGGCTGATGTCATGTGGCGAATCGAGCGCAGTTGAGGTGCCGGCAGTTTTCCACACTTCACTGGTTACCCTGGATGGTCTCCGTCTGGAAAAGCGAAGTCGCGGTGTCACGCTCCGGGAGCTCGTGGTGGCGGGCCATAGTCAAAAGGAGATCTTGAGGGTTTTACAACGAAGCTTTGCGCCAACGGCGCTAGGGGCCTTTGCCCCTGGTGACGTCGCTGGTGAGCTTGCAGAGACCATTGAATTTAGCTGTTTGTTTGAGTAAACCGTTTTACTGCTTTGTGCTTGGCGCCTGCGCAGCAGGTTGCGTTCCCGCATCTGCCGCGGTCGGAAGTGCGGCGCCCATTTGCTCCATCACGCTCCATGCCTTGAGGTAATTGAAAGCTTGCAGGGCTTGGAAGTCGTGCGCGAGGAGCTCGTCTCGCGGGCTCAGCTTGCCTTTTTTATCTTTGCTGGCTTCTTTCCACCAGAAGTTCACTCCGCTGTCGGGTTTGCCTTCAGCTTTGGCTTCTTCTTTTTCTTTGAGCTCGCGGTCACCTTGCAGATGACCGGCCATATCTTGCTCGCGGCGAGCATCGTGGCGAATGACCGCTTTTTTGTAACCATCGGGATCGATATCTTCGAGGATCACGTCGGGCTTGATGCCTTCGGCCTGAATGGAGCGACCACTCGGCGTGTAATAGCGCGCCACGGTCAACTTCAGACCCGAGCCGTCGCCAAGCTTGACGACGGATTGAACAGAGCCTTTGCCGAACGTTTGTTGCCCCATGATTACGGCACGTTTGTTATCTTGCAGGGCGCCGGCAACGATCTCGCTCGCACTCGCTGAGTACTCGTTCACTAAAACAATGACCGGGAAGCCCGAGTACGTTCCGTCCTTTTTCGCATAGACAACTTCTTTTTCTTTTTTATTTCGCCCAATAGTGCTGACGATGATTCCCTTTTCAAGAAATAGATCGCTGACTTTGATCGCCTGGTCGAGAAGGCCACCTGGGTTGCGGCGAAGATCGATAATCACGCCGCTGATTTTTTTATATTTGCTCTGAGTAGCCTTAAGAACTTTTTCCATGTCGAAGGAAGAGTTTTCGATAAAGCTCGTGAGTCGAATGTAGACGTACCCGTCGTCTAGATCGGTTGATTTGACCGACTTCACTTTGACGATGCCCCGTTCGATTACGAACTCTTTGGGCTTATCAAAACCTTCGCGAAAAATTCCCATGCGAACTTTTGATCCTTTTTTACCGCGCATGTGCTGGGCGGCCTCGGCGAGACTAAAGCCTTTCGTGCTGTCGCCGTTGATCTCGACAATTTTATCGCCCGCTTGGATACCTGCCTCCCAAGCCGGCGTATCCTCGATCGGCGAAATCACCGTGAGTACATCGTTTTGCACGGTGATTTCGATGCCGATGCCACCAAACTCGCCGCTCGTTTCCGACTCAAACTCTTTATAAATATCAGGAGGAAGAAAGTTGGTATGCGGATCGAGCTCTTGAAGCATCCCTTTGATGCCGCCGTAGATCAGTTTTTGTGTGTCCACTTCTTCGACGTAGTATTGCTGAACAAGATTGAGCACCTTCGCAAAGGTCTGCAGATCTTGATATCGATCTTTCGCGTAGGCAAAGACTTGGTGGTCAGATCCGAAGATGAATCCCGCCGCTCCCGCCACTGTGAGAATCGACATCGTGAGAACCAAACTCTTCATTTTGATGTTCGTCTTTAACTTCATGCTGCTTACTCCTGATGTTGCGACCAGCTGGCGTCTTATTGAAGAGTATTCGCCACCGAAGCTTGCTGCACCGGTGACTTCAAGATCCAATTCACGGGATTTTCTGGCTCGGAAAAATGTCGAATTTCAAAGTAGAGTCCCTCTCCATGGTCCTCATCAGCTCGTCCTCCAAGCGGACCCACTGTTGGTCCAAAAGTGGGTCCAACTGCTGGTCCAGAAGAGGCGAAGGCTTGGCCTTTGTTAAGCGTATCACCAATCTTCACTTTGATGCGAGCGATATGACCATACACGGAGTAATAATGATCGCCGTGATCGATGATGACCGTTTCGCCGTAGCCATCAACCCAGCCCGTAAAAATCACTGTTCCTTCAAAAATTGCAGCAACTGGCGCTTCGTGCGACGAATGGTAACGCCAGCCTTTGTGGCTCAGTCTCGTTTTATATTTTTCATCGACGATCAAACCAAAGTCCTGAACGACTTCGCCCTGAATGGGAGAAGCGAGCTGACCTTTTTGCTCATAAATCGACGGCTTTAAAAGCTCGGCGAGTCGGGAGGCGGTCGTAGATGACGATGGAATTTCGCCCGTCGACGAGATCTCGCGCGATTTGCTGCGCAAATTCTGCAGCTGTTTGAGATTGGCAATTTTTTGCCGATCGAGTTTGGATACAATTTTCGACTTCGCTTTATGCTCTTCGGCAAGCTGGGTCTCTTGGTTGCGAATGTTCTTTTCAATACCCACTAACTTTTGGATCTGACCATGCAGGCGATCCTTCTGCTTTTGATAAAGCGCTATATTCTCTTTGTAGCTTTTGATGAGCTGGTAATCGTTGTCGGTCACTATTTTTAAAAATCTCAAGACCTCATCGAGATCACCGACACTTGACTGAGAAAAAATAATGCCGATGTAGCTTTGCCCCGAAAGTTTGTAGAGCTCACGCAGACGCATCCGAAGCTGGGCGCGCTGCCTGCTAATTTGCTCTTCGAGTCCCGCGACGATCTTGGCAATTCCCTTTGTACTATCTTGCACTTGCAGAAGCTGATTCGTAAAATGACCTTTTTCTATACTAATCTTTTTCATTCTCTTATTGATCACATAAATTGAACCGAGGATTTTTCGTCTTTGTTCTTCGGCTTCAAGAATATCTTGTTTGCTCGCTTGAAGTTTGTCGGCAATTGTCATGGCCTCCTCATCGGCCGGGGCCGAATCGACTTCTGTGCCTGAGGCGATAACCTTATTTGCAGCGCGGTCGAAAACACCGGCAGACGCCGGAGATTGATACGTCAACCAGATGATGACGCAAACCAATTGCGAAACCCTTAAAGCCCGAGGGACCATCACGACTCCAGGCTTTGCTTGGCTGACCATCCATCATTGATTTTTCTGACCGTCAGCCAAGCTCCCAGAGCTCCAATCATCGAGCCAACCACGATGAATCCGCAAATTGTCACAAAATCGAGAAACGACATGAGTGGAACTAATCGCGCGAGCACGAGACTGGATGTCATCACCGACTTTTGCCAGACGTGCAGAGCGCCGTTGATCGAGAGCGCAATCGCGACGGCGAGTCCACCCATCAGAAAACCCTCGAGCACATAGGGACGACGAATCATGCGCGCCGTTGCGCCCACAAGTTCGAGAATCTCAATCTCGTCGCGACGGGCAGATATAGAAGAGCGAATTGAATTCCCAACAACGAATAAACTTCCGATCAGGAGAATCACGGCCATGATCGCGCTGCTCGCATACAGGGTCGCGACAAACGACGCGTAGTTGTGCACCCAACTCTGCCCGTAAGAGACGTCCTCGACTCCTGGCAAAGTCTGGAGCTTCAACGCAAATTGCTCAAGCCCGGCGATTTCCTCAGGGGTTGCCGCACTCCCCCTCAGCTGAAGTTTGAAGCTTGCCGGAAAAGGGTTGGAAAAATCCGCATCGGCGAGAAGGTGTGGAGCGTAACTCGCCATCTGACGCTTAAAATCCTCGGTGGCCGTCTCACGCGGAACGAAGTGCACAGACCTTACTTCTCTAAACGCCTCGAGTTGCGAGGTAAGCTTAGTCGCGGCCGCGTTGTCGACTTCATCACGCAAGTAAATCGTGACCTGCGTGCCTTCTCCCCACGATGCCAGGAAGCGGTGAAAATTCATCGAAAATGAGGCCACGAAAATCACCACCGAGAAGGTCGCGGCGAGCACGGTCAGCGTCGCAACTTGCATGCCAGTGTGCTGAATCCAGGAGCGTCGAAAAGACTTTAAATCATCAACCATTGCCTCACCTACTTATTGTCTGTTTCGATTTGACCACCCGAAATATGCACCACGCGTCGGGCGCGCCTCTTCACCAATTCGTGATCGTGAGTGGCTACGAACACGGTCGTTCCTTGCGCGTTCACCCGATCGAGAAGATCCATGATCTCTTCAGTGATATGCGGATCGAGATTTCCCGTAGGTTCATCGGCGATGAGAACGCCTGGTTGGTGAATCAATGCGCGCGCAATCGCCACCCGTTGCTGCTCGCCGCCCGAGAGTTGTTCAATTTGATTTTCTTGTTTGTAGCTAAGACCGACGTTCTCAAGCATTTCGGCAACCCGTTTGTAGAGAGCCGTCGGTCGATCGCCTCGCACTTGCAATGGCAAGGCGACGTTTTCAAACACCGTTCGCCCCCGCAGGAGCCGGAAGTCTTGGAAGACGACGCCGATTTTTCGACGGAAAAAAGGCACTTGCCCAGCGCTCATGAGGCCGATGTCTTGACCCGCCACTTTCACGAGCCCAGAACTCGGCTTATCAAAGGCCGAGATCATGCGAAAGAGCGTGGTTTTTCCCGAGCCGCTTGGCCCGGTCAAAAACAAGAACTCGCCTTTTTGGATTTCGATTGAGACATCACGCAGAGCGTGCGTCGACCCAGGATACGTTTTGTAGACGTGGGAAAAACTAATCATCCCTTGATTTTACGTGTCACCCGATCAGTTGACCACTCAGCAACAGGTCTAGAATTTGCTCATGTTGTTGGCGAAGGGCTAGCTGGATGGTCTGTGAAGCGATGGCTTCACGGTTGTAACGGACCATTCCGGATAAAGGTCTTAGGACCTCGGCATAGGGAGTTTTGACACTTTTGACGACTGCACCGTTTTGATAGACGCGACTCACCAGATAGGGATTGTCGAGCCCCCAGTCCTCAGACTGAACATGAAAGTTCATGCCCCGGTAGACGATGTCTGAGTTAAAACCTTTTTCCATTTATTTCTCGGGATCGAAGTGCGCGGCCGTTAGCAAAATCTTAGCTTAGGTTTCGAGGCTTGAGAACGCTTTTCTACACCGGTATGACTTCAAGCTCAGGATCAAACTGCTCACGCAAAATGCCTTGAATGGCATCGAGGGTCGCCGAAGTCGAGCTCGGGCAGGTTCCGCACGCGCCTTGGTAACGAACCTCAAGACCGTGGCCTTTCAATGAAACGACCTCGATATCTCCGCCGTCGCCCTGAAGGTACATCCGCACAGTTTGATCCAGAATCTCTTCAATCTTTTGCAAGTCAGGAGGAAGATTCGAGCGGTCAATTTTTTTACGATCTTCTTCAACCGTAAATGCAGGATCGTGAACTGGTAAGCGGCTCTGCAGAACCGCCGTCACCTCAAGCCGCAAAGTGTCGACATCGGCATCATCGGCATAGGTGACCGTCACGACGTTTTCAAAAAAGTGCAATTGGCGGACCTCCGGAAGCGCAAAAAGGTCTTCTGCCAGCCGGATGCCCAAGGCCTCGCTCGGTCGCGAAAAGGTCGCCTTGCCGTCATTTTTGACGTTCACGTTGACGACAAATTTGAGTGCGTTCGGATTCGGAGTCGGCTGCACGCGAACAAAAATTTGACCGACCGGAGGAGGAGGTGCCGCCGAAGTTGGTTGTTTAGTGCTTTCATCCGTCATGTGAAAATGCCTTTCGCTTTGATCAATCCTGCGCTTAGCCGGTCGACATCAGATCGAGAATTGTAGATTGAAAATGAAGCGCGCGCTGTTCCTGGAACGCCCAGCCGCCTCATGAGCGGTTGACAGCAGTGGTGGCCCGCGCGAACCGCGATACCTTGCTCATCCAAAAGCTGCCCCACGTCGGATGCGTGAGCTCCTTGCAAATTAAAAGAAATGATTGCAGAAGCCTCGCTCAGCTTTTCGCCATAAATGGTCACTCCGGAAATTTCACTCAAGCTCGCGCGGGCATAATCACGCAAGTCGGTCTCGTGAGCGTGAAGCCCGGAAAATCCAATCTGACGAAGGTAGCGAAGTGCCGTTCCGAAGGCCATGGCACCGCCGACGTTCGGAGTGCCCGCTTCGAATTTATGCGGAAGTGCAGCCCAAGTGGTTTTTTCCCAAGTCACTTCGCCAATCATGCTGCCGCCCGTTTGGTAGGGCTCCATCACATCGAGCAACTCTGCGCGAGCATAGAGGGCACCAATACCAAAGGGAGCAAAGACTTTGTGGCCTGAAAAAGCTAAGAAATCGCAGCCGACTTTCTGAACATCAATTTTTAGCTGTGGGGCCGCTTGAGCGGCATCAATCAGCACTTTGGCACCTTGAAGATGCGCGAGACGCGTGATCTCTTGCACGTCGTTCACGGTACCAAGAACGTTGGAGATCCAGGTCACCGCTACCATCTTGGTCTTTGCCGATAGCAGTTCTTTGAAGTGATTCAAATCGAGAGCTCCTCGCTCGTCGATTTTTATCACCCTGATGATATATCCGTGAGCCTGGGCAAGAACCTGCCATGGAACAATATTGGAATGATGCTCGAGTTCACTCAAAATAATTTCATCGCCGGGATTTAGAAACTTGCGCCCATAAGAAGCAGCGACCAAGTTGATCGCCTCGGTGGTGCCGCGGGTAAAAACGATTTCGTCAGCAAGCTTGGCGTTTAAAAAATCTCTGACCTCACTTCGAGCAGCTTCGTAATTGAGAGTTCCCTGTTGCGCTAAATGATGGGCGCCCCGATGAACATTGGACGCTTCGTTAAGATAGTATTCACTGAGACGGTCGACCACGACCTGCGGCTTGAGTGATGTCGCCGCAGAATCCAGGTAGACTAAAGGACGACCGTGAATCGAGCGTCGTAAGGCCGGAAAGTCGCCGCGAATTTTTTCAAGGTCAAAGTTTTCAGTCACCCAAGCCCCCGAAACCAAATTGGTCGAGATGCTCGCCAAGAACGCGCATGGCATCCTGACATAAAAGTTCATTGCGCAGATGAGCGAACACCACCTCAGCAGCAAAGCCTCGCGCGAGCAGTCTCTCGGCTTCGGAGCGCTCGATTCCTCGAGCCTCCATGTAAAAAAGATGTTCGGGATCGAGCTGACCCACCGTCGCACCGTGAGTCGCCTTGACGTCGTCGACCTCGATCACAAGCTCAGGTTTACTATCGGCTTCGGCCTTGGCGCTTAAAAGAAGACTTTTGTTGAGCTGGGCTGCGGTAGACTGCACGGCCCCGCGATGCATGTGAACCGCTCCGTTAAATACCGAACGCGATTCACCGGCGGCGATGCCCTTGAAGAGCTGTTCACTCTGCGTACGCGGGAGCAGGTGATGAACCGAGGTCAAATGATCACCATGGCGCGTGCCGTTTAACAGCGTCAAACCAGCGAGGGCGCAACTCGCTCCTTCACCGCCCAACTTCACTTCGACTTCGTGGCGGGCAAACCGGGCGCCGAGAGAAAGCGAGGTCACCTTACTTTCACTGTCTCGCGCCTGGGTAATAGTAGTCGCAGCCAGATGAACCGCGAGGTCGCTCTGCGATTGCAGGTGAAGTAGCTCGAGGCGCGCGCCACTTTCGAGCGTGTAGTGGCTTAAGGCATTCGTGAAGTGCGAACCCTGGGGGCTCGAGAAAAAACGTTCACAAATAACCGCTTGGGCGTTTTCTTCCAAAACAACCTGAACTCGCGGAGCAAAAATCGCTTGCGAGCCTGCAGCCGTTGAGCCTCCCGCCCAATGAGAGATCCGCAGCGGCTTACCGAGAGCCGCTCCGCGGTTGACCTGCACCAAAACCGCATCTCGCACGAAGCTCGAATTGACCGAGCGAAAAACCTGCTCGCGGCCGTGACCTACAACAGGAGTCTCCAGCTCAGTTTGAAAGAGCCGCAAAACCTTATCTCGAGTTTTCTGCCCATCAATCGCTTGCGAAAGAAGGGATATCGAGCCGTCACTTGGCAGGCGCGACCATTCTGGCTTAAAGACTCCGTCAACAAAGACCACTTCAAATGCTGATTCACTGAGCGCTAGTTCGGGCGGCGCGGTCTGCGCAGCGACGTTTGCTGCACTCGCGGCGCTCGTGACCGAAAATTCGCAATTGCGTAGAGCCGCAAGGTCAGAATAGCGCCAGCTTTCCATCTTGCGATCGGGAAGTCTAAGCGTGCTCCAACCGGCCGCCTGCGCTTTCTGCGCGAGCGCAAGCCAATTCCAGCCTTTCGACAACAAATGTGCCGCGTGCGCCGGAATCCAGTCGCCATGCGCCTTCTGCAAAGACTGAAGAGTGGTCATGTCAGCAGCCAATCATACCCTCGCTCTTCGAGTTTAAGAGCCAACGAACGATCACCTGTTTCGATAATTTTACCATTGGCAAGAACGTGAACGAAATCGGGGATTACATGGTCGAGCAAGCGCTGATAGTGAGTGATGAGAACAACGCCGGTTTCTTTCGTTTTTAACTGATTCACACCGTCAGAGACGACTCGAAGTGCGTCGATGTCGAGGCCCGAATCTGTCTCATCAAGAAGCGAGAGGCGCGGGCTGAGCACCGCCATTTGCAATATTTCATTGCGCTTTTTTTCGCCGCCCGAGAAGCCCGAGTTGACGGCACGATCGAGAAATTTCTCGTCCATGCTGACAACTTTGAGCTTCTTTTGCAAAAACGTATCAAACGAGGCCTCGTCCATCTCCTCGGCACCATTGTGCCGGCAGATAGAATTAAATGACGAACGTAAAAAGGCCCGATTGGTCACTCCGGGGATTTCAATCGGATATTGGAACGCGAGAAACAGACCGTCTTTGGCGCGCTCGTCAGGTTCCATGTCGAGGAGATTCTTCATTTTGAAATTCACTTCAAAAAGCGCTTCACCAGACGTGACGTCGTAAGAGGGATGACCTGCGAGCACCTTTGAAAGCGTGCTTTTTCCGGAACCATTGGGGCCCATAATCGCGTGCACCTCGCCAGGCTTAACGACAAGATTGATGCCCTTTAAGACTTCTTTGCCATCGACGGAAACATGCAGATTTTTAACTTCTAATAACGCTTGGGACACATTAACTCCGTTAGCCGACACTGTTTTCAAGTTTCATTTCGATCAACTTCACCGCTTCAACCGAAAACTCGAGCGGCAGATGCTTAAAGACGTCTTTGCAAAAGCCATTGACCAACATCGAAATTGCCGCCTCAGTTCCAAGACCGCGCGAGGCGAGATAAAACAACTGATCTTCGCTGATTCGCGAGGTCGAAGCTTCGTGCTCGAGTACGGCACTTTTATTGCGAACCTCGATGTACGGAACCGTGCCAGCTCGGCACTGATCGCCAACCAGCATCGAATCACACTGCGAATAATTACGGGCACCTTGTGCTGAAGACATAATTTTGACTTGCCCGCGATACGTGTTGCTCGAGCGACCGGTCGAAATCCCTTTCGAGATAATCGTGCTGCTGGTATTTTTACCGATGTGGATCATTTTTGTACCGGTGTCGGCCTGCATCGCATCGTGGGTGAGCGCCACAGAGTAAAATGCACCTTGTGATCCCTCGCCGAGGAGGATGCAGCTCGGGTACTTCCAGGTGATCGCCGATCCGGATTCTACTTGCGTCCACGAAATTTTTGAACGAGCGCCCTGGCATTTGCCACGCTTGGTGACAAAATTATAAATTCCGCCGCGACCCTCGCGATCTCCTGAGTACCAGTTCTGCACCGTCGAATACTTAATTTCGGCTTCCTCGAAAGCGATGAGCTCGACCACGGCAGCATGCAACTGATTTTCATCCCGCTGGGGGGCCGTGCAGCCCTCGAGGTAATTCACGAAGCTGCCGGGCTCGGCCACGACCAACGTCCGTTCAAACTGGCCTGTCTCTGAGGCGTTAATACGAAAATATGTTGAAAGGTCAATAGGGCATCGCACGCCTTTTGGAATATAAACAAAAGAGCCATCGGTAAAAACGGCGGCATTGAGCGCCGCAAAGAAATTATCCGTGTACGGAACGACTGATCCCAGATGTCGCTTCACGATTTCCGGGTGGGTTTTCATAGCTTCGGAAATCGAGCAAAAAACCACGCCAATTTTTTCTAAATCTGCTTGATGGGTGGTGCCCACCGATACCGAATCAAACACCGCGTCGACCGCAACACCGCTGATGCGCTTTTGCTCACCCAGCGGAATTCCAAGCCGCTCGAAAGTTTTCAGCAGCTCGGGATCTAATTCGTCAAGTTTCTGCGGACCGTCGGCAGATTTTTTCTTCGGAGCTGAGTAATAAATAATGTTTTGGTAATCAATTGGCTCGTGGTGAACGTCGGCCCAGGTTGGCTCCTTAAGCGTAAACCAGTGCCGCAAAGCTTTGAGACGATAATCGAGCATCCACTCCGGCTCGCCTTTTTTGCTCGAAATCAGGCGCACCGTTTCTTCGCTCAATCCACGCGGCACGGTTTCAGTTTCGATGTCCGTCACGAACCCGTACTTGTACTCGGGGCTCGTTGACGGGCCTGAGGGCGGGGGTGAGGGCGGGCTTGAAACAGCGCCAGTTGAAGTTTGATTGCTCATAATTATGCCTCCGACGAAGAGCGAAATTTCACTCCTGCCGCGCCTGACGGCCGATTTTCGAGCAGCTCGCGAAGACTCAAGGCACGATAAAACTCGACCAGGCGACGATTGAGATTTTGCATGGGAGTCACGATGTTGCAAAGGCCACGAATTTCACAGCCGTCGTGCTCATCGCTTTGCAGGCATCGTGCAACCTCAACGGGGCCAAGGATCATTTCGCTCAAGTCGTAAAAAGAAACTCGCTGAAGATCGCGGTTGATTTGATAACCTCCGTGCGCTCCCTGCTCAGAACGCAAAAGGCCCTTCTGCACCAGAATTTGCATGACCCGTGACGCCACGTCGAAGGGGCAGCCATACATTTGGCTGAGTTCCTTGACCGTGGTCAGTTCGCCTGGCGCTTTGCTATGCATGTGTTTGAGGCCGATCAAAGCGTACTCGACCTTGCGATTGATTTTATTCACCGAGATTTTTCCTTGGGCTTTGGCTCTCAAGTCCGATATGGTCCGCGCCACAGGTTTTCGGGTTCAAAACGACCTATATTTCAAGCTGAAAGCTAATCGAGAACGACGAGCGGGTCAATTTAAATAGGTTAATTTTGGTCTTATATCTGTTGCGCTCCTCGATCTCATTGTTTTTAAATTGCACTGTTCTTTTAGGGTATTAGTTATGAAACCAGCACTTCGTAGTTTTGTCTTAATCACGGCTGTTGCACTGATGTCGGTCTTTGTAATTTGGGGATACCTGCGTGCAAAGGGGGCCCTGGCGCCCCTTCACCGTCCGCTTAAAAACTCCTTTACGCAAGACACCGCTCACCCTGGTCCCGACGTTGTGAGCTACCACGCTCTGGGTGACAAAGGACTGAGTGGCTCAAGGCTTGAGCGTTTTGCGCAGCTGGCCCAACTCTCAGACAAACTGGTCTTTTGGCTGGATATCCATATCGACGAAAAAGGAAATTTGCTGGTCGATGAACCCCCGACCACAACCGGCTCAAGTCAGGCTCCGCAAACGGACGGTTTGGTTTGTAGCACAGGTGATGCTGGCAACCACAACGCAACGTGTGGTGCTACTCCTGCGGAAACCGACGAGCCGCTTCGGTTGAGCGATGTCCTCACGCAATTACGTAAGCACCGTCTGATCTTAAGTTTCTTTGGCCATCAACCTGGTCTGCTCGAAGTGATCATCCGCGATCTCGCGACAAATCCCGCGATGGATCGCGCCCTGATTCAAAGTCCAGAAGACGGCATGCTCAAAGACCTCCGCGAAGCACAGCCACTGTGGCTCTACGGCTCAAGCCAAGCGCAAGTCACGCGGCTGATCATGCTCGCTTCGCTTGGGCTTGAAATGTCGGCGCCGCTGAAGGGCGATGTTTTTGTTATGACTTCGCAGGACCCCGAGGCTCACGAACTGGAGCGTTTGAGCGATTCGATTATTCATGAAATTCACCGTCGCGAAATGAAGATCTACGCTGGACCAGCAGAAGCGTCACAAATCAATACCTTCGCCCAGCGCGGAATCGACGGAGTTCTCACCTCGCAACCCAAAGAATATCTCGATTCGGCAACTCTTGCAGTTGCGCCGGGGTCGCGAACGAATTAGCCTTTCGTCAATATGAACATCATCAAGACGACTCAAATTTTAAATCTCTTGGACTCCACTTCTGCGATGGCGGCGCCACCCCACGTCGGTGTTAAAGCGGGCGCGCTCGACGGCATACTCAACGCCGGGCCAATGGTCCAGATTCTACTCATTGTGCTGCTTGCTCTTTCGGTCGTGTCCTGGGCAATCATTTTCGTCAAGTACAAGCAGTTCGAAACCCTTCGCCTCGCCAATGACAATTTCAACGAAAAGTTCTGGAAGACTTCGTCCCTTGAAACGCTGTTTGGTCAAATCAACACTTTTAATGGAAGCTCTTTAGCTCGAGTTTTTAAATCGGCCTACGTGGAGTTGCAGCGAATCGCGGAGTCACCTCTTGCGACCGACAGCTCTTCTGGCACGATCACTCGACTTTCGGGTCTCGACAATATTGAACGGACCGTTCGCAAGTCGATTGACCACGAGATTTCTGACAGCGAAGCACGCCTGAACTTTCTGGCGACCGTCGGCAGCACCGCTCCCTTCGTCGGGCTGCTCGGTACGGTCATCGGTATCATGACGTCTTTTTCACACATCGCCGCGAGCGGTTCGGCTAGCCTCGCCGTCGTTGCACCCGGAATTTCCGAGGCCTTGTTTTCGACAGCCGTTGGCCTCTTTGCGGCGCTTCCCGCAGTGGCCTCTTACAATTACTACATCACACAGGTTCGAAAGTTCGAAATGGATCTCAACAGCTTTGGCTCGGACTTTCTCAACATCGTGAAACGCAATTTCTTTAGGGACGTGTAATGGCGTTTAGTTCATCCGGTCGAAGAGGATCGCGAGCTGCCATGAGCGAAATCAACGTCACGCCACTCGTCGACGTGATGCTCGTGCTGCTCATCATCTTCATGGTCACAACCCCGATGATGCAGCAAGGAATAGACATTGAACTCCCTGAAACCGCGAGTTCAGGAACGCCGACCGCTGAAGAACCTTTTGTTTTGATGATTCGAAAAAACCACAAGCTCTACGTTGGTGACCAGACAATTGCGCTGGGCGAACTCTCTGGACGTTTGAAAGCGATTTTTGAGACCCGTCGCAACAAGCAAATTTATCTCCAGGCAGACCGCACGGTCGATTACGGTTTGGTGGCCGAAACCATGGCCGAGGTTAGAGCTGCGGGGATCTTTAACATCGGCTTGGTGACGTTGCCGAAACCGTGACAACAACCACCGCCCTTCCGCCAAAACGAGACAGTTTTGAAATCGCCCTCGGCGCATCGGTGGTTTTTCATTTTGTTGTTTTTATCTTTCTCGCTGTTCGTGCCGTATTTGCGCCAGTTGCTGAACTGCAAGCTCCGCCGTCCATACGAGTCGACGTGGTCGATCTTCCTGATCACCAAGCGAAGCTTCCGCCCGCACCCAAGCCTCAGCCAGCCGAGCAGCCGCCGAAACCACCCGACGTCAAGACTCCACCGCCGGCACCCGAGCCGCCCAAAGCCCATGTGGCTCCAATTTCAGATAGCCCCAAAGTGAATTTAAATAAAACGAAACACGACGAAGCCGCCGCCCTTCGCCGCCTCGAGGCAATCTCGCGACTCCAAAACGAGCGGCCGAAGCCGCCTCCCGCCCAAGCGCCAGCAGCGGCGACGCCCGCGCCGCCGGCACCCATAAAGGGAAACGAAGCGACCGAAGGTTCGGCTCTTAAAGGGATAACCAAGCTCGAAAATGAATCGTACACCCAGACCGTCCAGAACCATGTCACTCGCCACTGGAACTTGCCGGGATTTTTATCCGATGCTAATCTAAGTGCTCTAGTTCGTGTGTTCGTAGACGGCCAGGGAAATTTACTCAAGAAAGTTCTTGTTCGGTCCTCCAACAATCCGGTTTTTGATCAGAGCGCGATGACGGCGGTCGACACTTCGCTGCCGCTTCCCCATCCACCGAGTGATCTGGTCAACCTTGTCTCTGTGCGCGGAATCGACATCGACTTCACGCCCGGGCACTGACGAGGCTCAAAATGAAAGGACAGCGAATTCCATGAATTTCTACTTGATCAAAACAGTCGTGCTTCTGAGTGCACTGGTCTCGACAATCGCACATGCAGAAGGCGCTCCACCCACCGCCGCCCCAGCTTCGCCAGCGGCCAACGCTTCTGCGGGAGCCGCGCCATCGGCTGCGGGCGCTGGCGGTTTGTACATCAAAATCGACAACGCCAATCTCAAAAAAAGCCTCATGGCAATTCCACCCTTTCAATACACCGGCTCACCGACGATGGCGAAAGCGGGACTGAAAGCTGGCAAGGAACTCTATGACGTGTTTAGAAACGATATGGATGTCAGCAGTTACTTTGAATTTATTAAACCTGCAGCGTTTATCGAAGATGTTCGCAAAGTTGGATTAAAACCAGTCGCTGACGAAACTGGCGGATTTAATTTCGCGAGCTGGAGTCAAATCGGAACCGAATTTCTCGTGCGTGTCGGCTTCCGCGTGCTGGGTGACGAAGTCACCGCCGACACTTACACCTACTATGTTCCGCAGCAAAAGCTTATCTTAAGTAAGTCCTACAAAGGCTCGGTCAATGCGGCCCGCACAATCGCCCACACGTTTTCGAATGATTTGATCAAGGAGCTCACCGGCCAGCGCGGTTTCTTTCTTTCGAAGCTCGTTACGTCGCGCTCGACTCGCCCGCAAGAAAAAGAAATTTTTGTCATGGATTGGGATGGCGCCGAGGCCAAACAAGTCTCCAACCACCTTTCGATCGCGCAGTCCCCGACCTGGGCCATCGACGGCGAACAGGTCGCCTACAGCGCGTTTGCCTACCATCCGGAAGAGAAAACTCGCAACGTTGACCTCTTCACTTACAACATCAAGACTGGCAAAAGATTTTTGGTCTCTTATCGCCGTGGTATCAACTCGGGTGCGAGCTTCACGCCGGATGGAAAAGGTTTGCTGCTGACTATTTCCAACGCTGGAAATCCCGACATTTATCGGATGACGCTCGACGGTCGCGCTCTCGATCGACTCACGAATGGTCGCAACGGCGAAATGAATGTCGAACCCTCGCCAAGTCCTGATGGTAAAAAAATCGCATTTTCTTCAACCCGAAGCGGCCACCCGATGATTTACGTCATGAATGCCGACGGCAGCGATGTTAAAAGATTGACGTTCGCCGGCGAATACAATTCGACGCCTGCTTGGTCACCCGATAGCAAGCGTATCGCGTTTGCGGGTCTCGACAAGACTCACTATGATCTCTTCGTGATGGACGCTGATGGCACCAATATGATCCGTCTGACTTCGGCAACAAAAACGAACGGCAAGTTCGCAGATAACGAAGATCCATCTTTTTCTCCCGATGGACGCTTAATTCTGTTTCGTAGCAACCGCACGGGTAAATATCAACTCTACGTGGTTTCGATCGACGGCGAAAACGAACATCGCGTGACATTCGATAGTTACGATTATTTCAAACCGCGCTGGTCGCCGACCTTTGAGTGACCGGCCGATTGAACTTCCTCGATTAGAGAGCTACAGCGAGATTGAATGGCAGGAAGCAGAATCTTGGCCCGCCATCGCTCGCTATCGAAGACTGCTGGAAAATTCATCGGGCGTCAGGGCGGATGCGAGCCTTGGCGCCAGTCTTGAGGTCGGCCTTGACGTCAAGTTTGACGTCGCCGCGCGCCTCCGGCTCGATCGCCACCGCATGTGGCTTCGTTGTGCGATGGCGACTTATTTTGACCGGGCCAGCGCCAGCGAAGTGTGTCTGTCATGGTCCGACGCCGCCGAAGTGCTCATTGCGCGTGCCTGGATTGAATCGGGCGGAGCTGATCTCAAACAATCTTTACTGGCGCTAGGCAAGCTAGGCTCACGCGAGCTGAACTTGAGCTCCGACGTCGATCTGATCGCGGTGCGAAATGACGACTCGGTCATCGACCAAAAGTCATTTCGCCGCTTTCAAAGTCTTCTTGGCGACTCCACTGAATTTGGCTACGCGCTGAGGCTCGATTTCACGCTTAGACCCGGCGGGCGCGCGAGCGCCGCCATCCCCAGCCTCGGAGAATTTGAATACCATTACGGATATCACGGCGAAATGTGGGAACGTCTGGCTTTTGTTCGTATGCGAATTTTGCAAGGCCCTCAGGAAATCAATGAGCAGATCGCGCGCTTCACCACAAAGATGTCATACCGTAAGCATCTCGACTACACGGTGATCGAGGATCTCAAATCACTGCGTTCGAAGATTCGCAACGAAACCGCCGGCTCCGTTCAAGGAAATCCCAACCTCTTTCATCTCAAATTAGGCCAAGGCGGAATTCGCGAACTTGAGCTCTTTATCCACGCGCTGCAAGTTCTGCATGGCGGACGGCATCCGCGACTCCAAACATTTTCCACAAGCCTGGCAATACAAACGATTGCCGATCTTGGCTTACTCCCGCAAGGTGACTGCGACGAACTGTTGCAAAGCTACTGGCGACTGCGCACCTGGGAAAATCGCCTTCATGCTTATGAAGATCAGCAGGAATATGTCGTCGACCTCAAAGAGGGCCATCCGGCGCTAGAAAAAGATTTTCAGATTGAACTCCGCGAGCGTTGCGCCGCCGTCGCGAAGATTTCAGATTCTTTTTTTGGCGGAAATTTCCTACCAACTCCGCTACCCTCGAGTCTCGACGCCCAATCGGAACGCCTGCGTGGCTTAGGCTTCAATGACGAAGCAGTAAACGAAACTTGGCCGCAATTACTTGCAGCAACGGCCCTCTCTCGCCACAGCGAGAGAGATGAACGCGCGCGCCTTGTTTTTCTCAAGGAATTTACAGAAAAGCTCTCTGAACTCAAACTCGATCTGAATCTCGGTCTCTCGCTGCTTCTTGATTTTGTTCGCGCGACTCGCGCAAAGGCTAGTTTTTTTACCCTGCTCAATCGCGAGCCTAAAATTCGCAATCAACTCGCGCTACTGTTTTCAATTTCACCTTATCTAGGCTCGCTTCTCTCGTCGCGGCCGGAGTTGATTGATGAATTTATTTATCAAAAAACTGCGCCGCCTTCTGCTGACTTAATGACCCTTCTGGAGGAGTTGACGGAACGGCGACTGCTCGGCGAACTGGTGGCTGCTTCGCAATTTCTTGAAGGACGCGACCTTCGAAAAATGACCCTCAATCTCTCAAGCAATGCCGATCAGATTGCCCAATTGCTACTGGACCGCCTTAAGGAGGAGCAAGGTTTAGAGGATTTGTCTCTACTCGCTCTTGGAAAATGGGGCGGGCGGGAGCTAGGCCTTCGCTCGGATCTAGATTTTGTTTTCGTTACCCGCAACGAGCCGAGAGCGGAATCCCATAAGGTTGCAAAACGCTTCCTATCACGTATGACCGAAGCTCATCGGGGCGGTTCGATTTACTCTGTCGACATGCGACTTCGACCTTCGGGAAGTTCGGGTCCGATCATGGTGACTGAGGAAAACCTCCATCAATACCTCCTAACGCAGTCGGCAGCCTGGGAGCGACAAAGTTACCTGCGGGCTCGACCTCTGACCACAATGAAAGTTTCTCCCCCAGCGACTGCCTGCAGCCGAGGTCTTAGTCCAGGCGATTATCAAGAACTTGAACGCATTCGATCCCAACTCTTCGTTGACCCCAATTACGCTACCAGCAACGCGGATCTCGATCTCAAGCTTTCGTTCGGCGGCCTCGCCGACGTCGAGTTCGCGGCTCAGATCGCATTGCTTGCTCGCCGAGAGTTCTCTCTTGATCCGTCAACTTGCGGCATGATTCAATATCTTGAGAGCGTCGACGAGCTTTGGCGCGAGCGCGGGCCCAGGTTGAGAGAGAAATACGATGAACTCCGATCGCTCGAGCAACTTTTTCAACTCACCACGAGCCAAGTGGGTTCGAAAGTGCGGCTCGGATCAGACGAATTTCATCGCTTGGCTTTGCTTCTCGATCGATCTCCTAGGGCTCTAGAAATGCAAGTGCGGAGCACTTTGGCTGAAATCGCAACTTCGCTCGTTGAGTTACGCCGGTCGACCTCAGCGGCGAAGATGGATTGATCACTATGGACGGGAGAGCGACATGAAAGTTCACTGCAGACTGGGGATTGCCCTCACATTCGCTCCACTTGTTTTTCTTATCACCCAGACTTTACCGCCTGGTCACCTAGCAATAGGCCAGGGCGTGCCCATCACGCCCATAAATAATAGCCAGGCGAGCACTCCGATGCTCGCCCCAGCCGCCCCGCCTGTCCCTATGGAAAACTCGCAGGCGGCTCCGGCGCCAGAGGCTTCAATCGCTCCCTCCGCGCCTCCAGCTTCCTTTGATCCCTCACAGAATATTATCGCCGCTCCCTCTGCCGCTCCTGATTCGCAGGCCCAGGGTGACAAAAACTCTCAGTCGCCCAACGGGTCTGTGGGAATGCCTGGTAATCCGAATCCTCAACCGACTCCTGCTGTGACCCTAACCTCACAAGTTGAAGCCTTCATTCCGGAAAAAGTGAAGCAGGGTGATCCACGTGCCATTCTCCACACCTCGATGGGCGACATTGTCATTCGGCTTTTTGCCTATCAAGCCCCGATCACCGTGCACAATTTTATTGATTTAGCCCGCGGCGATAAAGAATCGACAGATCCAAAAACCGGAAAACAAACACGCCGACCTTTTTATACGAATCTCACTTTTCATCGAGCAATCCCGGGTGTCATGGTGCAAACCGGGTGTCCATTTGGAACAGGACGCGGGGGCCCTGGTTTTACAATCAACGATGAAATTTCGCGATCTTCGACTTTCGACGTTGCAGGAATGGTGGCGATGGCCCCGGAGAGAGATCCCAAGGCTCCAATGGAATATGTGAAAAACACGAACGGAAGCCAGTTTTTTATCACCTTGCAGCCGCGTAAAGATTGGGACGGGAAATTTACCGTTTTTGGCAAGGTTGAAAAAGGGTTGAAAATCGCCGAAAAAATTTCGCGAGTGAAAACGGGCCCGACGGACCGGCCGATCAAAAAGGTTTTTCTCACGCAAATTGAAATTATCGACGAGGCGACAGCCGACGCCATCAGAACCAAGAAAAAAAGTAAAGCGACCCACGACGACGACGATGATGATGATGACTCAAGGGACTGAGGCACCGTCGACGGCGAGAGTGCCGCCGAGTTTGCTAAGTTCAGTATTCTAAGTCATATTTTTCTCTGTCGAAATTATTGACACCTGTTAGACCCTCAACGGCGATCGCCGTTGTTCCCCTTCTCATCGGCCTCTCATAATCACTCCAATCGAGCCTAAGGCCTCGATTTGAGAACGGTCTTTGCTCTGCTCACAGCTGTCAGTTCGTAACTGAGCTGATACTGGACAGATATGAGGAGTGGCGTTTTATGAAGGCTAATCAAAATCACGATCCGAAGCTTAGTGCGGTTCGCTCGGCTTTAAGCTTAAGCGGGCACTGGGTTCTGACTGTGAGCCTGATCACATCGACGGCGATGGTTCGCGCCGAGGACAGTATGCCCGCACCGGGATCTGACTCCTCCGCCGCTCACGCCACCGCTGGAGCCGCGGTTGCGCTTCCGAATGCGGATATAATCAAAATGTATCAAAGCATTGAAGAGCGCCTCAAAAAAGAGATCAATCCTAAGATCAATGACCTTACTTTTAATCGCAAATTTGGCGACGACGACAGCCAACTCAACAAACTCAAAGACGAGCAAAAGAGACTTCGTCAACAATTGCGAGAGCTCCAGCCGCTCCTGCCAGCTACGCCCATCGAAATCACAGCCCAGGGACCTGACGGAAAAGAGACAACCACTCATGGCACTCTCGGCGTTGAGGCCGGCGACACGGCGAAAGACCCGGAACTAGAAGATCTGCTGAAACAGTCTCAGGCCGAGCCGCAAAACCAAAGTCCCCATGGGCATGGCCATCCTGTCTTCAATGGAGTGAAATCGTTTTCGACACAATTCGTGACTTACTCGGTCGCGACCGGAATCATTGCAGCATCTAATTTAGTTTATGCCGATCCGGGTGATCCAAACTGGTTAGAAAACTGGGAAAAGCAAACTACGAGCGTCATGGGCGTTGCGGGCTTTGCGGTATTCTTGGCAGGAAATCACGGTACGACCAGCCTCCTCAATAAGCTCAAAATTGGAGCGATCGCGCCGGGCCTTACCAATTTCCTCGGTATGGGCTTCGGTATGCTGGCGCAAAGTCTCTTCTCCGAACTCTCAACCGACGCCAATATCCGCCAATGTTTTAACTTTAGAAGCAAAGACACCAAGCCTGATCCCGAAGCTTGCGCTAAAGCTCGCACCGATTGGCTCGATTCTGGAAAAATCATGGCCTACGCCCCGCAGACCGTGGGCATGTTTGGCTCGACAGTGATTGCCAACCAAGCCCAAAAAATATTGGCAAAAAGTAAGTTCGGAAAAGGCTACATTAAATTGACCGAACGTGGAATTGACATTGTTCCGAAGTCTTACTGGTTAGCCAACACCGCGAAGTTTGTGGGTCGAATTCCCCTCAAGCTTTCGGGTCTCGTGAACTTCGTCGCCTTCCTCGCGGTCGATACCGATATCGTCGAGCCTTATGTCAATTACTACTGGCAAGATCTCAAAGAAAACTACTTTGATCCGACCGCTTATCTCAACAGCAAAGTTGATCTTCACTCTGAGTTTTTCTGGCCAAAAAGTTATCAACCGATCGACAACGCCTTCGCGGTTGAAGCAACGACTCCCTATACCGCTCATGGGCTATTGATGGATTTCTACCGGCAAATGCAAACCAACGGTTGGAAAGCGCCAGCGCCCCTTTCGTCTTGTGTTCCGAGCGCAACCGCCGCCGCTGAAAAAGCGAATCCCGATGCCTTGAAGCAAACCCAAGCTCAATTTGTTTTAATGCGTTGGGCGACCGAGATTTCGCGTAAGAAGAGCGAAGCTCAGTTGCGCTGCGAAGTCTTCGCGCAGCCCGAGAAACTTCTCGAAAGTTATGACAAGACAAACCATGATTGGCGCGACAATTTGCTCGGCCAGTTTACTTCGTCTTACGCCAACTGGTCGAGCATGATATCTGAATTCTCGGCGGCCTACGCGGCTTCGTACCAACTGGGCGATTACCTAACAAAGGCAAAAAACAAACAAGTTTTTAAGAACGCTGCCCCCCCTAACCTCTCTCGTGAAGCGCTGGCCAAGGCAATCGCGGGCCCTGACGGCGAGAGCCCAGAAGGTCTCAATAGCTGGTTTCTCGACGGCACATGGATCCCGACCCCTGGGCTCATCGACTATGTCACTGCGGGCAGTGCCTGCGGTTCAGAGCCGACGCTCGATCCAAATGCTACGCAACCAGATCCTTTGCGCCGCGTTCTCGGCGGTGTTTACACGTTTTTAGCGCGTCAGATGGCGAGCCCCAGTTACGTCTCGACACCTTATGGCTCGAGCCTCCGTTTTGTTCCGCCGAAGCTGACGAACAAGAATCGACAGGTCTGCCAAAACGTACACCAAGACACCTACTCAACAGTCAACTATATGATTGGTGGATGGCTCCCGAAATCTGGTGAAGATAAATCGGCCACGGTGAACCCTTTCACCGGAACCTTCTCGGATGGAAGCGGAACTAACTACCCGTCGCTTGCGGCCTACACCTACGCCAATCTCGATCCCGCAATCTACCAACAAGATGGCTACATCGTATCTTTCGGACCTTGGTGGAATGACCACTTTGATAAAGTGATCACTCCGGTTTGGCGGCGTTACGACGAGACGTTCAAGACTTTCTTGCGCGAGAAGTACTTTCCGGTGCTGTTTGATCGCACTTTCCGCTACGGCTGCAAAGTGAAGAGTACTGAACTTGCGACGAATAAGCCCGTCGATGAAATCGGCCTCTCGGCCGCAACAATGTCAGAAAATGGGGCAGAATCTCAGTGCCAAGGCGAATCTAACGCCTACCGGGTTGGCAACGGAGTCATGCTGGCGATCGAGACAGAACTTCGCAATTACCTGCGCGGGATCTATTCGCTCGATATCGCGTCGCTTCCGCCAAGCACGAATGCCGCCGCAGTCAAAAAAGCCAAGACTGACGTCTTACAGCTCTCCAATGATCTGCTTGCAAATACCCGAGTGGTCAGTGCTTCCGATCTTGTTCCCGCAACCTTTGATCAACACATTAAGGCTGCGCAAGACGACCTGAAAAAGATCGGTGATCTGGTCAGCGTTCGGCTGCAAGCGGTGAAAAGCGCAGACAATACCTTTAGGTCGGCGATTCTCAAAAAATTTGCCGAACAGATCCAAAGACTCATCGAAGAAGAACAGGGCTACGCTAAGAACATTCACCTGCTTGAGCATGGTGTGGTCGATGCCCCGGCAACCGATGCTTCGATGACATCCCATATGAAACCCGCGGTCGACGAGCCCACGAATGACGGCACTGTCGATTCTTTAAACAGCGACGATCAGATGGGGACCAATTAATTTCGAGATAGCGCTCCGAAGCTGCAAGAGGATTCGGGCACGGAAGTTGAAATAAAGTCAAAGTGTTAGTGAAGAAAACGATAACCCAAGCTTTTCATAGAGGAGGCTTTTCATGATCCGCAAACTCGTACTTTCGATGACTCTCGTTCTGGCCGCTACTGCTGCTTTTGCCGTTGAAGACGGAAAAGAAGACGTAAAAGACAAAACAGCTGATATCACAGCTGGTCAATCTGCAACTGGTGCTCTGAGCGCTGCTGAACTCAATCAGCATACAGCTCAGACCATGCAAGCTCTGCAGACTGGCAGCAAGGCTTCGACCGTTATGGCTAAAGTTCTCGCTGATCCGGCTACGTCGCTCAATAACGACCAGACCGCTGCGGCAAATGCAGCTAAAGTCGGCAACCGTACGACTGAGTTGATGGCTAGCGGCCTCAATGTCGAAGATGCTCGCGCCAAAGCTTTGAAGGATGTTCTCGGTCGTGATGTTTCTGATAAAGAACTCACTGACGCTTGCGGCGGTTGATCTCTTGATTTTGTTTTGATCCGTGCCCCTCTGAAAAGATGGGGAGCGAAAGCTCTCAAAGTGCTTCGTTCCCCGTTACGATCTTAATCTCGATGCGGCGGTTGCGCGCGCGATTTTCATCGGTGGAGTTGGGCACAAGCGGCTTTTGATCGGCATACGCAACCGGGACAAGAAGTTCTGGAGCGATTTTCTGCCTCGCTATCAAGTAGCGAACTATCTTTGTGGCCCTCGCGGCCGAAAGCTCCCAGTTACTCGGAAATTCAGAAGTGTGAATCGGCTGATTGTCAGTATGACCCTCGACAATCAACCTGCGCCCCGATTCTTTCAACAAATGCCCCAGCTGATCGAGCGCCTTCGCCGACTCTGGCCTAAGCTCTGCCGAGCCGGTTTGGAAAAGATGACTTGCTGCCATCTGGATACTGACTCCTACCGTATCGTGATGCAAACCCACGATCGCGGATTCGCCGCCTTTAGGTTGAAGCGCATCTTTGAGTGCTCGCTCAACGTGATCTTGCACCTCCTGCGGACCGGCCGTCATCGGCGGAAAGCCATCAATTGCAGGAGGGATCAACGATTTTCCTGTGGGATCTTTGCTCGCGGTTCCAGAACCAAAGGACATGACCGCCGTGAACTGCTTCTTAATGGATTTTTCAAACTCTTCTTGTTTTTTAAGGTCAGTTTGGGAAGTGGCGTAAAGTACCGTGAAGAAAGCAAAGAGTAGCGTGATGAAGTCAGCGTACGACACCAACCAGCGCTCATGACTCTCGTGTTCGGGATGCGCGCGACGCCTGCGAATAGCCATCAAGCCGCCCTGGTGGCTTTGCGATTAGGGGCCACCGATGACAGCTCGCGCTGCACGTAAGGAATAAGTTTTTCTTCGATCACGAACGGGTTGAGGCCGTTCATAATCGCCAGTGCGCCTTCGAGAACCATAAGCTTTGTGTCGGTGCGGCGCTTTATTTTGGCGCGAATTTTTCCGCCGATTGGTAAAAACAAGAGATTCGCCGATCCCACTCCGTAAATGGTAGCGACGAAAGCCACCGCGATTCCTTGACCCAATTTACTGGTGTCGGTCAAATTCGCCATGACGTGAATGAGGCCAAGAACCGCACCGATGATGCCGATCGTCGGAGCAAAGCCACCGGCGTCGATCCAAATTTTAGCGCCGGCAAGCTGGTGGGCTTCTTCAAGATCGATTTGCGATTCAAAAATCTCACGTAGCACCTGAGGCTCAACACCATCAATGACGAATCGAAAAACATTCTGCATAAACGGACTGCTGAAATTCGCGAGACGCTTTTCGAGCGCCAAAATCGTGTCGCGCC